>DIDU01000196.1:0-678 GCA_002418295.1 Carnobacterium sp. UBA5792 | reverse complement strand
AAAAATAAATGATTGAAATTACAGAAGAGGATTTTAAGATTTTTGATCGTAAAGAATTTACATTCAAACAGATCAATGAGAATTACCCTAAAAAAGAAATTGAAGAAATAAAAAATAGTTATAAAACCGTTTGGTTAAAATGGAAAAATTTACAAAACGAAGTATGTATGCAATTAATAGATGATGAGATTTTTGGAAAACCTAAAATAGAAAGCTGGACAAATGGTTGGAACTTGCGAAACCACTTTTGGAGTGCTTATCGAGGAGTTGAACGCCAAGAAGAAAATGCGTGTGCAGCTGTGTTAATGAATTGTAAGCAAATCCAAATATATTTGATGTTCCAACACTATAAAAGCGATAGGCGTAAAGGAACTAAAGAAGATTACAATCACTTATTAAAGGCAATTCCTGCATGGAGCCAACATATCGATACAGCAGATTACTATATTTGGCGGCAACAAGATCCTGAGTTAGAAAATNNTTACCTTGAAGATTCAGCGATACAAAAACAGTTTCAAGAAAGCCTTGAAGGAGGTACGTTTCAATTAGGAAAAATTTTTTATCGCGGGATAGAGCTCAATAATCTTGAAGATGAGATAGCCGAGAGTTTAAAGGAACTCGCTCCATTATATCTATTGCTTGATACTAGAAATCGATGATTATTCTAAGTTGCGCGTA
>DIDU01000203.1:15166-24994 GCA_002418295.1 Carnobacterium sp. UBA5792 | reverse complement strand
TATTTTAGCTGTTTTAAAACAATTAGCTAAAGAAAAAATTGTTTTGTTTATTTCACATCGTTTGTACAATGTACTGCAAGCTGACCAAGTACTTGTTTTTGAAGAAGGATGTATCGTTGAGCAAGGAACACCGGAAAAGTTGCATACCGATTCAACTTATTTTAAAAATTATTTCAGAGAAGAACGACAATTTATGAATGGAGGAGTGGAAAGATGAAACAACTAAAGGTCATCCGATGGCTCGTTTCTTTCGTTCNNTTCGAGAAATCATCGCTATTTTCACGAATCAGCCAAATAGTCCGCAACAAGCCTTACTGATTATGATGAGCTGCGGTCTGATTCGTGGAGCAGCGAGATATGCGGAACAATATTTAAACCATGATATTGCTTTTCGCTTACTAGCGTTAATTCGAGAAAAAATATTTGCTGTATTGCGAAAGTTAGGACCTGCTCGGTTAACAGAAAAGAAGAGCGGCGACTTAGTCACAGCGATCACAACAGATGTTGAAGCATTGGAAGTCTTTTTTGCCCATACGATTTCACCTATCTTTATTGCTTTAGGAACGTCTATTGCATCCATTGTTTTTTTATCACGTCACCATTGGGGATTAGCGCTTATCTTATTATTAGGTCACCTAGTTGTTGGCGTTATTGTCCCTTTGTTCAGCTTCTTAAAGCATCAAAGAATTGGAGAAGATTACCAAACAGCTTTTGTGGCACTCAATCAACAGGTTATCGAAAATGTTAACAGTCTTCCAGATATTTTTCAATTCCAACTAAAAGAACAACGAGTGCAAAAACTAAATGCTATAGGTGAAGCATTAAATGATCAACACCGCAAACAGCTTCAACAATCAAGCCTATTGCAAATAGTCAGTGAAATCGTCTTAGTGATCACGGCAGTCAGTATTCTCTTAGTAGGGAATTTTCTTCACTTGCCGGCAGCGACAGTTCTTACTGCAACGGTTCTTAGTCTCAGTTCATTTGGTTCTGTCTTAGCGTTAAATGGTTTAGGGAGTGCTTTGCTTACTACTTTTGCCAGCGGTCAACGATTGTATGCGTTGACGCAAGAACAACCCACTGTTTCTTTTGAGACAAGCCAAGAAAAACTGTCTGAATTTGACGAAGGACAGATGAATCAAGTTGCGTTCACTTATGTAGCGCGCTCACAACCCATTTTGAATGCTGNNCCTTTATCATTAAACCAAGGAGAATGGCTTGGAATTGGCGGAGAGAGTGGTAGTGGAAAGAGCACGTTGGTCAAATTATTGATGCGTTATTGGGATCCAACCAACGGAACCATTGAGTTCGATGGCATTCCGCTATCTTCTATTCAAGAACAAGCACTTCATCAACTAGAAGGCGTGATGGAACAAAGTACCTTTCTTTTTGAAGAGACCATTTTTAATAACGTTCGCTTAAGTAGGATGGATGCTTCCAGAAAAGCAGTAGAACAAGCTGCACGTCAAGCGTCTCTTCACGATTGGATTTTAACGTTGCCAGAAGGCTATGAAACTAAAATTGGAGGACAAGCCCGCAATGTTTCAGACGGAGAGCGTCAACGTATAGGATTAGCTCGTTTGCTTTTGCAAGATGCACCTTTATTATTACTAGATGAACCAACTAGTAACTTAGACTACATTAATGAACAAGCTATCCTTAACGTATTGTCTTCAGAAATCAAAGAGAAAGCTGTTCTTTTGGTCTCACATCGAGAAACAACTCTGGCCTATGCAAACCAACAACTTCATTTAGAAGGAGGGATGTTAAAAAGAGACAAATGAAATCTTAAGAAATAGCTTTTAATTTGTTTTCAAACTGTGGCAAATGGATGCTGTTTACAATCGTTACGTTTGAAAAATGACTTTTGGGTGAGTATAAATCAAGAAGACTGGAAAGTTGACAACACAATATTTGTAAGTTAGTTTGTCATGTAGTGGTTTGAAGGATCTGGTTATAAAGTTCTTGAAAGATAAAGTAGGCCTGTACATACGGATGTGCAGGCCTTTTCTGCAAATGAGGTCTTTATCTTTTACAACACAACAAATATTGATTTTCTTTACTCTACTTAAAAAGTAGCAATAAACTTTATTTAACATAAGAAATTATAATGTTTCAGAAATACAGAGTCCGCACGCACCAAGGGCACCGTTTATTTCATTATAAGGTTTAAAGATACGTTGTTTAGGATGTTGAAGATTCAATAAAGATGCATTCTCATCAATATACTTAATCAGGAGATCAGCCAGTTCAGGCTCACTCAATAATTCACTATGGATATAGACGATATCTGAATCCATAACCATTAATAAATTATTGATTGCAATAGAAAAATAATAAATGGCTTGATTAATAATTGTGATCGAACCTTCATCTCCTAATTGATAGGCTTTAATGAGTGTGTTGATATCAATCTGTTCTTTTTCGGATACTAATTGTTTGAGAAAAGTATGAGGTATATTTTCATATATTAGATTTGCTTTTTTTATCATCCAAGATTCACTAGTATAAGTTTGAAGACATCCCCTTTTACCACACTCACATAATTCACCGTTTGGATTGATGACAGTATGTCCAATTTCACCAATCAAATGATTTGTTTCTGCGTATATTTCCCCATTGTACATATAAGTACAAAACATCCCGCGACGAACATGCAGAAAAATAAAGTTCTTGTCTTGTTTATCATCTCCAAATAGGCGTTCAGCGATTGCCATACATTTGACGTTATTTTTTAAATAAATAGGCAGATTAATTGAGTCAACAACATTTTTTAGTGGAAATGTTTGCCAAAATGGATTGTTTGTTTTAATAGTTTGATTAACGGGATCATAGTGGCCAGGTATCGCAATGCCTATAGCGACAGGGTTATATTCTGTACATTGATCGATAAACTGATTCAATTTATTCAGAAAAAAAGTATCTGTAAGCTGTTCTTGATAATCCCAATTATTGTGATGAAGGATTTGCTGTTCAATAATTGTTCCAAGATTGTCACTTAAACAAAAAGATAAAAAATTATCGGATAGCTCTACACCTATGAAATAATTATGATAGGGAGAAATAGCTAATAATATTTTCTTACGTCCTGGTTTACTATATTTTTCGTCTTCGCCCAATTCATGAATATGATTTTCCTTAATAAGGTTATTTGTTATTTCACTTACGGTAGCAGGGGTGATAGATAGTTCTTTTGATATGTCGATTCTTGAAATCGGGCCTTTCGTATATATTTTATCTAATATTCTTGTTTTTTGTATACCTTGTTTCTTAGGCAGGTACATGGTAATAGCCCCTTTCTGTGCTAGATTACAGATGAATCTATTATTTTAATAAGTAAGAGAGTAGTCATAGTAGAAAAAGTGTACGGTATTAAACTTGTGTTTCTTTCTCTACTTTGTGCGAAGCTTTAGTTTGGCGAACGTTAATTATAAGGGATCATAATAAAGATAGTATAACTTAATATTTATTTTTTGTAACGTTTATGAAGAAAAAACATCTCGAACACAATTAATTGTTTACAAAATAAAACCAAACTATTATACTGTTTTTAATAACTAAATATTACTAAAAAATAAATGAAAGGGTTTTACGATGAATGTTTAGTTATAAACTATAATTAATAGGAGGGGTATTTATGTCTGAGTCAAATAGTTTTATTGAGGAAAAGCTTATGCCGATTGCTTCAAAATTAAGTGCTAATAAATATTTAACAGCAATTCGGGATGGAATTACCTTAGCTATGCCGTTGATTATTATTGGATCTATATTTATGGTAATTGCTAGTTTTCCAGTTCCTGGATGGGAAGATTGGTTAGGAAATATTGGAGTGGCTGGTTATTTATGGAAAGGCGTTGACAGCAGTTTCGGTTTAATTGGTTTGGTGGCAAGTTTTGGAATTGCTCAAAGTTTAGCGAATCAATATAAAGTAGATGGTGTTGCTGCTGGAATTATTTCAATGTCTTCTTTTGTTATGGTTACACCTTTTATTTCAGGAGAAGCCGGGGCAGGGTTAACTGTTCGTTACCTTGGCGCTAGTGGTTTGTTTGTTGCTATTGTTCTAGGATTGTTTAGTGCATTTATTTATCAATGGTTCATTAACCACAATATTCAAATTAAAATGCCTGAGAGCGTGCCGCCAGCTGTTGCAAGAAGTTTCAGCGCTATTATCCCTGGCGCAGTAATCATCACATTCTGGTTAATTATTTATTCTCTTCTTGATACAGTATCTTGGCCTAACCTTCATGAACTTGCTCAAGTGGTTCTAGGCGGACCACTCGGATTATTAGGTAATAATATTTTTGGTACAGTAATTGTTGCTGGTTTAAACAGTTTGTTATGGTTTATTGGTATCCATGGAGGGAACGTTGTGAACTCGATTATGCAACCCATCTGGATTTCAAACCTAGCTGAAAATAATGCTGCTTATCAAGTAGGAGCAGAAATGAAGAATATTATTACGATCGCATTTATGGATAATTTTGTTTATATTGGCGGTGGTGGTGCAACGATTGGTTTAGTATTAGTACTTGGTTATATAGCCCGTAAAAAGAATACGAGCAAACAAACTAAAATTATGGCTCCAATAACCGTTGTACCCGGTTTATTTAATATTAATGAACCAACAATGTTTGGTGTGCCCGTTGTTTTAAACTTTGCATTACTGGTTCCTTTTATTGTTGCTCCAATTGTAAATGCAATCGTTGCTTACATTGCCATGTCAACAGGACTTGTTCCTNNCGCCTATTATTAGCGGATTCTTAACCACAGGAAGTATAAATGGATCAATATTGCAAATTGTTTTGATTGTATTGGATATTCTGCTTTATCTGCCATTCTTCTTAGCCCTTGAAAAGCGGTTCAAAGCACAAGAAGAAAATGAGCCGTTGTATTAAAAATAGAAGGGAAGTTATATAAAATGGTCAAACGTTTAATAAGTGCAAATGCTTCAGAAATTCTAAGTATGAGTGCGCAAGAGTTGAAGCAAAGCATTAAAGCAAGTGAAGGTCGTGTTATTCTGTCTGAAAATGTCGCTCCGCGTGAATCTTTTATCGGAGACATTACAAATTCTGAAATCGCCGGTGCATTTGGAGCAGACTTGATTCTTCTAAATGGAATAGACGTATTAAAACCTGATATTTTTGCAATTGGGGAGTATGAGGGATCGTTTGTTGATCGCTTGCATGATTTAGTCGGCCGCCCGATCGGAGTCAATTTAGAGCCGGTGGATACATCTGCAGATATGGTGGAAGAAAGAGCAGAAATTGCTGTAGGCCGCCAAGCAAATAGTGAAACATTGAAACAAATAGAAACATTAGGCTTAGATTTTGTCTGCTTTACCGGTAACCCAGGAACAGGTGTAACAAATGCCGCAATTATTGATACAGTAAAAAAAGCAAAAGAACATTATTCCGGCCTTATTATTGCTGGAAAAATGCATGGTGCTGGAGTTGATGAAGCTGTTGCAGATTTAAACGTCATTAAAAGTTTGGTTGAGGCTGGAGCGGATATTATTCTCACACCATCAATTGGAACAGTGCCTGGGTTTGATAAAGAAGATTTGAAAGAAGCTGTTAAATTAGCGCACCAAGAAGGAGCTCTAGTGATGACTGCTATCGGGACGAGCCAAGAAAGTTCTGATCCTGACACGATCAAGTATATGGCTTTACAGAATAAAATATGCGGAGTTGATATTCAACATATTGGTGATGCTGGATATGGTGGTGTTGCTACCGTTGAAAATATTTTTGCAATGAGTAAAGCCATTCGCGGACAGCGCCATACAGTATCGAGAGTTGCGCGTTCGATTAGTAGATAATAGTTAAAAAACTGGTCGAGTATATTCCATAAAGTTGCAAATGAAAGAAGCTTTCTAACGTTTGTTAGAGGCTTTTTTTGTATCTTATGGCTAATTGCTGATATGTAATGTTCCTTTTAATTTGATTAATAAATTGAATTTTTAATTTCCAGAAAATTAATAGCTGAATGGTATAAATTTATCCTGTATGATAAGTACAAAGACGAATGATATTGAGGAGGATGATTAGGTGGAACATATCGGCACTCAACCATTAGAAACAGAAAGATTACACTTAAGAAGGATCACCCTAAATGATGCAGAAGACGTGTATCACAACTGGGCAAGTGATGAAGAAGTAACCAAACATTTAACATGGAAACCCCATAACAGTATTGAGGATACAAAAGCCAGCATCTCAAATTGGCAAAAAGAACTGGAACAAGAGGATTGTTATCGCTGGTGTATCGAGTTAAAAGAAAACCAACAAGTCGTCGGAACGATTGATGTGGTTCAGATAAACAACGACATTGAATCTGCCGTGATTGGATATTGTATGTCTAAGAAATATTGGAATAAAGGAATCATGACAGAAGCTTTTATAGCTGTTAAAGACTTTTTATTTGAATGTGTTGGATTTAATAGAATAGAAGCTAGCCACCATACTAAAAATCCAGGATCTGGAAAAGTTATGAAAAAGATCGGAATGAAATTTGAAGGAATCAAAAGAGAGGGCGCAAAAGATAACGAAGGAAATATTTGTGATATAGCCACTTACGCTATGCTTAAATCAGATTGGGAAAATGAGTACAACGAGATAGAGCAAAACGATTAACTTTTCTATCCTAAAAAGTGTCGTTCAAAAAGAGTAAGCTTGAATATTAAATGGTTCTGTCCTACAATGAATAAGAGAGATAGAAAGAATTGAATAGCCTTGTTAGGTGAGGCTACTGTACTAGAGAGATGCTGCTGCCCAGAAACGTCCAAAGACGCCAATGGGTTAACAGGAATTTTCGAATTAAGGAAATTTTTAACGCAGCTGGGATCGTCCCTATGCTGTACAGTGCCGAAACTCAACGAAGGGGTGCTGGTATTAAATCCGTTTTGAGCAACTGTCTGTCAGTTGTTTTGCACGCTCTTCGAGGCGTGCTTTTTTTATTTCTATTTTAATGTAAATGGTAAATAAAAGACAACAGGAGAAAAACGTTTTTGCTGTTAGCTTGATTCGTTACCATAAAATTCTCTAGGGGGTGGTTCAAGTGGATTCTATTCCATCTTGTCGACAGATGAAAAAATCGAAAAGTTTTATTTATATAGTGCAAAAACTAATACAAGAAGGAGATACACTTTTAATGAGCCTTCCTGAGAGGAATGATAGTAATGAAAAGAATGGATGACAGAAAAAACACATATTATGAAGGAATCTTCAAAGCCGCAAAGGAAAACAACCGTAAAAAATTTCGTAAGCTATTTTTGAAACTTCATACAAATGATCAAGTTGAACTTTTTCATCTCTTATATCCTGAAAAGAGAAAAAAAGTAGAGAGCTTTTTAGAGCCAGCAGAATTTGCGGAATTATTTGAATGGATGGATCCTGCTGACCAAACAGAAGCTTATGAAGCCTTCTCACCTGAATACATTGCGGACTTATTCCATTATATGGAGATAGACAATGTGGTAAACTTTTTATCTTATCGAGACGACGAAGAAAGACAAGTACTCTTAAATTTGCTAGATGTAGAAGAAAGAAGCAGAGTAGAAGAAATGCTCGCTTATGAACCGGAAACTGCCGGATCCGTTATGACGAAAGGATTCATTAGCGTTTCTCCTGAATATACTGTGCAACAAACAGTGGAAATGGTGCGTACTTTTGCTAAGGAAGCAGAAATGGTTTACTATATTTACGTTTTAGACAAAGCCAGCAGATTGGTAGGCATCTTATCTTTACGAGACACGATTTTGAATCAGGAAGATACAAAAGTCCAAGATGTAATGTTGACTCAATTAGCCTTTGTGCGCATGAATGATGATCAAGAAGCTGTTGCTCGCATGATTCAAGATTATGATTTGTTAGCAGTCCCTGTTTTAAATGATGAAGATGTGATGTTGGGAATTGTGACTGTAGATGATGTGATGGATATTTTAGTTGAAGAAACGACAGAGGACTTTAATGAATTCTCTGCTATCCGAAAAACGAAAAGTAAAACGGAACGAGGAGAAGAGAGTGCATGGCAAATTGCTCGTGCAAGGATGCCCTGGATTGTCATTCTTGTTTTTCTAGGAATGATCAGTGCTTCTTTGATCAGTTCATTTGAAGAAACCTTGAGTCAAGTGGTCGTGCTTGCTGCTTTTATCCCGATTATTATGGACTCAGCGGGAAACGTCGGAACACAATCCTTGGCAGTTGCGGTCCGAAATATTTCTATGGGAGAAGAAAGAACCAAAGAAGAATTTTGGCAAAATGTCCTAAAAGAACTCCTAGCAGGAATGATAATCGGATTATCTGCAGGAGTAGTTTTAGCACTTGTAGTAGGCATTTTTTATCAGAATCTTGTTTTAGCACTGATTATTGGATTTTCTCTTTTGGTAACTTTAAGTTTATCTACTGTAGTAGGGGCAGTCATTCCTTTCCTTATCAATAGATTGAAAATTGATCCCGCTATTGCTTCTAGTCCTTTTATTACAACGATCAATGATGCAATGGGGTTACTAATTTACTTTAGTGTAGCAACAAGATTGCTTCATATACTTTAGAAAATAGCAAAACAGCACTAAACGCCTTAAGCTGCGTTTAGTGCTGTTTTTTGCACAATTGAATATTTGTTTAGACCTTATTTCCACAATAAACTTTCAGTGAGTTTATTCGTTGCCTTTTTTGACCCATTCTGCCACTTTAATGGTGCGCTCAGCTTGATATTTCACAGCATCTGCTACATCTTCGATCATTTTTCCGTCTTGTCCTACAGTCACACTTGTTCCGTAAGGGTTGCCGCCTGCTTTGAATAAGACAGGGTCTGAATATCCTGGTGCTGCAATAATGGCTCCCCAGTGCATCATGCTAGTATATAATGATAGAATCGTTGCTTCTTGTCCACCATGCGGGTTTTGGGCAGAAGACATGGCACTAACCACTTTATTAACTGTTTTGCCGCTAGCCCAAATACCGCCTTGGATATCTAAGAATTGTTTCATTTGTGAAGGCATATTTCCGAAACGTGTCGGAGTGCTGAAAATGATAGCATCTGCCCATTCCAAGTCTGCGGATGTTGCCACTGGAACATCTTTTGTTGCATCGACAGTAGCTTTCCATGTTTCGTTTCCTTCAATGATTGCTTCAGGAGCTAATTCTTGTACTTTTAATACTCTGACTTCAGCGCCTGCTGCTGTTGCGGCTTCTGCTGCCCATTGTGCTAATTGATAATTTGTTCCACCCATACTATAAAAAACTACTGCTAAATTTACTTTTGTCATATTAATCTTCTCCTTTGATTTTCTTTTTTTAAAATTGTATCCAAATTAGTTTGTTCCATTAAAAGTCGTATTCTTCGTCTTTTTTCTTCCGAATAGCTGCGAACGCTTCAACGGTCAATACCGTATCTTCGACGAGTCGTTCTAAACGAAAGAGGACGTCATCATTTATGATCTCATTCCGCAAGAAATCTTTTTCTTCAATAAATACATATGTCGGGACAATATGAGCTTTCATATACGCTAAGATAGGTTTCAACTGTTGTTCCACCATCAAATAATGCTTGGTTGTACCGGCTGTCATCACACTGCTGACGACTTTATCTCGAAAAGCATTGACCGGCAGCAAATCAAAGATATTTTTAAGCGTGGCAGGGATAGAAGCTTGGAATGTGGGTGTACCAATGATAATGGCATCGGCAGCCATAAGTGTCTCTGCAACGTATTTTGTATCGCCTTCATACTCAAAATAATTCCGTCCATCACTGAATACCATTGAGTACTCGGCTAAATCTAAAAGCACAACTTCATGTTCCGGGTACTTTTGTTTAAGAATCTCTCCT
>DIDU01000203.1:12773-15154 GCA_002418295.1 Carnobacterium sp. UBA5792 | reverse complement strand
TCGCTTGAGCAAATTGTTGTTTTGGATATCCAGTACCACGAATGGCTTGGAAACCGCCATTAAGATGTGGGTACATTTCTTGAAGCGCTTCTTTTGTCGAGTCGGCTACATAAAACAAACTGGTTGTTGCGACAGGCAAACCAGCTGGATCAAATCCACTTTGCCGAGCAGTTTCACGGTAAGCATCAACAGAATGTTTAAAGTTCATTGCCGGCCCGCCCAACGTAGTCAACATCATTGGGAGTCCCATATAACCTGCTTTGATTGCACTAGAAGGCGGACCTCCTACAGCACGCCAAATGGGAAGCGATCCAGTTAAAGGACGCGGTAAGATCTCTGCATTTTGTAAGGGAGCACGGAAATTTCCTTGCCAGGTGACACGTTCATTTTCGTTGATCAATTTAAGCAATTCTAGCTTTTCTTCGTAAATTTCTTCATAATCTTGTAAATCGACACCGAATAACTGATGAGCCCCAACACGTGATCCACGGCCGGCAACTATTTCTGCACGCCCATTTGAAATCAAATCAATCGTTGCAAAATCTTCATACACACGTACAGGATCTAAGACACTTAATACAGTTGCTGAACTAGAGAGTTTAATTGTTTTTGTTGCTTGGGCAATCGCTGATAAAATTACGGTGTGCGCTTGTGATGCAAAGTAAGTTTGGTGGCTTTCGCCCACACTAAAAACATCTATTCCAGCTTGTTCAGCAAGCTGACTCATCTCGATCAGTTGTTGGATTCTTTCTTGTGCTGAAATTCGGCTTCCTGTTAAAGGATTCATGATGTGATCACCTAAAGAATACAGACCAAATTCCATGCCATTTGATTGGTTGATACGATACTTTTCCATTAGTGAATCTCCTTTATCTGTTGTAGTCTGATTTTGTTTTCATCATGGTTTTCGTTTATTAGCTAAAGAATACTGCTATTAATTTTTGGTTGACTAGTCAAGTGATAGGGCAAAAAAATATCATTTTTCCAGATATTTTTTTTTGCTTTGTTTTTGTACACGTGACATAAGCGAAAACAGTACTTTTTGTTCTTCTTTTGATAAACAGTCTTCAAAAAAAGAGGATTGGAACTCAAGTTGGGCTTCATAGGCGTTTTCTAGTTTTTTACGGCCTTTATCGGTTAGAGAAATTGTTTTTGTTTTCCATTCCTGTTTGCGCTCGATTAATTGATCTTTTTCTAAGCGAGCTAGCATGCGAGAGATTCCGCCTTGTGTGACCGTAACTTTTTCTGCAAGTTCACTTTGAGTTAAAGGTTCGTAGGTTGAGATTTGAAGTAAAGCATCAAATTGAGCAGTCGTTAAATCATATTCTTTTAAGAATTCGTTTGATAGCAAGTTACTTTGATGAGTGAAACGAGCGATTCGAAGCCAAATCAATGAGCCAAGAGTATTTTTTCGCATATTGTTCATCACTCCTTTTCGTTATCGTCACTTTACCACTCAACTGATAAAAAGGCAAGAAGAAAGTTTCAAAATTAATTTATAAAGATGAAAAGCCTTCACAAATAGACTGACAAATAACTGAGATAAAATATGAGTGTGCATTGTGTTAAAAATAAGATGAAGTATTTCAAGTATACTTTATGTTCTTTTTTACCTACTATAAGATGTTTGAATTTTTATCGATATGTCAGACAAACACGCTTTGCCTACCGTAAGACGTTTGAGTTTCTATTGATATGTCAGGCAAATCTATTTTTCGGAGAAATATAGCAAATTTAAGACATACATAAATACTGATCAAAAAAATTGCAGTGCTTTTCCAGTTGACAGCCAAGCTGTTTTCTGGAATAATGAATTTAATCAAATAACAGGTACCTTTAAATCAGCCCAGAGAGACTGACAAGGAAGCGGATAAAAATACAGGAGAAGTATGTACAAGTGCAGTTGCACAACTATTTTCTGTATTTGAAGAGAGGCTGATTGTCAGGTGTAATCTGATAATCAGCCTCTTTTTTTGTGCTTTTCGGTACCCATAGAAATGGGAGGAAATAAGATGAAGAAAACCGATACAGAATTTTCGTTACAAACGGTACCGCAATCGAGCCGTAATTCTTTTGCAAAAACAATGACAGTGATGTTGGGATTTACGTTCTTTTCAGCCAGCATGTTAGCTGGAGGACAATTGGGATTGAATCTGACATTCTCTCAATTTTTACTTGTCGTTTTGCTGGGGAATTTAGCACTTTGTCTTTATACTGGAGCACTGGCACACATTGCAGCTAAAATGGGGTTATCTACTCACTTGTTGGCTAAGTATTCGTTTGGTGAAAAAGGTTCGTACTTACCGTCTTTCTTATTGGGCTTTACGCAAGTCGGCTGGTTCGGAGTGGGTGTGGCAATGTTTGCCGTTCCGATTGCAAAA
>DIDU01000203.1:9029-12736 GCA_002418295.1 Carnobacterium sp. UBA5792 | reverse complement strand
AGTTATTTACTGATCTTCGTCTTTGGAATCGCGATCACGTTGGCTTCGCTTTATGGAATGAAATCGCTGGTGGTTTTAAGTTTTATTGCTGTTCCTCTGATCGCCATATTAGGAAGTTATTCCGCCATTGAAGCAACTACGGTCATGGGCGGTTTACCAGCCCTTTTCGAGTACGAACCGAAAACAACGATCACATTATCAGCTGCTCTAACGATTTGTATCGGGTCATTTATCAGCGGCGGAACATTGACAGCTGACTTTGCTCGATTTGCAAAGTCATCGCGTTCTGCTGTCGGTGCTACTTCTACTGCGTTTTTCTTAGGTAATTCGCTGATGTTCTTATTTGGAGCAGTAGGGGCGATGGTTTATGGGCTTTCAGATATTTCAGAAGTCCTCTTCTTGCAAGGGCTGACGATACCAGCGATTTTAGTATTGGCACTGAATATCTGGACCACCAATGATAATGCGCTTTACGCTTCTGGTTTAGGATTTGCCAATATTACAAAAATCTCTAAAAAGTTCTGGGTTCTTGTGAACGGAATCGTTGGAACCGTGTTGGCTATGTGGATGTACACGAATTTTGTCGGCTTCTTGAACTTACTGAGCGCTGCGATTCCTTCAATTGGAGCAATCATTATTGCAGATTACTTTTTTGTGAAACGCTGCAACTATGCCAAATTTGAAGAAGCAACTTTTGTTCCAGTTAACTGGACAGCACTTCTGGCTTGGGTTATCGGTGTAGCTTTGGCTCAATTTGCACCTGGGATCTCTCCGCTCAATGCATTAGTAGGAACAGCTGTGGTATACACAGGATTGATGAAACTGCCGCTCACTAAAGCAATGGCACCATTTGAAAAAACAACTAAAGGAAGTGTAGAATAAATGATCATTCAAAATGCAGCTCTAAAAGGAAAAAAAGGGCTTTGGCAAATTACGGTAGAAGAGGGTAAGTTTACTAATATTGAACCGCAACCCGAATTCGCAGAAAAAACAGCAGATGTGCTGGATGTCAACGGCTCATTGGTACTACCGCCATTTATTGAACCACATATCCATTTAGACACAACGTTGACAGCAGGCGAGCCAGAATGGAATCAAAGCGGAACCTTATTCGAAGGCATCCAGCGTTGGTCTGAACGCAAAGCTTTTTTAACTCATGAAGACGTTAAAACACGTGCAAAAAAAGCCCTACAATGGCAGATAGCTCAAGGAATTCAATATGTGCGCACACATGTAGATGTGACAGATCCTAATTTGACAGCCATGAAAGCCATGTTGGAAGTGAAAAAAGAGATGGCACCTTATGTCAACATCCAACTCGTTGCATTCCCGCAAGAAGGCATCTTATCTTATCCAAATGGAAAAGAGCTGATGGAAGAAGCCTTGAAAATGGGAGCCGATGTTGTGGGTGGTATTCCGCACTATGAATTTACTAGAGAATATGGCGTAGAATCACTTAAAATTGCTTTTGACTTGGCGGAAAAATACGATCGTCTAGTGGATATTCACTGTGACGAGATCGATGATGAACAATCGCGTTTTGTCGAGGTCGTCGCAAAAGAAGCTTATGAAAGAGGGATGGGATCGCGAACAACAGCTAGCCATACAACCGCGATGGGATCCTACAACAACGCGTATACGTCTAAATTGTTCCGCTTGCTGAAATTGTCTGATATTCGGTTTGTTTCCAATCCCTTAGTCAACATGCATTTGCAAGGACGATTTGATACGTATCCAAAACGTCGAGGATTGACGCGTGTCAAAGAATTATTGGAAGCCGATTTAACGGTTTGTTACGGTCATGATGACATTTATGATCCTTGGTATCCGTTGGGAACAGGAAACATGCTACAAGTTTTACTGATGGGATTGCATGCTTCTCAATTGACTGGTTACGAAGAAATTATGAACGCTATGGATTTGATTACAACCAATAGTGCCAAAACGCTTCATATTGAAGATCATTACGGCATTGAAGAAGGGAAACCAGCTGACTTTATCGTTCTGCCAGCTGAAAACGAGTACGAAGCCATTCGAAGACAAGTACCGGTCCGCTACTCTTATAGACACGGCNNGAAACACGCACCTTAGTAGATGGGTTTGAGGAGCCTGTACAATTCAGCCGCTAAGCCCCGTAATGACTTAAAAATACTAAACCTTTAACAGAGCAGGATTTCCTGCTCTGCTTTTTTTATGGAAATAACTTAATCTATTTAACAATCCTAGAGGCTCTTTTAAACCTTCAGCTAGTAAGATATAATTGATAAGCAGTTGAAAGCAACTGGATTTGAAGATATAGAAAATATAAATGATTAAGCTTTGGCTGATACTGTATCTATTCAGTTGAATCACGCGGTAAAAAGTAATCTTAATGGATTATAGATCAACATTTATAGAAGATGTTAAAAAGGAGGCGATAAGATGCCAGATTATCAGAAATATACGAAAGAAGAGCTGATCTTGAAGATAACGTCTTTGGAACAATTAAATAAAAGATTACTGCAATCTTTTCAGGAAGCAGAACGGCTAGAATTCGGATGGACAGGAAACCTAGGACAATGGTTTTGGGACTTTACTACCAATGAAGTCACTTTCAACCCTTTAAAAGCAGAAGCAATTGGCTACATGCAAAAGGATTTACCTGAAAAGGTTCCTTACCAATTTTTTACAGATAAAGTTCATCCTGATGACAAAGAAGAAGTAATGCGACTGATGACAGAACACCTTAGGGGAGAAATACCTGTTTGGGAAGTGAAATACCGTATTCAAGCCAAAGATGGAACATGGAAAGTGTATCAAGACCGTGGAAAAGTAACGGAACGGAATGAAAAAGGAGAGCCGCTTTTTCTTACAGGAATTGTGTTTGATATTACACAGGAAGAACAGGAAAGGAAACAATTACAAACTAAAAATGAACGGTTAACCAACCAAAGGAAAAAGGACATGCTCACTTCATTGTATTCCCGCTCTGCCATTACAGTAGAATTGGTAAAATATACAAATCGAGCAAGGAAACAAAATCAGCCGCTATCTTTGGTTTTCTTGAGTATTGATCACTATTCTGACTATGAAAAGAATTTTGGAATTGTAGGAACAGAAGAAGTGTTAACAGTAACAGGAAAAATAATCCAATCAGCCATGCAAAAGCAAACTGTTGCTGGTAGGTATAGAGAATCGGCATTTTTAATCTTATTAGAAAATACTAAAAAGGAAGATGCGTATAGATGGGCTGAGACAATCAGACAAGCAGTACTAGAAACTCTTTTTGATTTGCCTAAACAAGTAAGCATCAGTGGCGGGATCTCTGTATATGATTCAGAAGAAACGATTAGCGAGTTGGTTCAAAAAGCAGCATTAAAATTAACTGCAGCCCAAAAAAACGGTGGAAATCAAATAATAGTCTAAAAACGTTCTTTTTTAGATACGCTCACAATTTTTTATATCGGTTCTCTAGACTAATTACCTTGTTGCAATAGTGTCCTCTTTCGTTTAAAAGAATGATATCAAAGATAATTGATTAAGACGCACAAAAACTTATACTTCTGTTTCTTTATGAAAAGAAGTATAAGTTTTTATTTTTGGTGTCTTTCATATCAATAGAAGCTTTGAAATTTTGTGTTTTCGTGGAAATAGTATACGTAGATTTCTTTAATTGAATGACTTTTAGCTGTATTTTAAAAAAGCTTATGGCAATTTCCATGTACTTA
>DIDU01000203.1:0-9018 GCA_002418295.1 Carnobacterium sp. UBA5792 | reverse complement strand
CAAAGGCTCCGGGACCTCCATGACTAGAAATAACAGCGCCTGCTTTAAACCAATCTGGATTCTCGAAACCATAACTCTGTAAAGTAGACTCAGCAAGCTGCTTATATTCTTCACTCAATCCCGCTGTTCCACCGATAATTATCGTCTCCGGCTCAATGGTATAATTCTTAATAAAGTCTTTAATCGTATTTTTTAAACAACGGTCAAATGATCCGCGGTATTTTTTCGCAGCCACTAAATAGCCGTTTTCGAGAATAATAGTAGGATGAAGTTTCAAAAGAGAGGCACCAAGATAGGCTGCATTCGAAACACGTCCTCCTGCCTTAAGGTATAAGAGTGATTGAGGAAGGAAAACAAAGCGAGTGCGTTCCCGTATATCTTCTACAAAAGCAATGATTTCTTCCGCCGTACAGTTTGGGTGGTTTTCAATAAATTTTGCTGTTGCAACAATCACAGCAGTTAGACCGCCAGAAACGTTTTTACTATCGACAATATGGATGTTTTCGAAGTCTTGCGCAGCAATGTGACACGAGTTATAAGAAACAGTGGTTACAGCTGAATAAGCGATATGAATAATGTGGGCTTCAGGATAGTTGGCAAATATTTGTTCGAAAGCAACGCTATTATCTTGCGGAGTAGAGCCGGAAGTTTTTGGTAATGTCCCTGATTCGTTGTAAAAACAGTAAACTTCTTCAACATCGAAGCTTCCGTCATCAAATGTTTCGGAACCCATGGTTACATGCATTGGAATGACATGGATACCATAACGTTCAATAAGTTGCTGAGATATATCGGAACCGCTTTCGGTAGTGATAATAAATTTTGTCATGTTTCCCTCCTGTGGTTGTTTCTAGAAAAAGTAGTCGTGGCAATCATATCATAAGGGAAGGGGGAAATCCTACTTATATTTGATTGTTTTTTTACTGATCCATCTATTAGTTCGCCGCGGCTGTTTTCTTTAGAAGCATCATTTTTTGCTTTAAGGCAAATAGGGTAGTAGACATCAGGAGCGGGTTCTAAAATTTTCATGAGTACAATTTCATATTCTCAGTCATTTCCGAAATCATATGTATAAAGAACTCGATCTTTTTCTTTCTTGAACCATTTAGCCAGCGTTTCTTCTCCTTCATTTAATAGTTCCATGGAAGAGGCGAAATTCCTCCAACCAGTATCTGAGTTAGGGTCTTGGTATTCATTATCAGGTTCAATAGTGATCTTTTCTCCATTTGGTTTTCGAATAGCAAAGTTATGCAAATGAGAATTATACCAATCAAAAGCAACTTGAANNGGTGACAAAAAAAGATTAACTTGTTATATTTTGAATGAGAATAAATAAAACCTAGATGAATGGGGATATGTTTTGTGAGTGTAGCAGGTATCTAACCAATAAGTTGAATAGCCGGTAAACGATAAGTTTATTTGGCATGCTTATAAGTGATACCTGTCGATAAATAGAATTTTTTATATTCTAAAGACGATAGTATGTATGACTATCGTCTTTTTTTGTACTCTCTAGGTTTAATTATTTATTTTAGGACGGGTATCTCTTCATTGGAAAGGAAGAGAGCTATGGATAAAGAAACACTTAATAAATTACAATTTAATAACGTTCAAAAAGAAGTACAAGCTAGAGCAATTGGAAACTATAGCAAAATTCGTATTGGAGAGCTTTTGCCGCAAACAAGTCTAGCAACCGTGAAAGTTTGGCAGCAAGAAACACAAGAGGCGCGTTTGATCTTAGATAGTAATCAACACGTGCCTTTTATGGGGCTAAGTAGAATTGATTCTTTAAGAGCACAAGTTAAAAAAGGGTTGGTCTTATCCTCTACTGACTTGATTGAATATGCAGATTTTCTTAGAAGCAGCCGGCTGATCAATAAGTTTTTTGAAAAAAACCAATATCAAACACCATTGCTTTATCAGTATAGTAAAAGTTTGCCAAGTTTATTAGAGATTGAAGAAGAAGTGTATCAAAAAATTCAACATCAAAAAGTAAGCGATGCTGCATCAAGAAATTTAAGAAAAGTTCGTAAACAAATTCGTGAAAATGAAAAAGAACTTCAGGATAAATTGACGAAATTCTTAAAACATCCTAGCAATAAAGAAATGCTTCAAGATGGGATGATTATTCAAAAAGATGGACATTATACGGTTCCAATTAAATCCAGTTACAAAAATAAAATAGTTGGAAATACGATAGAACAATCCAATAAAGGAACAACAGTCTTTATTGAACCAGCAGCTGTAGCGAAATTAAATGAACGTTTGATTATGCTAAAAGCTGAAGAAGTTGCTGAAGAGTATCAAATTTTAGCTGAATTAACAGGTTACTTGGCTGATAAAGAACCCATTATTGAATTTATCATGGAAACAATCACTGCTTTTGATGTTATTTTTGCTCGAGCAAAATATAGTCGAGAAATCAATGGAATCACTCCAAAAGTAAATAAATCTGAGATAATCCATATCAAAAAAGGAATTCATCCATTTCTACCTAAAGGAGCTGTTCCATTAGATTTTATTTTAGGTAAAGAGCACCGCGGCTTAGTCATCACTGGTGCGAACGCTGGTGGAAAGACTGTTGTGTTAAAGACAGTGGGCTTATTAACCTTAATGACGATGTTTGGATTACAAATTCCTGTACAAGAAGGAACTGATATTGCAGTATTCGATGAACTATTTGTGGATATTGGTGATCACCAAAGTATGGAAAATGCGTTAAGTACGTTTTCTGGGCACATGACGAACATTGCTTTCATCTTGAATAAAGTAAAACGACATTCGTTGGTTTTATTAGATGAGATTGGTAGCGGAACGGAGCCAAATGAAGGGGCTTCTTTAGCAATCGCGATTCTGGAAACACTATATACTAAGGGAGCACTAGTCGTAACTACAACGCATTATGGAGAGATTAAACGTTTCGCTGAAGAACATGAAGACTTTATCCCAGCAGCGATGGAATTTGATCGAGAAACCTTAACCCCTAAGTTTATTTTACATTTAGGAGAAAGTGGCGACAGTCAAGCTCTTTGGATCGCTAAAAAAGTCAACATGGCATCTTCTTTGATCCAGCAAGCGCAAGAGTATATGGACAATAAAGATTATCAAACCAAGAGAAAAGAATTCCCGAAAAATGAAATGGAATTTAAAATAGTCAAAAAGGTGAAAGTTTCTTTTGGAAAAGGTGACCGCGTTCTGCTTACAGAAAGTCAAAAGAAAGGCTTGGTTTATGAAGATACTGGTTCAGACAATGTCACTGTTTATATCGAAGAATATCTTGTGGAAGTCCCAAGACAAAGAATTCAACTAGTGATGGCAGCTCATGAATTATATCCAGAAGACTATGATTTAGAGAATTTGTTTACTGATTATCAAACGAGAAAAACGCAGAGAGACCTAGCCCGTGGATCTAAAAAAGCACAAAAACAATTAAATAAAGAAATGAAACAAAGAAACGAAAAAAGAAGAGTAAACGAGAAAAATTAAAGATGAACTGATGTAATAGAAGAATAAAGCAGTAAAAAAATCAGACTTCCCACTATGGCAGGTTAGAAATAGCAAGTAATTCTAGCCTGCTGTGATGGGGATTTTTATGATACCTAAAAGAAGGGGTAAGCGTATTACATGATAGTCTTTTCTTAATCCTTTATACTAGGTAGTGTAGATAGTATTCATAGAAAGGATGAAAATAAGATGACAAAAATAGAGAAATTCGATTTAAATGATGGAACAAGTTTACCGGCTATTGGATTTGGAACAGTAAACGTCCAAGGAGCACAAGGTTTGAACAGTGTGCTTACGGCAATTTCTACGGGTTATCGGCTCATCGATACTTCAACTAACTATATGAATGAAGGGATGGTTGGTGAAGCTATTCGTCGTTCAAGTCTCCCCCGGGAAGAATTGCTTATCAGTTCAAAACTTCCAGGTATGGCGCATGAATACGATAAAGCAATCAAGATGATACAAGAATCCTTGTATCGTATTGGTATCGACTATTTTGATAAATATTTAATCCACTGGCCATTACCTAAACAAGATAAATACGAAGAAGCTTGGCAAGCATTAGTAGATGCTCAAAAATTCGGTTTGATCAAAACGATCGGTGTGTCGAATTTCTTGCCAGAACATCTTGAACGCATTATTGAAAAAACGGGCGTTACTCCTGCTACGAATCAAATTGAACGTCATCCATACTTTAATAACAAAGAATTAGTCGAAGCCGATAAAAAGATGGGCATCTTGACAGAAGCATGGAGCCCATTTGGACGTGAGATCAACGATGTATTGGAAAATGAAACGATTGTAGCTCTTGCTGAAAAATACGGAAAAGAACCAGCTCAAATTATTATTCGTTGGAATTTACAAAATAACGTATTGCCGATTGTGAAAGCCTCTTCTGAAAAACACCAAAAAGCCAATCTTGATGTTTTTGATTTCGAGTTAACGGAAGAAGACTGTCAGAAAATTGATGCTTTAGATAAAGGGGAAGCTGGCAGGGTAGAAGGGCAGCATCCGAATGAATACGAAGAGTTTGACTAAGGTATCTTTTGATTAGANNATTTTATGTCGAAGAAAACCAACCATTTCCTAATAATTCGCTCCCTGTTCTTTACTATCCCAAAAGAGTAACTGATTTATTAGATGGCTCGAATTCAGCAGAGAAGGTGTTAGCTTTATTTGAGCAAAATGGTTACTCAAATGGCTGGGTAAATGGCATCTTTCCTTACCATCACTTTCATGCCACGACCCATGAAGTATTAGCGTGTATTGCTGGAGAAGCAATTGTTCAGCTTGGCGGACCAGATGCGGAAACCTATTCTTTTTCCAAAGGGGATATTCTCCTACTTCCTGCAGGTGTAGCTCATAAGCGAATTGATGCAAACGATGAATTTCAAATAGTCGGTGCCTATCCTGATGGACTTGAGCCAGATGTACAAAAAGGCGAAGCAGAAAATTATGAGACCATCAAACAAATGGTAGCATCTGTTGCTAAGCCAGCTAAAGATCCGGTTGAAGGGGAAGATGGAGCGGTACTGAAGTATTGGACTTAGAATCATTTGTTGTGGTATTCAAAATCATAAGAAAGTAGGTTTTAAGAAACTTGACAAAGTTGGTCAAATTTTAAAATAGCCAGACTACAATATGCGTCAAAAGAGAGAATTGCTGATATGGCAGTTCTCTCTTTTGTGTTACAAAGTAACGAGATTAAATTATAAGTTCTGTTGTTCGAATGAAGAAAGTTACAGATATAACAGGAGGGATAACAAAGAAAAGCAATCTTTTCCTATAAAGTCTTTTATTGGAAATAAGTTTTCACGATCACAAGCTGGTTCATGCTAAGATAGCTTTAAATAATATACAACACTGAAGTACATTTTGATGATCTATTTTGTCAGATACAAACAAATAACGAATAAGAACATTGTCTATCACAAGTATTAAACTAAAATCATTAAAAAATTTATGGATTGGGAGAGATCATTATGCAGTACGAAGCAACGAGCCCTGAAGAATATGTCGAACTGCTTGAAAACGATTGGAGAAAAGAAAAGTTGTTGCAAATAAGAGAACTCATTTTAAAATATGGTCCTGAACTGGAAGAAGGGATTTTATATAAAATGTTGGCTTATAGTGATGGGGAAACACAAGTATTTGGTTTAAATGCACAAAAGTTGTATGTCAGTTTATATGTTGGGAGCATNNTGGAAGGATTTAATTATGGTAAAGGTTGCATTCGAATTAAAAAGACAATTGAGATTAATAAAACAGGACTTGAAACCTTTATAAAGCAAACGATTGAAAAGTGGAGAGCCGGCGAGAATATTTCCTGTTAACGAATTGGAAAAATACAACTCTTTTTAAAAAGTATGCTGCGCCCTTAATGATAGGGATGCAGCATACTTTTTTGATTGAAATCAGTATTTCTTTTTTGGATGCCGATCAATAACTTCAGGGTATTTTTCAAGCAATTCTTTTCCAGCTGGTGTTAATTGATATCCTCTGACTTTGAAATGAGGAGCAAGCTGTTCTTCTGTTAATTGTTCTTTAGCTAGTTCCATCAACTCTGTTTTGTTCAATTTAGAATAGCCTGTCAGCCCAAGCTGCTTGAAAATCGCTTTTAATTGGGCAGCGTTAAGATGAGTTAATGAATCAGTCGCTGAAAGTTCTTTTGCATAACCTTTTTGTTGAACTTCATCTAAGGCTTGCTTTGCATTGATACCATAGTCGTATTCAAAATATTTTGGGAAAACGCTCGTATTCGTAAATGTACCAAAATTTATGCGCCATAATAAAATAAGGTAGCCAGGAAGGATGTCTTCCTCCAACCGGATCATATTTCGCTTAGGCACTGTACTTCCTGAACCGATACTGACCGAGCTTAACCATTCAGCCAAATCACGTTTTGGCGATATATAAGGCGCTTCCGCATAATCCTCATAGAGTGTGAGAACGTTTTGTACATCTTTGTTCTTTAAATCTAAATGACTATTTTGTTTATCGATGTTAGTTGTATTCATTAGAATCTCCTTTGCATGCTGAATAATTTTGCTTCTCTTCTATTTTGATAAATGACAGAAGAGAAGTCAATAGATTTAAAAAGGATTCAATCCTATTTTATCATAGAGCAGGATATTATAAGTTTTTCTGCATTCAATGTCTAGCGTGCCAAGCCTGTCTCGCTTTTCTTGTCTAACGGAGGAATAAACTTTTGGAAGTAGTGAATAGTATAGGAAGGGATAGGAAAATTGAATCAAACAGAATTGCAGAAATTAGTAGAAGAAACGTCAATGCACGATTTTGGACAACCGTTTAAACACCAAGCGTCTTTTAATAACCGTCTGCGTACAACAGGAGGAAGGTATCATTTAGCGACACATAATTTAGATTTTAACCTCAAGATCTTGGAAGCTTTCGGTATGGAAGAGTTTCTTAAAGTGATAAAACATGAATTATGTCATTATCACTTACATTTAGCAGATAAAGGCTACCAACACAAAGATGCTGATTTTAAGCAGCTGCTGAAAAAAGTAGGCGGAACGCGTTATGTTCAATCATTAGCACCAGCAAAACAACCGAAAAAATTTTGGGTTTACCAATGTCAAACATGTCAGAACGCTATCTATCGGCAAAGACGTTTTAACACGAAACGATATGTTTGCGGAAAATGTCATGGACAGCTAATTCTTTCAGGGCAGACAGAATTAGCTTCAAAATAAAAGAGGCTAAAGCTGATACTAGTTATTAACAGTTAAACTGCTAAATTTGTTATGCTGATAGCAGTAAGCATAAGTAAAATTTACCGTATGGGGGACGACCGTATGAAACAAACAACCGTCATTCAAGAATTATTAAGTGTAACGTTTCCAGATTATTCTCAAGTAGCCAAAAAGCAAGTAGCGATCGAGGAAACAGAAAAGCAATTTAACCTGTTAAAGGGGTTGAATAAAATTAGAAAGAAGTCTGCCCGTTATTTGAATAGCTCTATATGGTCTAAAGAAAAAATTGATTTTACAACAGAACCGGCCGTAACGGTGGATGCTGCTGGTCAAGTTTTCCCTGTCTGGAAAAGCCAGTTAGATCAGGCAATGACTCATTTAAGCCAGCACGTCAGAACAGTATCTGTTTTGGAGTATGGAGCAGTTGGGGATGGAAAAACAGATTGTACTGCAGCTTTTAAACNNGTCATCATCCCACCAGGAATTTATCAAACAAGAGGAATCAAACTCCCTTCGTATACAGAGTTGATTGGCAGCGGGTCAGGAACGACTACTTTAGTGTTACATGATTCTGCACCAAAAAGAGAGCAATTGATCACCAATTTAAGTTATTTGAAAGGCAACCATTTTCTGCGGATAGAAGGTTTGTGTTTAGATTGGAATATCCAACGGTTTTCTGAAGCTGAAAGAAGTGCCTCAGGCGGAACAAGTTCAAGTGGGCTTACACTAGCCCATGTCCAGTATGCTCTTGTCCGGGATATCATCGTTAAAAATCCAGGTCTTCATGGTGTTGACGTTACTTCAGCTTTTTATAATTATTTTGGTGATGGCAAACGTGCACGTTTGGGCAGTCGCTACATTTGGGTCGATCAAGTAGAAGCTTCTGGTTTTGGCGATGATGGTATTACAACACACCATAGTGATAACATTCTGATTTCAAACAGCTTTTTACATCATCCATCCGGTCGTGCACATAAAAAAGGCCAATCAAATTCAAATGGTATCGAGGTGGATGATGGATCTCAGCATGTTACATTGACCAATAATCTCACTGCTTATTGTTTTGGCGGAATTGAAATCAAAGCCCATGAAACAAGTTCAGCTGCTTCAGATACACAAATTATCGGGCATTATTCTTATCACGACAACCGGTCTTATAATTTTAGACACATTGGGCACCATAGTTTGACTGATGCAGCATCTCAATCAGCCTTTGGTATTCGCGGAACCTATCTAGCTGCTTATTATCCACAATATACGGCTCTTTATACAGCCTCTACACCAAGAGCTTTAGTTATCTCAGCTTATCAAAAAGTAGTAATCAATCAGTTTGTGGCGGAAGCACAATTGCCCACAGCTCCTGATACTATAGCTATCTCTGTTCAATATCGTGCAGGAGAAGTTGTTACAAAAAATGTTCAGTTAAAGAATTACAATGAAGCCGATAAAGCTATTCGAATTTCGAAAACAACAGGTGTAGTTAGAGTGACTGAATCCTAGACCGTCTGATTTAAAAAGGAACTCACTAAAATCAAACCAGTGAGTTTCTTTTTTTGTTCTTCATTTTCTAGCGCTTGTAAGAAAATTTCATCCGGACTACGAGATTGCTTGTGGAAAGCCATGGAACCTTTTTGAGCCGAAGAACGTGTCTCAAAACTTACAAGTTCAAACTTAACGTAGAGGCTAAAGCCTAACGCTAAGTAATTCTCCTTGTATCCTTTTCCATGGCTACAAGCAACTCCCTCTTCCTCCAAAAATTTTTGAGATGTATTTCCAAATCATTTTGAATGAGAAGAAA
>DIDU01000218.1:2401-10797 GCA_002418295.1 Carnobacterium sp. UBA5792 | reverse complement strand
TAAACGATGGTCTACACGTAATAATTTAAGCATATTGTTTTCCTCCTCTTAAAATTCTTCTTCTTCAATTTCATTTTGAATCGTTTCGTTACAAAATTGAATCGTCATTGTTGAGTTTGCTAGTGCTTGTTTAATCATTTCCGGAATTGAATCTGTACTTTCCAATTGAGTCACTAATTCGATTAATAACGGCAAATTCATTCCTGCAATTAAATAAAAACTTGGAGTATGAATATAGTTTAAAAACTCATTGTTTACACTACCGCCAAAAATNNAAAAATATCTGTTATAACAATCAGTTCGTTTCCTTTATTTTCATCCATAAGCGCTTTTATTTCTTCGCTCAAATTATAATCTGCTGCCATATAAGCATCCATCGTTGTGATTCTATCGTTTTTGCCGCAAATCAATTCTAATGAACTTAAGATTCCTGATGCAAAGTTTCCGTGACTGGCTAAAATTAATTTTCTTTCCACTTTATTCACCTCTCTTATATTTATATACGCAAAGAGCGTGCCAACTTTAGTGGCACGCTCTTTGCGAGTATTAGAATTCGTCTTCGGTTAGCGACAAATCAAGTTTTTGGAAAATAATATCATGGATATATGCTAATTCAGAGTCGGGGATTTTGACACTATAGTTTTTCTCTATGACACTAAACGCTTCTTCTATTTTTTTTAGTTGTTCTTTTCGACACTGGTTGACAGCGCTTCCTCCACTATAATTTTCGATTGCCACATTCCGAATCAACCTTTCAATTAAACAACTAATATGGACGTATAAAGCCAGCTTACGTTCATTCGCAATCTGTTGTTCTGTCAGTTCTTCAAAGATACGCATAAACAGTTCAATTTCTGACATGACTTTATCTGTGTCAAGGATAGTTAACGAATCAATGACTTTTTTTAATGAAAAGTTCCGAATTATACGGTTATTAAATTGTTCATTTTCTTCTGGAGACATAACTTTTTTGAGCCAACTTGAAAGGTTTTGTGTTCCTTTTCCAGAAATTAATTCTTCAAGAGAAAGATAGGGTATATCATCAATCGTGGGATTAGCCGTCCCAATAATACCAATAACATCATACAATGAAAAAACCGTTTCTGCTTTTTTCTGATTATTCAATGTTGCATAGTCATAAGGAATAACTTTTAAAGGGCTCGCTGTCGGCAAACTCTCTTCTAACAATTGACTGATTTGTTTTGCTGTCCCGATTCCTGTAAAGCAAGTTGTCAGCAAAGCTTTTGTCTTGTTTTCTTGTGGATAAATTAATTTCCAATCCAATTTAAGATAATTCGCTGAGCGGACTGCTACGTCAGAAAGACTCAATCCTTTTTGAATATTCTCTCCAATAGCAAGTGCTAATGGTGTCGTAACATTATTCATAATCATAATTGGAGCTGTCAACTGTTGCGGAAAATATTCATAAATCTCTTTTAATGAACCCATATCAACTAAAATCACTAAACCATTACTAATATCATTTTTCTCTGAGTACTCAACAATCTCTTCAGCAATTTTTTGCGGTGTAGTATCCAGCGGCATATCAAATGACTCAAAAACATTTTTTCCTAACATATTGTTGGCCACATTTGCAATACTACTAGCTGTAGCATAGCCATGAGCTACAATAATGGCTTTAGCAGATGTAGAGTCTCGGGATACTCCTAATCGATTGAGATAGAGTGTAAGCAATATCTTATCCATATCCACTACTTCAATATCTAATTTAGGTTGAATCAAGGTGAGGATCCGTTCGGTATATTGAAACTGTGTCGTATAGGTTTGAGCTACTTTTTCCTTAAATTCTTTAATTAATTGAATCAGCTCACTACTTTCAGGTTGCCACCGGACAGTACTGCGTTGGAAAAGATAGTAACTAATGGCATATACCGTATTACCATTAAACGTAATTTGATAAGAAGTCTCCATCTGCTTTAATGTATCCCGTACATATTGGGTCATAAATAAAAGTAATTCTTGTTTTTGTTCTCTATCTGTCTCAAAAATTAAGAAATCAAATAAGTTATCCACTTCTTGCTTCATACTTTCTTCTGCACCAGTTAAGTCCAATCGATGTGCACTGAATTCAACTAATAATTTTTCGTAGGTATGAATGATTCTTTGCTGATCAGGGTTTTTATGAGTAATTAGATTTTCCACCGTAGTTGACTCATCAATCCGTATACTCTCTTCAACTACTGCGCTTGTATTAAGTACAGCATGAGAAAGAAACTCTGGCGACAAATGATGAATGGCTACTTTTATTTCCGTTTCTTCTCGTTGCAACGAAAACGCATTTCCTACAGTTACTTTTACCACATTTTTTAATTCTCCAATATTGCCTTTGTATATTCCATTTTTCAACAAATGGACTACTTGCCCACTGACTAATAATGGAGATTTGATTTTCCGTTGCTCTTTTATCAAAAAGTCATAAACCATTTCTAAGCGTTCGTTTTGGGTTCGTTCATTTAAGGCTGGCAATTCGATTTGTACTGGAATCCGGCGAATAAACGTTGTCAAAAAACTGCTGGAAAGATCTTCAGTGGTGGCAAAAAATAAACGTGTTTTTACTATTCGCGGCTTGTTCGCCTCGCCCATCCGATAAATGGTTCCTTGATCTAAGTAGGTAAACAGCTTCTCTTGACCTTCTGCATTCAAACGATGGACTTCATCTAAAAACAATATTCCACCATTCGCTGCCTCAAATGCTCCTTTTCGATCCTCGTCAGCCCCCGTATATGCACCTTTGACATGCCCAAATAATTGACTCGTCAGTAGCTCTGGATTGTTGGCGTATTGCGCGCAATTCAAAGTAACCAATGGAGCCTCTTCTTCGATTAAATCATTAGCCAGACAAAATTGATAAATAATCTTTATCATATAATTTTTTCCTGTTCCGCTCTCACCTGTCAGTAAAACCGGCAACCCATTATCGGGATAATAGATGGCTGTTTTTAATTGTTCAATACTGCGAGATAAACTAGCATTGTTTCCAATCAATATTGAGAAAAAATCATTTTTTTTGTAGAATAAAGGTTTTTCTTTTTCTAACTCTTCTAAACTACTGTAAAGAGTTTTAGATAAAAAATAGAATTGATTTTCAAAAGCTTCTTTATGCAAAAAATAAACGGGCCGTGTATTGATTTTAACAATGACTTCTTGCTCATTTAGTTGACTTAAATAGTGGCTAACCGTATTTCTTTTGATTCCAAACTCTTCAGCCATTCTTTTAGCTGTAAAAATATCGCTTACATTTTCTGAATCAAAAAAAGCTGTTTGGTTTTCTAAATAATCAGTCAATTTTTTCTTTAACATCATTTTTCACCTCTACTTTTATATTAGGCGAATGACAAAAGATGTCAATCCTTCATTAATAACTTCTATCTTCTTCTACTATGTAGAAGAATTACTATTACCATACAAGTAACCTCCCATATAATATTTTTATACAAGCATATGCTTTTTCATTATTATGGAAGGTATTATTAATTTAGCTATCTTATTATTCAACTGGTAAGTTAAGTATCAACAGGCTACTTAAATCGACTTTATTAAATTTAAAGATATTTTTTGAATAAAACGCTAGCAGATACTCCAATCAATATTACACCCATGATGGCTGGGGCAGCATGGCTAATTATTGCATACAGCTGTCCCCCAATAATCGGGCCAATAACTCGGGCTAGAGATTGGATGCTTTGAGAANNGCCTTGGATACGGCCTTGTTCACTGGTACTAACAGATTTTGAAAGCATTCCATTAAATGATGGTCCAAAGATAGAATCGCCAAATCCAAAGAAAATCATACCTATAATAAAGACAGGATGATATACAGTCAATGCAGAAACAGCAATAAAAATATATCCTATGATTTCACTTATCATACCTAAAAGAGCAATTTGTTTATCTGTCAAACATTTAAGTAATCGCGGCATAATGAGAGCTTGTGAGAAGATGTCAAGCACTCCAACGATTGAAAATGTCAATCCAATAAGAACAGGCTGCCATGCAAATAAATCTATTGAAAATTGTGGGAAAATAGCTTGTAATGAACCATTAGGAATCCATATTAAAAATCCAGCAATCAGTAGCCATTTAACCGATTTAAAAGAAAAAACGTTTGATAATTGCACAAATGGATTAAGCTGTTTAGCTAAAATATTAGAAGAACGTTCAGCCTTTTCAAGACTTTCAGGCATAAAGAAATAGCCATATAGGGCATTGATCAATGAAATGATTGCTCCGGCGTACATAGGGACACTATTCCCAAAATTTGCAAGCACCCCTCCAATTACAGGTCCCAGAGCAGTACCAACTCCTACAATAGCACTGATCCAACCAAAGTATTTAGTTNNGATATCGGAGAAGTAAGCTAAAATAGCGGAAATTTGCCCACCTGCCAACCCTTCAATGATACGACCAAGAAAGAGAACCCAAAGTGCTCCTCCAAGCCCAAAAATAAAATAACCAAGAGCAGAACCAATTAAGCTAAAAATTAATACTGGACGACGACCGTATCTGTCACTTACCGCACCTAAGACCGGTGCAGCTAAAAACACAGAAAATGCATATATAGAAGTAAGCAATGTCACTGCAGTAGCTTGACTACTCGGATTGCGGGTATAAGAGTTTACTAAAAAAGGCACAACTGGGCTTACGATAGTTAATCCCAGACCCGTTAAAAAAACAGAGATAAATCCAAATATTAAGGCATGTTTATTGTTTAAAGTATTCATAGTATTTCTCCTTCGAAATTATTGTTTCCGAGTCAACAAAAACAATTTACCTCTTTATTGTTTCCGTGTCAACAAAATAACCAAATAAAAAAAATACCACTTATTTAGTGATATTTTTCAAATGATGCCTATATCGACCAATAAAACGAAAGATAGTGTTGAATTCGTCTTCTGTCATGTTTTTAAATACTTCTTTATCTCGTTCGAGAAATGATTGATGTAATTCTTGGTGAATCTCGTTTACTTTTTGTCCACTGGGTGTTAATCGAAAGTATCTCTCTTTTTTGTTTTCAATAAGTTGATAACTTTCAATAATNNTTAGCTAGCAGCTTTTTTGTGAGCTTGCTGATAGCGCCTCGTGTCATATAGCTTGCAGCTGCAAGCTTTGTGACATTCGCATTTGGTATTAGAGCGATGTGTTCAATCACTTCTATCTCATTCAATGTATAACCTTTTAAGGCCGCTTCTAGTTCTGGTTTATTGAGCCAGATTATTTCATTAGATAAATCCATAAGTTCACTCATTAACAGCTGTCTTTTATCCATGATAACTCCTTTCTGATTCATATCCAGTATATCCAGATTTTGTTTCTTTCGCAACAAAGTATAGCTGTAGGAATATGCTGACGAGAATATTTAAAATCTTTCTTTAGTCTTTATTAATAACAGGAGTGCATAAACTAAAAAGTTAGAAACATTTTCAGCAATGTTTCTAACTTTTTAGTTATATAATTTTTAATCTACAATAGAAATTTCCTAACAAAAGTATTTATTTACTCAGTTCATTAAACTTTTGGGCATATTGACTAGCTATTTTTGTTACCTCCGTAAAATCACCTTTAAATGCAGGAGCGATCAGATTTCCACCTACACCAACAGCTATGGCACCTGCTTTAAACCAGTCCTGCATATTTTCAAGATCTACTCCGCCAGTTGGCATGATATTTAACTGAGGTAATGGCGCTTTTAATGCTGAAATAATTTTTGGTTCATACGCACTCCCAGGAAATAATTTTACAATATCGGCTCCGCTTTTCAATGCATTCTTCATTTCTGTAATTGTCATACATCCTGGTAAATAAGGAACTTGATAGAGGTTACAGATTTCAGCAGTCTCTTGGTCAAAAGTTGGACTGACAATGTATTCAGCTCCTGCCATAATGGCAATTCTTGCAGTCACAGCATCTACGACTGTACCTGCACCAATTACGATATCTTTTTGTTCTTCATATAAAGAACGTAACTGTCTGATGATTTGATCGGCTTCTGGAACAGTGAAAGTCAATTCAATACTTTTTATGCCACCTTTGATAATGGCTTCGCTTGCTGCTAAGGCTTCTTCTTTTGTTCCTCGTACAACAGCAATAACACCTGCAGTCTTCAAACGAATCAATGTCTCTACTTTTTTCATATTGATCTCATCCTCCTACTCAATATTTACATGCTCCTGAAGTGCATCTTCATTTGACGTTTGATCGCGTTGAGCTAATTTCAATGTTAACGCATCAAGAACAATATGAACTGTTTGGTTGAATAAAGAAGATAACAACTGAACAGATTTGATGCCGGCTCCCGTTTTCGTTGCACCAGGTACAACAATCACTTGATCAGCTAGCTTAGCTAAAGGGGATTCAATATTGCTAGTCAATACAACAATGTCTAACCCTAATTGTTTCGCTTTTTCAGTATCAGAAACGATTCCTTTTGTCGTTCCTGAACCAGAAATTGCGACCCAAGTATCGCCTTTTTGGATTGAAGGCGTAATGGTTTCTCCCATAACGTAATCAGTATAACCAATATGCATCAAACGCATCGCAAATCCTTTCGCTTGAAAGCCGCTTCTTCCAGCACCAAGGACAAAAATCCGCTTATCTTTTTGAAAATAAGCCATAGCTTTCTCTAGTTGGTTTTCATTGACTAAATCCATGACTTGTTTAATTTCGGTCATAATGGTTTCTATTGTACTCATTGATGAATCGCCTCCATAAAAGTTTCCACTGCTTTAGCAGGTTCTTGGCTTTTTGTGATTTTTGAACCAACAATGACAATTTCTGTCAGCCCTTGTTCAGCTAGTTCTTTTGCTTGTTCCAAATCGATTCCTCCAGCAATAGCAATTCGTTTCACTTGAGGAAAATTCTTACGAAATTCAGCCACACTAGCTGTTGCATCTAACTTGTCTTTTCGATCAATGGAATGATGCAAGCAGAAAATAGCTTCTTCAAATTCTAGAATTTGTTCTATTTTAGCATTGTTGACTTCCAATAAATCGATCAGCATTGTTTTGCCTTTTTCTTGACTTACTTCGTAGCAAGCTTTTAGCGTATCATAAGAAGCTGCGCCCATTACGGTCAAAATATCCGTGCCATAAAAATAACCTTGTTGAAATTCGTATGCTCCTTCATCAATTGTCTTGATATCTACTAATAACTCACTTTCTGTTAACACTTGGCGGATTTTCTCAATGGCAAGATTTCCGTAATCTTTAACTAAAGAAGTACCCATTTCAAGAATATCGGTTTTCCCATTCAGTACTTGGGCTAATCTTATGGCATCTTCTAATGAAACACGATCAATAGCTGTTTGTAATTTCATTATTTCACGACCTTATGTTCATTTAAAAAGGTTTCCAATTCTGCTGGTGTTGGGTAGCCGTCATTGTCGCCGGGCGATTGAACAGCTAAAGCCCCTATTGCATTCGCTCTGATAACTGCTTCTTTTAATGTCTTATCTTCAATCAAGGCAGTAATCAATCCTGCCGCAAAGCCATCTCCAGCACCTACTGTATCAACAACTTCTTTTACCTTGAATCCTGGAACCATAAAACTTGCCCCATTTTTTTGTTTCACAAATGCCCCTTCTTCTCCTAGCTTAACGATCACCGTTTGCGTTACCTCACCATTTTTCAAGTAAAAATCAGCAATTGTTGCTGGGTCGCGACTTCCCATTAAAATTTCCCCTTCATTGATTCCAGGTAAAATGATTTCTGCATGAGAAGCTAATTCATTGATCGTCTCCACCATTATCGCTTGGCTTTCCCATAACTGCGGACGCAAGTTAGGATCAAAAGTTGTACGAACCTGATGTTCTTTTAGTAATTGAACTAAATAACGGAAACCTTCTAATGCTTCTTTAGAAATAGCTGGGAAAATTCCTGATAGATGAGCAAATTTAACATCTGAAAAATCGATACGATCTAAAATCGTTTTATCAAAGTGAGCAGCAGCTGATCCTTTGCGGAAATAGAAAATATTTGGATCACCTGTACTGACTCGGTCTTTTAATTGAAAAGCTGTCCAATAATCTTTGGTTTCATCAATATAGTCTGTACCGATTTTATTTTTATTCAACTGGTCAATAATAAACTCTCCAAAAGGATCTTTACCTAATTTTGTAATGTATTGTGTAGTATGGCCTAATCGTGAAACACCTACTGTCACATTAACTTCTGCGCCTGCTAAAAACTTTTGGAAATGACTAGCANNCCTACTTCTTCTGATCCAAATAATGCGATTGGTTCTCCAATTGTTAAAAATTCGCTCATGATTCATTCCTCCATTTAACTATTTTTTTATAATAAAATATAAGCGGCAATGAGATTGATAACTGTCGCACCCCAAGCCCAAGGCAACCCAGTTAATAAAAATGTTTTTGTATC
>DIDU01000218.1:0-2357 GCA_002418295.1 Carnobacterium sp. UBA5792 | reverse complement strand
CATTGACGGTACTACTAATAAACCATACAAGAAATATTGATCAAACATTCCTGTACCAACTAATATTGCTGCTGTGGCAGCTCCTGCACCATAGAGCATCAATGGCCCACGGAAATAAGATAAAGGTGCAATAATAGCAATAATAATGACTAAAATTAACTTGTTATCCGGAATAATTTGCTGGAAGATGGGGGTAAACCCTGACATTGCATGTATAGCAGCTGATTGGAACATCGTCAAAACAAATAACATAATCAGCAAACCTGCAATATCACTGATTGCGTGTTTAGCGGTTTCATTCATTAACATAACGAAGCGAGTGTAACTTTTCATATTTCCTGTCGCCGCAAAAGCAATGATCGTCGATAACAACAATGCAGGAACAGCATCCCATTTTGCAAAAATACTTAAAGCTACTGGCAAGACAGGCAAAATATATGTCCAAATTGGAACATCTACTATTTCTTCTGATTCTTCACTTTCAACGATTTCAGGTTTCCCATTACGGATCTTTTTAGCATGAAATAAGATGAAAATAAACACAATCATCATTTGAACAGCCATCGCCACAAAGCCAAAGCGTTGATAATGCAATCCCCATTCAACTTTAGGGAAGAAAACTTGGAACTGAACGAATAAGACATTGTTGACATACATTGCTGCTCCAATGGACATAGTAAAAATGGAAACAGCAATATTTTTAGGAACACCAATCGAAAATAGAATAGGGAATAAAATAACTCCAACTGCGATTGCCGAACCAACTCCATAAGAGCTGGTGAAAATCAATGCAATAACCAAAGCAATTAAAATCGTTGCTAATACAGGACTCTTTTTCCCAATTTTTTCTGTTCGCCGGCTAATGCTTCCTGCAATTCCTGTATCGACTAAAACTCGCCCAAACCAAGAACCAAAAATAATATAGGCAGCTGTCTTTCCATAATTTAGAACAGGATCAGTAAAAATTTCTTTGACTGCTTGGTTAAAAGGCACCATTCCAATAATTGTCCATAACACTGCCATTACGAAGAAACCAACTGTTAAATTTCCACCTTTCATCGCATAAACAATAAAAACAAGAAAAGTAGCGGCTAATAGAATACCTACAATTGCACTGCTCATAATTTGTCACCTCCCTAGTACTGATTCAGCTCACTTAAGATTTTTTGATACGTTGATACTTTATGATGATTGTCTTCAGTAAAAAAATTATTTTCTAATTTGTTGAAACGTTGAACAAGATAATAAGCTGTTAAGTAAGCAGCTAGTGATTCTTTCGCTGCAACTTCCGTTTCTTTTGTAGAAAAATCTGGTTGTTTCATAGTGTCCATAAAATGATAGGCAAATTTTTCAGGATCGATTTTTGTTTGTTGTTCAGACATGGTTATTCCTCCTCCAATAAAGCTTTTGCTTCAAGAATTTCTTGTTTTTCTGTTGTTGGGTATTCAATAGCTAGCGGGACGTTTTCAGGTAAAACGCTTAAAATTTCTCGCCAATCAATCTCTCCATGATCCAGACCACCTGCTTGTGGTTTACCTTCCATATAAATTACATCTTTTACATGAATATAACGGACGTATTTCCCTAATTGTTCTGCAGCTATTTTTTCGTCTTCACCAACAAACCGCCAATTTCCAAGGTCATAAACATATCCAATATTCAAACCTTCTTCTTCAACCGCTTTCATAAAAGTGTCAATGACTGAAATAGTTCCAGAAGTTTGCGTCTGGTCATTTTCAATATTCACTTCAATCCCCTGCTCAGTTAGTGGTTTTAATTCTATTAAATTACCTGTAAAACCTGCAAAATCACCAATGTTCCACTTGATATGTGTAATTCCCATTTGTATTGCTTCTAATAAATAATCGTCTAGTTTAGAATTTACTTGTCCGTCTACGAACACTTCATCAGGAACACTGTAAAATAATTCTAATTCGTACTTCTCTACTAGTTTTTTAATATCAGCAATTTCGTTTGCTAAATTTTTAAAATACTCTCTTCGCACTTCAATTTTTCTAAAGCCTAATGCAACAGATTCTTCAATCAAATCACTCTGAACTGCCCCATTTTGAACCTTTTCAGCAAACACTAACATGTTCAATACTAACCTTTTATCTATCATNNATAAAACTCATCCTTTCAAATTTAGTTAACCGGTTTCCATAAATAAATTGTAAACCGGTTTCCTAAATAAGTCAAGCGCTTTCAGACAGGAAATATTTACTCTGTTTTGAACAAATAAAAAAAGCCTAAGAAACTGGTTCTCTAAGCTCTTTCGTTTGCTAAAAAAGATATATAAATATTATATAGAATTACGCCACTGTAATTTAGCTGGAACGATATGTCTTTCTATAGAA
>DIDU01000064.1:2114-3679 GCA_002418295.1 Carnobacterium sp. UBA5792 | reverse complement strand
CGTCTTTTATTGTTTTGCTATTAATGTTTAGCATATATACGCCGGTCTTTCGTACTATATAAGTATGAGGAGTTATTCGAAGAATAGCTTGTCATACTTTTTTCATATATGATGAGAGCGACTGGTTGACGGGCTGGTCTTAGAATTGAAACATTCGGAATAAAAAACTGTCAACTATCACTCACTATCAAGAATTCGATTAAGTAGGTGGAGTTCAAACACTCGAGTAACAGGCGAAAATGAATAGATGGTGTAGTGAAGGGCTATCAGTCAAAAAAAGATAGGGGAGCGGGGAAAGGTGATTTCAGTAGGAATAGATGTAGCAAAAGAAAAAAGTGTAGTAGCCATAATGAATGAAGAAAGAAAATTACTAAGAAAAGTTGTTACGTTGAATCATACAATGAGTGAGATAAGTGCATTCATTGAACTTTTAACTTTTTATCAAGAAGATGAAGAAGTACGGGTGATCATGGAAGCTACTGGTTATTACCATGAGCCTGTATTACAGCTTTTATGCGAAAGTGGATTTAAAGTATATGTCGTAAATGCATTAGTTATAAAAAAATATAACGATGCGAAGCTTCGTCAAGTAAAGACAGATAAACAAGACGCGATCAAACTGGCAGAATACTTATTAGGCAATCATTATCAACTTAGAGAGCATAAAGAGGAAGGGTTAAAATACCAAGAACTTCGATTTTATGCGAGGGAATACCATAAAAGTATGGCGATCAAAGTGAAAATAAAAAATCAGTTAACTCAGTTGATAGATAAATGCTTTCCAGGTATAAAAAAGATTTATCATAACAACATGGAAGGAACTTTATTAGATGTATTAGAGAAGTATCCAACCATAGATCATGTCTCAAGGTTGGGGCAAAAGAGGTTTAGTAATCTATTTGTAAAATGGGCTACTAAAAAGGGACATAGGATAGCAGAGAAAAAAGCCGTACAAATATATGAATTAACCCTAAAAGGTGTACAAACAGTCCCTTCATCAGAATGTGCAGAAATGATGATGAGACTGCTAATTAAGTCACTTCGAGAGCAAATCGAAATAACCACATCTATTTTAACACAGATGAAAACAATAGCAGAGTCTATTCCTGAATATGGTGTAGTAAGAGAAATGTCTGGTGTGGGAGATCGCACAGGTCCGAGACTCCTAGCAGAAATAGGAGATATTAGACGTTTTCGTTCATCAAAAGCATTAGTAGCATATGCAGGAATTGATGTATCTCCCTATCAATCTGGCCAATTTGAAGCAAGGGAACGAAAGATAACGAAAAGAGGATCAAAATATTTGAGGAATGTTCTCTATGAAATTGTCCAAAGTTTAAAGACGGTAAAACCTACTAGAGATAGCGCTGTATATCAATATGTTTTGCGAAAGGAACTAGAAGGAAAAGCTTCAAAAAAAGCTAAGGTTGCAGGAATGAATAAGTTTCTGCGTATATATTACGCGCGGGTAATGGAGGTTTATCAACTATAGATAAATCGTGCACCTTGGTGTCTTGAAAAATAAAAATGTAAAAAAGCCGTACTTGCGTACGGTTATTTGCGTT
>DIDU01000064.1:1642-1928 GCA_002418295.1 Carnobacterium sp. UBA5792 | reverse complement strand
AACACCGTCAGCTGCTATAAATCCTAAAATATAAGCCATGTTATTTGACCACGTTTTAAAATAATCTTCTGCTATAGCATACTTCCTCTTCCAACTCCCTATAGCACGCCTTGGAACGTTATTGTCTGTTAAAACCATACGTATATACCTAGCAGACACATTGGCAAGCGTAGCTATTTCTGAGGTACTCTTCCCTTCTGTATATAGCTGAGTTATTTCAGATTTCGATAGTTTACATTTTGATTTCTTTTTTCTCTCTATTTGCACTTACATCCTCTCCTTTCTT
>DIDU01000064.1:819-1501 GCA_002418295.1 Carnobacterium sp. UBA5792 | reverse complement strand
TGCTGCTGCATGGTTTTTATTTTGTATATAAAAATAATGAATTTGACAAATTTATTAAATGTACTGCAATTACGGTGAAAGATAAAATGATTTCGTTTAAACTACAAATAGCCACAGTTTGGAGATGCCTCTTCCCCGTTTCCTCTGTTTAATAGTAAACGTTATAGTGGTGCTTTTTCTTTAGAGCATGAAGATCTTCAAGAGATTGATGCAAAATACGGTCCATTCGATCTTACGTTAATGGAATGCGGGCAATATGATCCAAGGTGGTCTGCAATTCATATGTTGCCTGAAGAAACAGTACAAGCTCATATTGATGTACAAGGAGAATTACTTCTTCCAATTCATTGGGGTGCTTTTACATTAGCGTTACACGAATGGAGTGACCCGATAGAACGTGTTACGAAAGAAGCTAACCGTTTAGGAGTTAAAATTACAACGCCTCAAATTGGCGAATCTATTACGTTAAAATCTACAGACTATCCTAGGTATGCTTGGTGGCAAAAAGTCTAATTATAATAAAAAGCGAATCTGTCTTATATAAAAGATTCGCTTTTTACTTATTGATTATAATGTATCGTTGACAAACTGATTAAACTTGTCTATTTCTTCAACAAATGGATTATGATTACTTTCTTCAAATTTAGTTAATGTTGCGTTCGGGATTAAATTTGCTATTTCA
>DIDU01000064.1:329-775 GCA_002418295.1 Carnobacterium sp. UBA5792 | reverse complement strand
CTGAGAAAATATGTAGGGACATTGCGCATCATGCTTACCACAGTATATAAAACTTGGGATTTTTACGAATTTAAGTTTCTGACGAACATCATAATCTTTATATTCAACTTGCTTAAAATAATTTAACCGATTGCCAACTGTCTTTCCGCTATTCGGCAATTTTAATGCCTCTTCAAGCTTTTCTTCAGAATAAAAAGACATAAGTGCCCACTCTCTACTTAATGCTTTTCTTTCTTCTTGTACTGTACGATCATCATTTAATGCATTCATAATTGATACGATTCTATTAAATTTTACATTTTTACTACAGTATATACTATCTTTATGAGTTGCATATTCCTTGCTCGCCGCTGCGCCACCAACAATTATTTTCGTTAAACTTTCTTGTGCTTCAGTCGCATATACAAGAGCTAACATCCCTCCTGTCGAATGACCAGCAAACCCCC
>DIDU01000064.1:0-270 GCA_002418295.1 Carnobacterium sp. UBA5792 | reverse complement strand
TTATTAATATATAAAGCTTCTCGAATCGCTTCTAAATCTTTAATCGTTTCGGTCATACTATATTCAGAATCAGTTTTAGCCGAATCTGAATTGCCACATCCCTTTAAGTTAACTAAATAAACACTATAATGGTCAGTAAATGGGTTTGCAAAAGTATTTCCATTATCATTATACTCACTATACAAATGAGTAACGCAAAGTGGAGGTCCTTCTCCCTTTTGAAAATATTCAAACTTTCCTCTTGGAGTTTTGATAATATTTGTTGTCCAC
>DIDU01000044.1:31886-32143 GCA_002418295.1 Carnobacterium sp. UBA5792 | reverse complement strand
GACAGACATGGAAGTAGCCAGTAAATGCTGATCTTGTGAGCAAGTAACGGATTTTCCTATTCTGCTGAACTTTTGCTGCAAGTCCAATGCTACTAAATGAGAGGCTCCTACTCCATAAGTATAAATCACGGTACTTTCGTTAATCCATGCTGTTGCTTCTGCTACATGCTTAGAAGACAAGCTTTGATTGGTTTCTTTAAATACATGGTGTGTCTGCAGTAAAAACTTCTTTTTGATTTGTTCCAATTCTTCATTTG
>DIDU01000044.1:31336-31656 GCA_002418295.1 Carnobacterium sp. UBA5792 | reverse complement strand
TGCTTTGCATAGACAAACTCCTTTCTAGCTAAAAATAATAGGCCTCTAAATGAATAGATTTAGAGGCCTATTGATCATTCAATTTACTTATTTTACAGTATTTCTTTCGTTTAGGTCAATCCTCTAGGGAGATTATTCTTCAGTTGAAGGCAATTCAGTCGGCTCCATAGCTTCTTTCGGTACGCCAAAGAAGTAAGTGACAATAAACCCACCGGCATAAGCAGCTAATAATCCTAACACATAACCCCACCACATATGACCGAAGATCAATGGAATCAAGGCAACACCTGAAGGCCCGATTGCAGTCGCACCAATACCGC
>DIDU01000044.1:27041-31310 GCA_002418295.1 Carnobacterium sp. UBA5792 | reverse complement strand
GGCAAAGTAACCGCGTAAATCAATGGTTCGCCGATTCCTAAGATCCCAACTGGCAATGAACCTTTAATCATATTGGTTAATTGTTTATTTTTACGGCATTTTACCCAAAGTGCTAAAGATGCACCAACTTGTCCGCCGCCTGCCATAGCTAAAATAGGTAACAGCAAAGTCATGCCTTGTGATGCGATCATTTCAATATGGATTGGAGTCAAGACTTGATGCAATCCAAACATCACCATTGGCAAGAAGAACAATCCAAGAATAAAACCGGCAAATGCTCCGCCAACATTTAAGACCCAAGTAATAGCTCCTACTAAACTTGAAGAGATCACGCCTGCAATCGGCATAATCAAGAAAATCGTCACTAATCCGATAAGCAGCAACGAAATAGTAGGTGTTACAATAACATCAATTGAGTCAGGAATTACTTTACGTAAAGCTTTTTCGACAATAGACAATAGGAATACAGCAAAAACTACACCAATGATTCCGCCTTGTCCGGCGGCTAGGTCCCCACCGGTAAAAATATTTGGTAAGGGCATTTCAGGAGTCATACCGCTTAGATAAACAATACCGGCTACAACACCGCCTAATCCTTCAGTAGCTCCAAAGACCTTAGCTGCATTGATCCCAACATAAATATTTAAGAAGCCAAACAATCCATTTTTAATGATATTCAATACCAGAACGATTGTGACCCAAGACTCCCCGCTTATTGTTCCAGCTGTCAACATATTTTGTAAGACTGATGCGATCCCGCCGATAATACCGGCTCCTACAAATGCAGGAATCAAAGGAACAAAGATNNTTGTAATGGCCGCTCTTCTCTCAGCTTCTTCACGACCGCTCGTTGATCCGCCTGTCGTCGCGGCGGCTTGGACAGGTATGGTTTCTCCCAGTCCTACTCCAGCCATTTTCACCATTTCTTTTGCTACTTTATTTACAATACCAGGGCCTAAAACAACTTGAAGGGTTTCTTCTTCAACTACACCCAATACTCCATCAATTTTCTTTAATCCTGCTATATCAACTGCTGCTGGATCTTTGATGTCCATTCGTACCCGTGTCATACAATGAATAACTTTATTGACATTTCCCATACCGCCTACTTGTGCGTAGATTTCTCTCGCTAAGCGCTGTTCTTTTGTTTCAGCCATTTTTACAACCTCCAATTTTTATCTTTTCATCTCGCTAAATAGTTTTACGAATAAAGCCTTTTGCTTCGGTCAGTTTTTTGGCCGCGTCTTCTTTAGATGAGTGAGTTAATATCATCACGATAGCTAATTTCACTTGCTGTTCTGCCTGCTCGAAGGCTTTGCTTGCTTCTTCATAGGTACAATCTGTTGCTTCCATAATAATTCGTTTTGACCGTTCTTCCAACTTTTTATTTGATGGTTTTACATCAACCATTAAATTTTGATAGACTTTCCCGATACCAATCATTGAGCCGGTAGATAACATATTCAATACCAGTTTTTGAGCTGTGCCTGATTTCAACCGTGTCGATCCGGTTAATATTTCTGGACCTACTTCTACCTCAATAGGCAGTTCTGCATATCGGCTGATTTCAGCATTTTTGTTACAGGCTATTGTAGCAGTCGCAGCTCCAACTTTTTTAGCGTATTCTAAGCCGCCAATCACATAAGGTGTACGACCGCTGGCTGCGATTCCAACTACGATGTCTTTATCCGTTAATTCAATCGCTTTCAAATCTTCTTCACCAAGTTCTTTTGAATCTTCGGCTCCTTCTACCGCCACTGTCATCGCTTTCATTCCACCTGCAATCAATCCTTGTACCATACTGGAATCTACACTAAAAGTCGGCACACATTCTGCTGCATCCAATACACCTAAGCGGCCGCTTGTTCCGGCACCCATATAGATTAAACGTCCTTCTTGATTAAATGATTTTATAATAGCTTCTACTACTTTAGTAATTTGTGGAATTTCAGCTGCTACTTTAGCCGCAACCGTTTGATCTTCTTGATTCATGACTTGCATCATTTCTGCTACTGATAACTCATCCAGGTGCATTGTTTGTTGGTTTCTTGTTTCTGTAGCTAATTTTTCTAAATTCATTTGATAAACTCCTCTTTTACTTTTTATTTACTTGAATTTCGAACGGCTGGCCGGCTTTGCACCATTCCAACAACGAACGATCTTCTGGAATGATCTGTGCAACTACATTTACTTTTTTATCTGCAGGCAAATCCGTTAAGCAGATCTGAGTTTCTCCCATATAACGTCCGTATAATTGATTATCTAACGTAATACTGCCTTTTGTTCGGGCCAAGGGGGATTCAGGAATAATGTCCCCTATTTCTTTGAACCGTGCAGCGGCACTGCGGATAACATCTCGCGCCGCATCCCATCGATTTTGATGCACTCCCATTACTGACTGAGCATAAGCTGATTGTTGTTCTGGTTCAGCAAATAATAGCAATTGATTTTTTTCAAAATAGGATGCAAACTGCTGCTGCGTTTTCTTCTTTAAACCTGGATCGCCAATGTAAACGTCTTCAACTAAACAGTCAGTAAATAACTCAATAGCAGCAGCTAACGGGTGTTCATACCGATGTTTTTCAAGTGTGGGCAAGCCTTCAAAAAGCGGACCTCTTAATTGATTGTCTCCTGGAACAAAAGCCATTACACGAAACCCTAATTGCTGCAACCATTTATTTTTTTTGATAAAATCTGCTTTACCCAACCCTGTTTCAGGTCTAGGGTAATAATTGTGCCAAGCTTCCAAATGTTCAAAATGCGCCCCGGCACTGGTTAATTCAGCTACATCTTTATTTGTAATGGTACTGGCATTCAAAGAAACTTTCATAACATGGGACAATTCCGCAATCACTTCATTGCTGATACCATAGTCTATTCTGAGCCCTGTTATCCCAGTGGCTAAAATTTCCTGTGGCTTTTCAAAGGATAACCCAATTTTTGTTAACGCAGAACCTGAAATATCTACCATTACTTCCATTTCTAATTCCTTAGCCCACTCACCTAATGTCGTTAATCGTCTCAAATAATGTGAGCTGTCATCTTCCGGAATATGTAAAGATGAAAAAATCCCTGTAAACCCGTGTCTTTTCATTGAAACTAGACTTTCTCGCAGTTCTTCGTTAAGATCTTCTCCAAGAAAAACTGAAGTACCTAACACAAAATCCCTCCTCAATGTAATCGTTTTATCTGATAAACCTATCATACCATCTTGAAATATTATTTCAAGTATTTCTTTAAAATAAATTTCCTGTCTACTTGCGTCTGAATCAACTAAATTCTTTATTTAAATAGGAATAAAAAGGCTGTCGTTCAGTTTAAAGGCTTCATTACAAAACATCGCTTCTGCCCAACTTATAGGAGTAAGCGCATTCATTTCTATGAAACAGAAATATTCTGTGATAGAATGAAATTATATTTTAAAAAAAGGAGACGATCATCATCCAACGTTTATTTTTTGTCCGTCACGGGAAAACAGAATACAACTTAGCCAATCGGGTGCAAGGCGGAGCTATTGATTCCCCTCTATTGGAACAAAGTAAAAAGGATGCTGTTAAAACGGGAGCAGTGTTAAACTCATACGGCATCAAACAAATTATTGCCAGCCCACAAAAACGTGTAGTGGACACAACCAAATTGATCACCTCTCAGTTTCAACATCCTTATACCATCCACTATGTCGAAGAATATAAAGAGTTTGGCTATGGAAAATGGGAAGGAGCTTATATTCCGGATTTTGAAAAAGAAGAGCCTGAATTGTTTTTTAATTTACTTCACCGTCCTGACTTATACGACCCTAATGAATTTAGCGGAGAAACTTACCAGCAATTGATTCACCGAGGAACAAAAACTGTAACAGAGGCGATCAAGCAGTTTCCAGATCAGGATTTATTATTCGTAGGTCATAGCATCACAACAACAGCGACCCTTTCCTCTTTGTTAGGGAAAGAACTGAAAGCTATTCGCTCTCAGACGCCTTTAGAAAATACCAGTATTTCAGTCTTGCATTATCAAAACAAGTCTTTCTCATTAGACTCTTGGAACCAAACCGGACATTTGTGTTAATGGCTACTAAACGGTTAAGAAAATTGAGTTCTTCATTTTCTTAATCGTTTTTCTTTTTCAGTTAAATAAAACTGATTATTTCTTAACAATCATTATCATTTAACAAATAAGTGTGTTATTATAAAGACAAGAACCACTTAACGGTTGATTTGAAAAGGAGCGAAGAGAGATGAAAACTTTATTTAAAGAAAATAAACCGATGAT
>DIDU01000044.1:20743-27001 GCA_002418295.1 Carnobacterium sp. UBA5792 | reverse complement strand
CAAAAGCACGAAAGCGATCACCGGTTTGATGAATTTAACACCTGAAAATGCACTATTGATCCAAAAAGAGGATGTCATAATAGAAGTACCAACCGATTCATTAACAATAGGCGATAAATTACTCGTTCCAAAAGGAGCCAGCCTACCAATCGACGGAGTTATTTTAACAGGGAACGGATTGATCGACGAATCGGCCGTTTCAGGCGAAACTCTTCCAATAGAGAAAATAGCAGGAGATGAAGTGATTGGCGGAACCATCAATTTAGCTGAAGCTTTTACTATGCAAGTTGCTAAAGACAGTTCTGACACTCTTTTTGCTAAAATCCTCCGAATGGTCGACGAAGCCCAAAGTACTCCTTCAAAAACTGCCACTATGATTGAAAAAATCGAAAATAAATATGTAGCTGTCGTTCTTATTTCTGTTCCGGTTATGATTGCCTTCTTTTATTTTATTCTGCAGTGGAGTTGGAATGAATCCTTTTATAGAGGAATGGTTTTATTAACTGTTGCTTCGCCTTGCGCTTTAGTTGCTTCTGCTGTTCCAGCAACACTTTCTGCTATTTCTAATGGAGCAAAAAAAGGGATCCTATTCAAAGGCGGCGCGTATCTTGAAAATTTTGGTCTGATTAAAGCGATCGCCTTTGATAAAACGGGAACATTGACTTCAGGAAACCTTGTCATGACAGATGCTTTTTTTAAGGCTGGAGAAGATAAAAAAAAGATTCAGCTGGTTTGCACAGCTTTAGAAAAAATGTCTACCCATCCGATAGCTAAAGCAATCGTACTAGCTTTTGAAGATCAAGGTCAGTCATCATTTATGATGGAAAATGTGAATGATTTGACGGGATATGGGTTATCAGGAATGGCCTTTGGAAGCCAATGGAAAATTGGAAAAAAAGAATATGTAGTGAACTCTACCGAAACCACAACTTTTAGCACGGATGCTGAAAAAATCCAAAAAGAAGGAAAAACAGTTATTTACGTTAGCCGAAACGATCAACTCGTTGCTTATTTTGGACTGCAAGATATTCCCAAAAAAGAGGCTAAAGAAATGATCCGCTATTTCAAATCTCAGGGCGTTTATACTATTATGCTGACTGGTGATCATATGGCAACTGGTGAAGCAATCGGAAAACAGTTAGAGATTGATGAAGTGAAAGCCAATTGTTTACCAGACGAAAAGGCCCAACTTATTAAGCAGTTAAAAGAGCAATACGGAACGNNCAGGTACAGATATTGCAATCGATGTGGCAGATGTTGTTTTGATGAAAAATGAACTTGCGCAGTTATCTTACAGTCACCAACTGTCTAACCGCTTAAAAAAAATTACGTTGCAAAATATTATTTTTGCTATTAGCGTCATCATCCTTTTGATTTTCAGCAACCTTTTCCAAGTTATCAATTTACCTTTAGGTGTTGTCGGTCATGAAGGAAGTACTATTTTAGTTATTCTCAATGGCTTAAGGCTGCTTCGAAGCCCGTCAGTTTCAAATGATTCAACTACAAAAAATCTTGATACGTAACATTATTTCTGTAAATAAAAAAAGTATCTCTAACAAGTCCGTTGCCAGAGATACTTTTTTGTTCATTTGATTATTTCTCAAAAAAAGCTTGATATAAAGCTTGGATGGCTAAATCTTCTTGTTCGGCTCCGATCCCAAACATTACACTGACTTCTGAAGCACCTTGATTGATCATGTCAATATTGATTTTGCTTTCAGCGAAAGCTGTGGCTGCTTTAGACATGGTACCGATTTTTTGCCGCATCCCTTCGCCAACGATCATAATCAGAGCTATATCATGTTCAATCACGACACTATCCGCCTGCAGCTCGTTTTTCAAACGATTTAGCAAATGCGCTTCGCCTTCTTCGGTTAACTGATGGTCTCTTAAAATAATCGTTAGATCGTCAATCCCAGAAGGCATATGTTCATAGCTGACTTCTTGATCTTCTAATATTTCTAAAACACGACGTCCAAATCCCACTTCGCGGTTCATCAAATATTTTTCAATATAAATACTGCAAAAGCCGTTAGAACTAGCAATGCCTACAACCCCTTGATCAGCTGAATGGCGTTCTTTTAAAATACTCGTTCCAGGAGCTGCTGGGTTGTTTGTATTCTTAATCTGCACAGGAATGCCTTGTTTAAAAGCAGGATGCAAAGCTTCATCGTGTAATACAGTAAAACCTGCATAAGAGAGTTCTCGCATTTCGCGGTAAGTTAGTTCTTTAATACTCTTAGGGTTTTCCACTACGTTAGGATTCGCGGCGTAAATTGCATCAACATCTGTAAAGTTTTCATATAACGCAGCTTGGGTACCATTTGCTAAAATAGCTCCTGTAATATCGGATCCACCTCGAGAAAATGTACAGACTTCTCCGGTCTTGGTATATCCGAAAAACCCTGGAAAAACGATAACCTCTTCAATTTGACGCAATTGGTATAAGTTATCATAGGATTCTGATAACACGCGCGCATTTCCAGGCTCATCTGTTACCAATAATCCAGCTTCTTGTGGATTGATGTAACGAGCTGGCAGGCCTTCTTGATTGAAGTAAGCTGCAACTAATTTCGCATTGTTGTTTTCCCCACTGGCTTTAAACGCATCTAAATAGTAAGCTGGTTTTTGTTTATTGCCGGCAACTAAAGCAAGCAGATCCGTTTGAATCTCTTTGATGATATCTTCGCCCAAGTTTACTTCTTCAGCTATGCTGATATAACGGGCCATAATACGTTGCAGAAATCCTTGATACTCTTCATTATTTAAAACGGCTGTGCCTAACGAAATTAAGAGGTCCGTTACTTTATCATCCTCAGATGAACGCTTTCCAGGAGCTGAAACAACCACAACTTTTCGAGCTGGATCCTCTTTAATGATTTGAAGTACTTTTTTTAACTGGCTTCCTGAAGCAAGAGAGCTTNNTGCTTCTCTGTTGAAATTTTTCTTTAATAAAGACAGTAACCAAATCAACTTCATTCTGTCATCAAAATGCAACTTTAGTCTGTATATATCTATTTAGAATAGCGGTATAATAAAAATAAGGCTTACAGATTTTATATTTATTTTTATCCATATGATTAATATATACATAAATTTAAAAGGAGACAGCTATAATGCAACGAAAAGTTATTCTGAAAATCTTCATTTTCTTTACTATTTTTGGCAAATTATGTATCTCGTTCAAAAACAGCAGAAAAAAAACAAGTAAACGAAACCCTTTAGACTTTTTTGNNTTGGGATGTTCTTGATCCCGACCCTTTGATTCCAATGTCTATCTATTTTGATGAAAACCAACAGATCTACTTAAATGATCAATTAATGAATGGCAATTTAGTCTCTATCAAAGAAAACGAACTCATTTTTAAAGATCATTTCGGCTACGAATTAATTGTAACGAAGTTATCTACTGACTCTTTAAATTTATTCGATGAAGCAGATGAAAAGAATTACCGGCTTATCAAGCAAACCGATTGATCCATTCTTTTATTTTTTAGATGCCTGAGCTTAAAAGTCCGACAGAAATAAGAAACCCATTATTCTAAGCAAAAGTTGCTTAAGATAATGGGTCTTCCTTTTTAATGCTTAAAATCTACCTTAGTGGGCTTCAATATACGCATTTTTATACGTGTATTTGGCTCCTACTTGATGATTATAAATTTCTTTAACATACGGTTTTTGCAAGGTAGCAGCTGCTCTTTGGAAAAGTGGAGCTACACCTGCTTCATCTAATAGAATTTTTTCTGCATCCAGCAGATTTTGCCAACGAGCATCAACATCTGTTGCATTTTCGCCTTTAGATAAGTTTACTAGTTTATCAAACTCTTCATTTTTATACCCAGAACGGTTATACGGACTGTCAGCCATCAGCAAATCAATAAAGTTAACTGGATCAGCAAAGTCTGCTCCCCAACCGCCTAAAGCAAAGTCATAGTCTTGTTTTGTTTGTAATTCTAAACGAACTTTAAATGGCACATTCTTAGCTTTTATCGTTACGCCTGGTAAGTTGGTTTCAATCTGGTCTTTCATATAAGCAGCAATCTTTTTGTTGGATTCATCATCGTCACCAAGCAATTCTAACTCAAGACTGTCGACACCTAGTTCAGCTTTTGCTTTCTCCCAATAATCAGCAGCTGCTTCTTTATCGTAAGCTAGGTAATCACCAGATTCTTCACGGAAGTCTTCGCCGGTTGTCGGATTTGCAGCTAAATCAGCAGGAACTAATCCTCCTAATTCTTGAGAACCGTTTGCCAAGATTTCATTGACCAACAATTCATGGTCATAAGAAACAGCAAGGGCTTTACGCAAGTTTTCATTAGCTAAGTCGGTTTTCTTACCGCCGCGTTATTGGTTGAACTGCAAGTAAGAAGATCTTGCTTCCGTTTCGACGACGTAATCTTCATTTCCTTGGAATTGTTTAGCAAATTCTCCCGTTAAATTCACACGATCTAATTGTCCTGAATCATATAGATTCAATGCTGTAGAAGTTTCTTTAATCACTTCTACATTGATTTCATCGAGGATCACATTTTCAACATCCCAGTAATCTTCGTTCTTTTCATATGTCCAGTTTAAATTCGTACCATCCCAATTACTAAAAGTAAAAGGTCCGTTGAAAATCATGGTGTCTGCAGAAGTACCATACCGATCGCCTTGTTCTTCTACAAATTCTTGGTTTTGTGGAAAGAATGTTGGAAAAGCCATTAATGAAATAAAGTACGGAACAGGTTTTTCCATGGTAACTTTAAATTCATAGTCGCTTACAGCTTCCACTCCAAGTGTATCCGGCTCAGCTTCGCCTTCCATGATAGCTGCAGCATTTTTGATTCCATCAAATAAGTAAGCATAAGAAGCAGCTGTATCTGGGTCTACCACTCGTTGCCATGCATAGACAAAATCTTTTGCCGTTACCGGGTCGCCATTAGACCATTTGGCATCTTCATGTAATTTGAATGTGTATTCTAATCCATCTTCACTGACTGTTGCTTCTTCAGATGCAAGAGCTGGAATAGGCTGGCTGTCTTTATCCAAGCGATAAAGACCTTCATTGACTTGGTTAAAAACTGTAAAGCTGACTGTATCAGTTGCCAACGCTGTGTCCCCAGTTGGCAATTCCGCAATTTCAACTAAATTTAATACTTGTTCATCTGCTAATTTTTTATCTTTCGTGTCTTTTGAACTTGATGCTGCATCTGTTTCTCCATTATTGCCGCAAGCTGTTAATAAACCAGCTGCCAACAAAACTGCACTTGAGTACCACCATTTCTTTTTCATCTCTTTCAATCCCCTTTTCCCCTGTTTTCGTTTTAAATGAGAATTTCGTTCCACTAAAATGAGAACTTCTTAATAATATACACATAATTTTGACATAAAGCAACCTATTTTAGCTTTTTCTTCATTATTCAATCTAAAAATTTGACATATATCCTATAAAAAGTAGCACAAGAACCTAGAAAAGATGAAAATGATCAAAATAGAGAAAAAAAAGGTGGAGACAATAACGTCCCACCCTTTTTGTATCTTTAAATGTTTACGCTAAAACCTATTCTAAAAAAACAGTCTCAATGCCTCTCATACTTTATTTTTAAAGAACGGCGATTGCGATCATGGTTAATAAAAACAAAAACGAAACGACATACATTTCTTTTTTCACTGTTTTCAACTCACCTTTTGCCAGCTTAAAAATGGGATAAGCGACAAAACCAAACGCTAAACCATCAACGATGCTGGAGGTTAAAGGAATCATTACGACTATCAGGAAGGCCGGCAGCCATTCGCTGAAATCTTCGAATGGGATATGTTGCAGACTTTCCATCATAATCGCACCAGTAATAACGATAACAGGAGCTAAAGCTGCATTAGGAATATAAGCTAATAAAGGAGTAAAGATGAGTGATAAGAAAAACAAACTTCCAGCAACTACTGCTGTTAAACCCGTCTTTCCTCCTTCTTTAATCCCTGAAGCACTTTCCGCAGCAGTTACCGTTGGGCTTGTTCCAAATAAACTGGACATGAGTGTCATCACGCCGCTAACGCGAAAAGCATTTTTAAAGCGGCTCTTATCTTCCAACAAACCTTCTATTAACCCAATGGATTCAAAGATCAGAATCATGGTTAATGAAAAGACAGCTAAAACAAAAGGAACACTAAACAAAGTAGAAAAATCAAAAAAACCAATCAAAGTGGTATATTCCGTTACATTTTTCAATGAAAAGGAAGAAGCTCCAGGTGAATGAACGCCTAAAATCAACGACAAAG
>DIDU01000044.1:18252-20600 GCA_002418295.1 Carnobacterium sp. UBA5792 | reverse complement strand
ACAACCCAATTCCAGCAGTGATTCCTTGTTTTAAGGAACTAGGAATAGCCTCTACTAAAGCTGTGCTAAGATTGGTATAACTGATAGCAATAAAAATCAAACTTGATACTAAGACTACTGCCAAGGCTTCTTGCCAAGAAAGACCCATTGATCCAACGATTGTATACGTAAAAAAAGCATTTACACCCATACCAGGTGTCATAACTAAAGGCGCCTTAGCCCAAACGCCCATTAAAATGCTGCCGACAGCTGAAACTAAAATAGTAGCAAAAACACTTAATTGCTGGGAAATACCGGCATCTGCTAAAATTAAGGGGTTTACTATCATGATATAAGAAATCGCAAAAAAAGATGTAAACCCGGCCATCATTTCTTGTTTAACACTTGTTCCATTTTCTTTCAATTTAAAAAAATCCACACTATCTTCTCCTTTTTTATTATTCTTATTTAAGTAAGAATAGTAATGCGGAGTCATGGGCCACTAATAATTGTTGCAAAGCAGCATAAAAGAAAGTATCTCTTTCTTTACATGCCCCAACTGGTTAGTATACCAGTTTCTCATCTAAAAATATCCCCTTTATTTTTAGAAAAAAAGGTTAAAAAGCAGTTTATGCTCTTTAACCTTTTTTATTTATCACTTCATTACCTTATGCGATTAACCACAACTATTCATAGTTTTCGCCCTGAGGAGTTGAAGAAGTACGTTTTTGTATGATCCGGACACCTTGAGCAGGGAGGTTTAAGGTCGTAAAATTGCCTTTTTCTAAAAAATGCTGCAACTTAAATGATGACCAAGACATTGCTTTTTCTGCTTCAAAAATCTGTTCATCAGCAGTACCGTTTATCAAAACGAGCACATACTCTTCGTCTGATAAATAGCGTACTAATCCTAGAATCTGGTCAGTTGAAAAGGCAAATAACTCCCCATCTTGCAAAGCACGTTCACTTTTTCTTAACGCAATCAATTCTCTTACAAAAGACTGCAGCGTTTGGTTCTCAAAGCCCCAAGGAAACATCCGTCGGTTATCAGGATCATTGCCGCCCACCACTCCTGCTTCGTCTCCATAATAAAGACACGGTACTCCTGGTAAAACAAACAGCAACGTTAGCGCTTGTTGCAATTTCAGTTTATCCGATTGCAAAGCTGTTAAAATTCTAACTGTATCATGCGATCCAATATTATTAAGATTATTTTTTAACACTTCTGGCGGATAGTTTTCTTTTAACTGCATAGCTTGTGAGGCAGCTTCTTCAGTAGAAATTGTTTGATTTAAAAAATCAATGATCATTTTTCTGAAGGGATAGTTCATAACGCCGTGTAAACTTCCTCCTTCAATATAATGCCGTCGTTCGCCATAAGCCATTTTATTAGAAGCATCTTCCCAGACTTCTCCAATCAGTACCGGTTCAGCGGCTGTTTGCTCCAATGCCGTACGAATACCCGTTAAAAATAAATCGCTGATTTCATCCGCAACATCAATACGCCAGCCACCTATTCCCATTTTTGACCACTTCTGAACCACACTATCATCCGCTGCATAAATGAATTCTTGTACTTCAGGGTTTTCTTTATTTAATTTAGGTAAATCTTTAATGCCCCACCACGATTCATACTCATCTGGAAAATGCTCAAAGGTAAACCAACCAGCATAGCGACTAGACGGTGACTGATAGGCACCTATATCTTCATAATTTCCATATCGGTTAAAATAACGACTATCTGCTCCCACATGATTGAACACACCGTCTAAAATAATGTGAATACCGAACTCATTTGCTTTCTTTATCAGTTCTTTAAAAATATCTTCATTGCCAAACATCGAATCGATTTTCAAAAAATCACCCGTATCGTATTTGTGATTGCTGCGAGCTTCAAAGATAGGGTTTAAATAGAGAATTGTAATACCTAGATCTGCTAAATAAGAAAGTTTTTTGATTACTCCTTTTAAATTTCCTCCAAAAAATTCCCAACGAATAATGTCTCCTGCTTCATCTTTAATATACATCGGTCTATCTTCAGGCGAAGCATAGAGAAAAGAATTCTTTTTGGGAGAGGAAACCAATCCACTAGCGTTTCCGTTATAAAAACGATCGACAAAAATTTGATAAGCTACTCCTTTTTGATACCAGTCAGGTGCAGGGTCATCATATAAATAACTGGTTAATTGGTATTCTTTGATGTCTTCCATCTCATAATAAATAGCTCCTGGTCCGCCTAAACAAGCCTCATTATTCCCATAGTAGAGGGTTTCGTTTTTGTCATCTAATCGGTACTGAATTTTAAAATAGTAAAAATACAATCCGCTATCTTCCATTAATTTAAATGTAGCCTGATAACGTGTCGGATG
>DIDU01000044.1:16205-18192 GCA_002418295.1 Carnobacterium sp. UBA5792 | reverse complement strand
TATTTCAACCGCTCCAAAAGGTTGTTTGTATTCACTTACCCATGAATTGTACTTTATTTTTTCCACTATAAAACCTTCCTTACTACCCATTTGAACAAGTTAAATTGGTTCAGTCAAATGTATTTTTTGATAAGCTCCTGGTGTGAGAAAAGAAGTTTTCCAAATTTCTTCAGCATACCGTTTAATAGTGAAATCTGCTGAAAAAGGACCGGAACTGGCAATGTTTAATAATGATTTTTGGTTCCAGCTTCTTGCATCTTGATACAATTGATCGACTTTNNACTATCGAAGTCTTTCAGTACAAAGTATTCATCATTGTAATAAACCAGCGAATCAAAAATAACGCGTCCTTCTGTTTCAATATTCGGAATTGTGCCATCGATCAAGGTATCAAGAATGCGATGCAACCTTGGATTGTTTTCATAAATTTCACGTGAATGGTAAGAGCCATTTTCATAAAAAGCGTACACTTCCTGATCATTCAAGCCAAATAAAAACATGTTTTCTTCCCCGACAAAGTCGCGGATCTCAACGTTAGCACCATCTAAAGTTGCGACCGTCAAAGCGCCATTGAGCATCAACTTCATATTGCTGGTTCCGGATGCTTCTTTTCCTGCCAGCGAAATTTGTTCGCTGACCTCGGCAGCTGGAATAATCAGTTCGGCTAATGAGACGCCATAATTTTCAACAAAGACCACTTTAAGTTTATCACCAACAACTGGATCCTGGTTGACCAAATCAGCAATGGCATTGATTAATTTAATGATTTGCTTAGCATAGACGTAACTTGGTGCTGCTTTTGCTCCAAAAATAAAGACACGGGGCTGAATAGCCGCTTCTGGATCATCTTTGATTTGCAAATACCGATCTAAAATATGCAATGCGTTTAATAGTTGCCGTTTATAAGCGTGCAGCCGTTTAATTTGAACATCGAATAAAGCTGTGGGATGNNCGGAATTCTTTTTCTATATAAGCTGTTAAAGTTTTCTTATTTGCTAGTTTTATTTCGGCTAACCTATCCAGCGTAGCTGAATCATTGACAAAAGCTTTAAACAGTTTCAACTCAGAAGGACTGGTCTTCCAAGCAGTTCCGATCTTCTCATCAATCAATTCTGTCAGCCCTTCGTTCGCTAAATGCAGCCACCGTCTTTGCGTAATGCCATTTGTTTTATTATTAAATTTAGCCGGATACATTTGGTAAAAATCTTTTAATGTATCTTGCATCAGTATTTCAGTGTGCAGTTGCGCGACTCCGTTAATGCTATGGCTTCCAATAATGGCTAAGTTCGCCATCTTCACGTATCCATCTGCAATAATCGCCGTTCGATAAGTTAGCTCTGGTGTATAGGAAAGCAGTTTTTTTTCAATATGTCGGTGATTGATTTCTTCGATAATCTGGTAAACACGTGGTAATAAATCTTGAACCATTTGTACCGGCCATTTTTCCATCGCCTCTTGCAAGATAGTGTGATTGGTATAACTCATCGTTTTTTTTGTTATTTCCCAAGCTTGTTCCCAGCTCAAGTTTTCTTCGTCCAGCANNCAAACGGCGATTTTATCTGGAAAATGCTGCCACGCTAACCCGCTTTGTTTGTAATAGCGGACAATACTTTGTATACCGGCTGAAGTGAAAAAATATTCTTGCCGCAAACGCAGTACTTGTCCTTCATAATTTGAATCATCGGGATACAAAACTTCGGTGATTTGGTTTACTTGTTCTCTTTCTGCAATCGTATGGTAATGAATTTCTTCTTCTGGCGGTATCTCAGCTGACCATAAACGTAGGTTATTTACGACATCATTCTGGTATCCGATCATGCCAGTGTCATAAGGAACGGCTAATATATTTTGTGTGTGCGCATAGACAGGTTTGAGATTGCCAGCAGCTCCTTTCACCAAGCTGACTTGGCCGCCAAAACGTACGAGAACCGCTTTATTCTCTTTTCGCACTTCCCATACATTTCCATTTCTCAGCCAGTTCTCCGGC
>DIDU01000044.1:14556-16110 GCA_002418295.1 Carnobacterium sp. UBA5792 | reverse complement strand
TCAAAATCCAACCCCATTTCTTTCAATCCAGATCGAACAGTATCTAAAATCCCCAAATTAAGTAAATTGCTTTTCAACATGCGTCCAGGCAAAAATTCCATTGAAAAATAATAGACTTGCTTCACTTGCTGATCTAAATAGTTTTGGTTGGTGTTGTTCCAATTTTCTGAACTATAGAATTTCAAAAAGTTTCCTAATGCCGTATACTGCTGGATAGGAGAAGACTGTGCAAGATCAAAAGCATACAAACCTTCAAAAGTTTGGCTAAATTCTTCTTTAAATTGCTCAATGGTCAGTATCATAAAAATTCTCCTTTTCTTTCAACTACTTTACTGGCTTTTAATGTTATAAAACAAAGAGAGCTCCAATTCTGAATAGAGTCAGAATGGTTCTAACAACTATTCATTGAATCAGAGCTTTTTAATTCCTTATTGTTTCCTTTGATCTGGTCTTTTTTTTATAAAGATTGGTAATGTTCTATATAGACTGCCGCTGATTTTTCCCAACTGTTGTCTTGCTGCATGGCTTGCTTGACTAGCGACTGCCAAACTTTAGGCTCATCGTAATAAACGGTTAGTGCTTGGTCAATTGTTTCCAGCATCACTTCTCCACGGTAGTCATAGAAGCTAAACCCTGTCCCTTCTCCTGTAAATGCATTGTAAGGAATGACTGTATCTTTCAATCCGCCTGTTTCATGTACGATCGGCAATGTGCCGTAACGAAGTGAATAGAGTTGTGAAAGACCACAGGGTTCAAAAGCAGAAGGCATAATAAACAAGTCGCTACCTGCATAAATTTGTTGCGCCAAGGTAACGTCAAAATCAATGACCGCTTTGAATTTATCAGGGTAACGCGCAGCGAAATAACGAAAACTGTCTTCGAATTCTGATTCGCCAGTTCCTAAGATCAAAACTTGTACATCACGCTGCATCAATTCTTCCATTTTTTCTTGTAATAAATGACAGCCTTTTTGAGCAGTCAAGCGGCTGACCATAGACACCACAGGAATATTTGGCTCAACTGGTAACCCGACTCGTTCTTGCAGCAAGGCTTTATCAACTGCTTTTCCGCTTAAATCATCAAGCGAAAAATGACCTTGTATTTTTTTATCGGTTTGCGGATCGAATACTTCATAATCAATCCCATTTAAGATGCCGCTTAATTTGTAATTGTTTTGCCGTAAAACACCCTCTAAATTTTCCCCAAAAGCTGCTGTTTGAATTTCTGCAGCATAAGTTGGGCTCACTGTTGTTACCTGGTCTGCAAAGAAAATACCGCCTTTTAAGGTGTTGACGTCTTCATAATATTTTAGACCTTGTTCATGAAATGTGTTATAGCCGATGCCATACCAATCGGATAAAACCAGTTGCCCATAAATCCCTTGAAACTGTAGATTATGGATCGTCAACATAGTTTTAATCCCTTGATAGGCTTTGATCCATTGGTATTTATCTTTCAATAATACTGGAATGATCGCAGTATGCCAGTCATTTGCATGAAGCACTTCTGGAATAAAGTCGATTTTCTCCATCATTTCACAGACAGCTTGTGAGA
>DIDU01000044.1:14169-14539 GCA_002418295.1 Carnobacterium sp. UBA5792 | reverse complement strand
CATCATCTTTGACGAGTTTTTTTAATCCGCAAAATTGGTTACGCCAGCCTACTTTCACTTCAAACTGCACAACATCTTCCAATTGCTCTTGGTATTCTTGGGCCATCGTTGTATGAAAAGGCAGTACAACTCGAACATCGATCCCTTGTTTTTTTAATTCTTTCGGCAAAGCTCCCGCTACATCACCCAATCCGCCTGTTTTAAAGAAGGGAGCACATTCAGCTGCTGCAAATAATACTTTCATTGCCATTAAGCTTAAACTCCTTTCTTAGATTCAATCACGCTATTTTTTTTGATCACCATTACCTCATCAGCCGTTCCTTTCAAATGGACTCCGGCACCAATTCTTACTCCCTTATCGAGTATCACT
>DIDU01000044.1:11529-14164 GCA_002418295.1 Carnobacterium sp. UBA5792 | reverse complement strand
TGCATCACAATAGAATGATGGACTTGAGCATTTTTGCCAATCGTTACTTTACGGAAAATAAGCGAGTTTTCAACTTCTCCTTCGATAAAACAATCGCTGGCAAATTGAGCATTGCTGACTTTGGCATCTTTTGAATAAAAAGTCGGTGCTCCGTTCTTAACTTTTGTAATAATGGAATCTCCGCGGTTGAATAAAGCATTGTAATTTGCTTCAACCAACATATCCATATTGGCTTCAAAATAACTTTGAATATCATCGATGTCTTTTAAATATCCGGTATATTCATAACCGTATACCTTATTTTCATTTAGATGGTCTTTGATTAAAAGGAGCGTATCTCCATTTTCATTTTTTTTGCCTGCTTGTGTGGCTAATTCAATAAACTTTTCAGAACTCATAATGGCAATATTCATACTTAATGCGGCAGTTTCTGCATCTAACGGCAATTGTTCGAAAGTAGTAATGGCAGTAATTTTATCTTGCTCTTCCTTATCAAAAGTAAAATAAGTTGCCGCTTCATTTGCCAAATAAGTGGATTTCGGCATATTTTTATACATGATCGTCACATCTGCTTCTTTTTCTTGATGGTACCGTAAAAGCGCAGGAAGGTCGATATTGCAAAGCATTTTGCTTCCCATTACAACAATGTATTCTGATTTTGAGCGGACAACATAGTGAATTTGATTATGGTAAAAACTACTTAATTGACCTGGCTCTTCAACTTCACTCGTTTGACGGACATCCGTTTCGGTATAAGGGAACAAGCCGCCTCCAATAGAAGAATCTAATCCCCAAGATGCACCGCTACGGATATGGTCATGCAGTGAACGGCCATTCCCTGTAAGGAAGTAAGCTGCCGATTCAATTGAAGCGCTGTGCAGACTAGTAAACGGGAAATCGATCAAACGGTAACGACAGCCAAACGGCAAAGAAGCGATCGGTCGCTTATCTGTTAATGGCGCCAACTTCGTTCCATTCTCATTTAAATTTAAAATAGCTCCTATTTTATGCTTCTTCATCTTTTAGTCCTCCAATCTCTTCACTGTAACCAACAACGGCAATTTCTTTTTCTTGACCAATCAGCTGAGCGCCATCATGGATTTTAGCGTGTTCTCCTACAATGGCATGTTCGATCGTAACATTTTCACCGATTGTGACATCTGCCATGATGATGCTGTCTTTTACAGTAGAACCTTTTCCAATTTTTACATTATGAGACAAAATAGAATGGTTTACTTCCCCTGCCACATAGCAGCCGTCTACTATCATCGCATTTGAAACTTTCGATGTAGCCGTTAAAAATTGTGGCGGTGCTGATGGATTCTGTGAATAAATCCGCCAATCTGAATTCCGGATGTTTAAGGCATGCGTCGGATCCAAAAATTCCATATTTGCTTCCCATAAACTTTCAATGGTTCCCACATCTTTCCAATAGTCTCTGAATGCATAAGCAAAGACATTCTCGCCATTTCCTAAGTAAGCTGGAATAACATTTTGGCCGAAATCTTCTAATACACGATTTTTTGCTTGATCGTCTACCAAGTATTTTTTTAATAACGACCAATTAAAAATGTAGACACCCATTGATGCTAGATTGCTTTTAGGTTCTTTCGGTTTTTCTTCAAACTCAATGATTCTGCCCGTTTGGTCGGTATTCATAATACCAAAACGAGGAGCTTCTTCAATCGGCACAGGTATCACCCCAACAGTTAAAGCTGCTTTCTTAGTTTTATGGAATTCTAACATTTCTTGGTAATCCATCTTATAAATATGGTCTCCTGAAAGGACCAATACATATTCAGGATTATGCCGATCAATAAAGTCAATGTTTTGGTAAATGGCATTCGCTGTTCCTTTAAACCACTTTTCGCCCTCGATGCTCGAATAAGGTTGTAAAATCGTTGCTCCACCATTGTGGATATTTAGTCCCCAGGCCGATCCATTGCCGACATGGCTATTTAATTCTCTTGGCTGGTATTGAGTGACGACTCCAACATTTTTAATTCCTGAATTCACGCAGTTACTTAAAGCAAAATCAATGATTCGGTATTTTCCACCAAAGGGTACAGCGGGTTTTGCGATTTCTTTAGTTAATTTCCCAAGCCGTGACCCTTGTCCTCCTGCTAAAATCATCGCTAACGTTTCTATTTTTTTCATAGCGTCTGGAAGAATAGATTTATTCTATTCTTCCTCTCCCCTCCTTTTATGTTGATCAGCTTTTTGGTACACCCATTACTCTTTTAGGTCTTAAAATCACGACACTCAGCGCTGGTAATATGAGTNNCAGCGGTAGTTTTTAATACTCCTTGTCCAGTTGTCCAAACGCCTCCAAATTCAACCATCTCAGTATTTAATAGTTCTTCATAAAGACCTTCATAAGGTACACCGACTTTGAAATGTTGACGTTCTACCGGTAAAAAATTGCACAATACAATTAAAAAATCACGCGGTTTCTTGCCTTTGCGAATAAAGGTTAAAATAGACTCCTCCGCGTTATCCGCATCAAGAATTTCAATACCACTGGGATCGTGGTCGATTTCCCACAAAGCCCGTTCTTTTTTATACAGTTCATTCAATCTTTGACTAAATTGCTGGTGCTGATGATTCATCTCATCTTCTAAGCTGCTCCATTCTA
>DIDU01000044.1:9649-11455 GCA_002418295.1 Carnobacterium sp. UBA5792 | reverse complement strand
TCTGCTCCATTCTAATTCAGAATGAACCCGCCACTCTAAAAACTGGCCAAATTCGTTTCCCATAAAATCCAGTTTTTTTCCGGGATGAGCCATTTTATAGGCTTCCATTGTTCTTAATCCGGCAAATTGATTGTAGCGGTCGCCGTGCATCTTATGCATCAATGATTTTTTACCGTGAACGACTTCATCATGAGAAAAAGGTAAAATAAAGTTTTCATTAAAAGCATACATAAATGAAAAGGTAATTAAATTAAAGTGGTGTTTGCGTAGAAGTGGATCCATTTCGAAGAATTTTAAGGTATCATTCATCCAGCCCATGTTCCATTTGTAATTAAATCCTAATCCTCCTTGATCAACGGGACTGGTAACCTTAGACCAAGCTGTACTTTCTTCTGCAATCATCAGAACATCGGGATGACGTTTGAAAATGGTGGTATTCATTTTTTGAATAAAGTGGACACCTTCGCGATTGTGATTGCTGCCATCTTCATTCGGTATCCAAGGACCCTCATCGTAATCCAAGTACAGCGTACTCGATACCGCATCTACTCTTAAGCCGTCTAAATGAAATTGTTCTAACCAAAATAATGCATTAGAAATCAAAAAGCTGTGTACCTGCGATTTGCCTAAATCAAAATTCATTGTGCCCCATCTAAAATTCTGAGCTTTATTGCTGTCGTTATATTCAAATTGAGGCGTTCCATCAAAATAAGCCATGCCATAATCATTACGGTTAAAATGCCCAGGAACCCAATCCATGATCACGCCAATATGTGCCTGGTGGGCAGCTTCCACAAAATCCTGAAACTCTTCCATTTTTCCGAACTTTGAAGAAACAGCATAATAGCCAGTCAACTGATACCCCCATGAAGCATCTAGTGGGTGTTCCATTAAAGGCAAAAATTCAATATGGGTATATCCCATTTCTTTTACATAAGGTATTAATTCTTGTTGCAGCTCAGGAATGCTGTACCAGCTGCCGTCAGCATGACATTTCCAAGAACTTAAATGAACTTCATAAATGTTTATCGGCTGTTTAGTTATCGTATGACGTTTTTTGTTTGCCATCCATAAATGGTCTTTCCACTTTCTTTGCGGCAAGGATTTTACAATTGAAGCATCTTTAGGCCGAACTTCAAATTCAAGAGCATAAGGATCAATTTTTAATTTAATTTCTCCTGTGGCTTGCTCAATTCGGTATTTATAACAGTGCCCTTCTTTTGCTGCATCGCTAAATAAAGTCCAAGCTCCTGTTTCATCTATTTTTTCCATTGCTAAGCCTGTATCCCAATTACAAAAATCAGCAANNGGAGACCGACTTGGCATGAGGCGCCCAAACAGTAAAACGAAAACCAGCAACTCCTTCGAAAATCTCAGCAGCACATCCTAATGTTAAATAACTATCGAAGAGTTGTCCTGTATTAAACAAATACAATTCTTCTTCAAGCTGTTCACGACTTGTTTCTTGATTGACTTGTTTGACCATTTGCAAGTCTCCTTCCTTTTAAAATAATGAAAAAATAAAGATTGTTTTCATCATTCTATCATTATTTTTTAATTTTACCAGTAGCTAGCTACATTAATTTTTTTATTTGTAAAAATTCAGCTTTTAAATAAATTTTCATTGTATTATTCGGCCTAATCTAAGTATACCGCATATTTAATGATAACGCTTTCTTTTTATTTGTTTTCTGTTAAATTTATTTTTCTCTTCTTTTAAAATAAGCTTATACTCTGCTGTTCCCTTTTATTAGAAAGGTTCTTCTTATTTTATCCGATTAAGCGCTGCTCCATTAAGTTTATTCA
>DIDU01000044.1:9230-9566 GCA_002418295.1 Carnobacterium sp. UBA5792 | reverse complement strand
ACTTTTTTTAAAATCCAAAGTTAGTAATTTAAGTTCTAAGAAAAAACAAAATCGTCTTTTTCTTTCCAGTATTTTTTAAACAAATAAAAATACAAGTTTTTAGAAATAAACGAGATTTTCTCGCAATGTCATGTGCATAAGCTTGTGAATAATGGTAAAATAGATTAAAGGCCTTTCTTAAAATACAATAAGAAAGAATGAACACCCTATAAAAGTATTCTCTTTTTTCTTACTTCTATATAGGCAGCGAATCGATTAGTAAATGAATAATTTCTATTTCTGAAGGAGGTGAAAGATTTGAATATCTTATTATTAAGCGTTGGTTTCATTGGGTTA
>DIDU01000044.1:4322-9122 GCA_002418295.1 Carnobacterium sp. UBA5792 | reverse complement strand
TTTATCTCAATTATGGAGATGTGGGTAAAAGTTTGTTTGATTTAAGTGTGGCCGGTATTATTTCGGTAATACTAGCCGTCATTCTCTTGAAAAACGGCTATACTTTTGGAAATTTCAATAAATTGGTGTTGAACGACAATTTAAACAAAGTCAGCGGTTTTTCAAGTAATAAAGACTATTCTGACTATTTAGGAAAAAAAGGCATTACTACTACTACATTAAGACCATCAGGAAAAGTTGCGTTTGATGATATTGAATTAGATGTGCTAAGTTCAGGAGAACAAATTGAGTCTGATATCTTTGTTGAAGTCATAAAGGTGGAAGGTTCTAAAATAATAGTTAGGAGAGTGTCGTAAATATGTTAGAAGAAACAAGTGGGTTAATAGGTATAGGTTTGATTGCAATCATCGTTATTGTCATTTTAAGTATGTTTTTCCGGTTTGTACCTGTAGGATTATGGGTCACTGCTTACTTTTCTGGAGTAAAAGTTTCTATTGGAACATTAGTAGGGATGCGGTTAAGAAGAGTTGCTCCACAAAATATTATCCGACCTTTGATCAAGGCTACTAAAGCCGGTTTGAACATCAACATCAATGAGTTGGAAGCTCACTACTTGGCTGGAGGAGATGTCAACCAAGTAATTGATGCTTTGATTGCTGCACAACGTGCTAATATCGATCTAATCTTTAAACAAGCAGCCGCAATCGACTTGGCTGGCCGGAACGTGTTTGAAGCCGTTCAAGTCAGTGTTAATCCAAAAGTTATCGAAACTCCACAAATTGCTGCTATGGCAATGAACGGAATTGAAGTCAAAGCTCGTGCTAAAGTAACCGTTCGTGCAAACATTGAACGATTAGTCGGTGGTGCCGGTGAAGAAACGATCATCGCTCGTGTTGGTGAAGGGATTGTTACAACGGTCGGTAGCGCTACTAAACATACAGATGTTTTAGAAAACCCTGATTCTATTTCTAAAACTGTTTTACGCAAGGGGTTAGATTCAGGTACTGCCTTTGAAATCTTGTCTATTGATATCGCGGATATTGATGTTGGTCGTAATATTGGTGCCAGCTTGCAAATGGAACAAGCCGAAGCTGATAAAAACATTGCTCAAGCAAAAGCGGAAGAAAGACGCTCAATGGCGATTGCCCAAGAACAAGAAATGCTTGCTGAAGTTCAAAAAATGCGTGCTCGTGTAGTTGAAGCAGAAGCAGAAGTTCCATTGGCATTAGCTGAAGCCTTAAAAGAAGGCAATTTAGGAGTAATGGACTATTACAATATGAAGAATATCAATGCAGATACTTCAATGAGAGATTCTATTTCTGGGTTAGGCGAAAGTGATCGTGATGAATAATGGGTATTTTTGGAATTTTTAGTTTTTTAAGTATTCTTATTCCCATTCTATTCGTGATTTCAATTGTTCAATCTATCAGCAAAGTGATCTTCAAACAACAAGCAGCTAGAAAAAAAGGGCAACTGTCTCATTACCAACGTCTCGTTAATGAAGTGAATCAGGAGAAAGAAAGACTGCGGAATGCCCCAACAAATAAAAACAACGCTGGGCATTCGCAAGATAAAATGCGAGCGATCGAACAAGAAGCAAAACGGAACCAGCAAACCCGTGCCGGAAGACGAAATACTTCTGCTGTTTCAGCAAACTCGCGTCATTCTAATTACGAAAAACCACTCGTTTCTAAAACGGAAAACCGAAAAGTGTCTGTTCAAGCTGAAAGTCCAATCAGGCGAATCAATACTCCAGTTTTAGACACCAAAGTACAACCGATCCATGATTTCGTTCATTCGAAAACACATAAAAAGAAGGACAAAAAACAAGCTTCTCGTCAAAAAGAATTGTTAAAAGGAATTGTCTATAAAGAAATATTAGACAAACCCCGTTCTATGAGACCCTATCGATAGAAAAAAGGCTGAAACAAAAGATGACATTCTTTTGTTCCAGCCTTTTTAATTGTCGTTTTTTTAAACAAAAAACATCGAAAGCTGCCGCCAAACAGCACTCCTATCTCATGAATACCATTAAGCTTTCATCGTTCAGTGAAGCCCACTTAGACTAGGATATCTTCATTCAATCTGTAATTGTATAGTGCTCCAATGATATTGGCTTTATTGCCATGACGGCTTTTTTCTATCATAGGTGGATAAAACAGTTCTGTATTTTTTTCACGGAATACTTCCGTGACTTGTTTATTGATCAATTCAATCAGCAGCGGTGCTTTGCTGACGCCACCGCTGATCAGGATTTTTTCTGGATCTAAAATCGTTTGTAAATTAAAAATTTGGATAGCTAAGGTACGGCAATATTCATTTAAACAATCTAAAACTGCTGCGTTTCCTGCATCAGCATATTGAAAGACTAAATGTCCGTCAATTTCATCTAAAGGAAGGCTGCAGCGTTCTGATACGTTTTTAAATAACTTGATTAATCCGTTTTGGTACCCAAACCTATAATCCTCTTCCTCGCTTTGGTCTGAATTGGTTTTAATAAAGGATAATTCTCCAGCTGAATAGTGGGTTCCTTTCACCAATTGTCCGTTACAGAGAATTCCGCCGCCAATGCCTGTTCCTAAAACAAGCATGACACCATTTTGAACACCTTGGAAATTGCCTTTCCATAATTCGCCTAAAGTTGCTGCTTTGCCATCATTTTCTATATGGATGGTGGTCGGACAACGCGATTCCAACAGTTCAACCATATTCATTTTTTTAATGTACTCCAAAGTTCCGCCATGAACTGCATACCCTGTTTTTGAATGAATAATTCCCGGCATGCTAATAGCCATACCAGAAATTTGTTCTGCATAAAGATCATAAATTTCACCCATGACAGCAATAAAACTTTCTAACGAATCTAACGGTGTCTTTTTTCTTTCTACTTCTTTTATTTCTCCTTCATCATTGATTAAACCATACTTTATTTCTGTACCGCCAATATCTATTCCTAAATATTGAGTCATGTCTTTCTCCTCCTAAGAACTGTTAGTTGCTCTAATTTCTTCTGTCCAGCATTTTATTTAGTTAACGCTCTCATTTTGCTTTTCAGAGCTATTTCTCTGAATCTAGTTTAACATACATATACTAAGAACAGCGGGACAAGCCCACTCTGTCTCGAAAGAAATTGAGAAAAGCAGCAACAAAAAAATACAGAAAAGTACCACACGTCATTTTGGTGTTTTTCTGCATTTTTTCTAACTAACTATCCTTTTTAGACAGCCTTTTTTATTTACTCTTTAAAATATTTTTCTGTAAATTTCTTTAATAATGGGAATAGGATAGGCGCTAAAATTAAATAAAACCCACCATTGCCTATAGCATGCAACGTATCGAATGGCAGTCCGGAAATATAATAGACCCAGAAATTTTGAATGCCGAAGAACGGAGCTTGAACGAGTGAAATAATAAAACCATATAGATACCCCATTAAGACTGCATATAACACCATTATCAGAAAAGGAATCTGCTTAAAAAACGGTTTGATCACTACCCCTGTCACTAAAACCAGCAGAGCAAATGAAATCATTTGAGCAATCGTCCATACTCCCATGCCTAATGTAATGTTTGAAATAAAGATAGATAAAACAGCTACAATTAATCCATCACTGACTCCTAATGAAAGAGTCAAAATAATTAAGATCACGGTCACGGGTTGAACATTTGGCAAGAATTGAAATACTAACCGGCTCACTTGGCAAAGTGTCGTCATCATTGCAAGTAACGTGAGTCGTTGAATAGACAGCTGTTTAGCTTTACATGCCATCTAAGTTCCACACGATAGTATCGCCGTCTTCTAAAATATATTCAGCTGCTCCAACAGTAGCTTGCTCCCCGTTGACAGTGTACAACCAGTATTTCCCTGCTTTATCATCTTGTTCGTGGCCTTCAATAGCAGAAATAAACCCATCTTTTTCAGTAATGTCGTATGTTTTTTCCATTGCTTCTAACAACGTTTCTCCTGATTCTGCTTTTATTTCTTTGTTCGCATCAGGCAAATCTTCGCCTTCTTCTTGTATTTGAATTGAAACGGACACCGTTTCTGCTGCTGAACTGCTAGCAGTCATTTCACTTGAAGCGGCTGAACTGCTTTCGTTTACAGGTGCTTGACTCGTATCACTGCAAGCCACCAATGCTAACGAAGCTGCGATAATGATTCCTAACTTTAATTTCAATTTTATTTTCATTTTCTATTCCTCCAAATCAATTGTATCCCTATTTTTGAAACAAGAAAAGCGGAGCAAACCCGGCTTGACCTACTAGACATCGAATGCAAAAAAACTTATCATACCCTACTCTACAAAAAAAGCCAACGAGGCAATTTGTCGTTAGCGTTCTCCCGCTGTTCTGCCTCGAAACAGTCGGTTTAAAACAATTGAAAAAAGACCTGACTTAAAGCAGCTGCTTTTTACAGTGGCGGGACCGTGTTGGATTTTCACCAACTTCCAGTTTTCAATTGCTTATTCAGTTTTTAACGGATATCTTTTTTCGTTAAAGAAGTGTGAAAAACTTTTCCACCACGTTCATACAATGGTTCTTTTATTCCAGCTTGATGATTGACCAGACGTGCAACAGCAAATAGATAATCCGATAAACGATTCATAAAAATGCTGACATGCGAATTTGTCTCTTCTTCTGCTACTAAACTGACAATACGGCGTTCTGCCCTTCTGACCGTCGTCCTAGCCATATGCAACAAACTTGCTACAGGATGACCGCCTGGCAAGACAAAAGATTCAATTGCATCTGGAATTTCTGCATATACATCGATTCGCGACTCGATCCACTCAACCATTC
>DIDU01000044.1:3897-4197 GCA_002418295.1 Carnobacterium sp. UBA5792 | reverse complement strand
AATATTTGTATTTCCATAGTCGCCTCTTTTTGTATAAATCTGCACTTAAAACTCACCTCCTTTTTTTATATTTCTCACTCACATACTATATAGCATATCGTTTTGTTTTTCAACCACTACATAGTGTGTTTGTATTTATTTTTAGCTAAAAATAAAAGAAGTTCGAATTTTAACTAGCTGCTACCAGCAAGTAAGAATTCGAACTTCTCTAACATTTATTTTTCTACCATCAGAGTAATTTTAGAAGGATATTTTCCTCCTGAAAGAATGGTCTGATCAGCAGGAATCGTTTTAAGTGAA
>DIDU01000044.1:2631-3888 GCA_002418295.1 Carnobacterium sp. UBA5792 | reverse complement strand
TCTTCGTATTGCTGTGTGGGAAAATATAATTCTCCGCACTACTTGTGATATCCAATCTTAATTGGTGCCCAGGAAGAAATTGGTTAGAAATCTTAGATGTTTCGATCTCATAATAATAGACTTCATTTGGAACAAGATAAGAAGGCTGACTAAAACTTTCTCTAAAGCGGGCGCACAATATTCCCTCTGCTAAATTGGTTGAAGTTCCATTAGGAGAAACATCTGTTAAGCGAACGACCCAATCTGTATCGACTGCGGTACTTTTAGCGTAAAAGCCTACTTTTATTTGACCTGTAATGGTCGTTTCAGAAACAAAAGGTTCCGTTGTATAACAAAGAACATCTTGGCGTTTTTCAACTGCATGATAATCATTTGGAAAACAAATCTCATTTTCTGATAAATTAATCAAATGCGGTACAGGATGATCGGGATCGTAGGTGAAATCATCTTCTTTTTCTTTTTCAGGTTTCGCCTTGGTCAGCTTGCCATCTCCAGATGAGCTTCTCGCATCATGTGTACTGGTTAAATAATAAGTCTCTTCTTGGGTAGATTCAGGAGGCCACTGGGCGGCAGTTTTCCATTTATTTTCATTAACAGTATAGTATTCAATGGCAGGTCCAGCGTCTACACCATTGTTGTTATTTTTCAAAAAACGTTCAAACCACAAGAGATGCTGTAAATCAATATCGTGCCTTAATGCAGCATTACCTAAAGCAATCTCTCCCAAATCGCGATTAGCATTGCCTTTATGCAGCCAAGGTCCTAAGATGATTTTACGTTTATTTTTGGGGTAAGTATTGGTTACCTGAATAGCTTCTGTTGTGCCAGCACCATTGTCATCATACCAACCTGAAATAATTAAGGCTGGTACATTAATGGCTTCTTTACGCGCAAACCAGTTCAANNTATTTTCATTAATTCAGCCCAATCATCGCGCATCATCAAGTCTGGATTAAATTTTTTCTCTGATAAAGCAAAGCCTAAAGGGATTCCACCAGAAATAAGTGCCCCACCTTTACGACGCATATCCACAAATGGACTACCAGCTGTCACAATACTCACCAATGCTTTTAAATGCGGATTTCCAGAAGATGCTGCTGCCCATTGAACAAAACCGCCATATGAACCGCCTAGCATTCCAATTTCTCCATCACACCATTCTTGCTGAGCCAACCAGTTAAGTGTATCGTCCCCATCTTCACGTTCATGAGCCATGCTGATATAGTTTCCTTCTGACTCATTCCGACCGCGTACATC
>DIDU01000044.1:713-2613 GCA_002418295.1 Carnobacterium sp. UBA5792 | reverse complement strand
GTTGCACAAAGCGATAATGGCTTTCAGAATACCGTTCTTTTCCATAAGGAGTTCTGGCCATGATAACGGGATAAGAAGTCTTTTCTGAGTCAGGCAACCAGATTTCGGTCGATAAATGAACGCCATCACGCATTCTGACCATAGCATTATCCATTTTCTTTACTCCATACGGCTGATCTACCAGCAGCTGGTGTTCTGTCCATTCTTTTAGAATAGTCGCATCTTCATGACCTTCTTTAATAAAAACAGTTGTGAATTCTCTATTGGTCGTTACCAAACCAACAAACTGCTGATCTTGAATAACAATATCCAGCGGCTCATTTTTTTGTCGTTCTGCCCAAAGATTCAGGGTCCATTCTGAATAGATACTTCCCCAACTTGTTTTGACCCATTCGGGATGACTTTGCTCGGAAACAAAAGCTTTATAATTCTCTAAATGCTCTAATATAAAACCAATATCTGCACGAACATAGCGTTTTAAAAACTCTTCATGTTCTTGATTAAATACCATCTCTGGCTGCCACTTTCCAGCAAAAATATCCCATAATTTGATTTTCACTTCTGCTCCAATAGAAAAAGTGGCCACTTTAATTCCTGTCTGATACAAATGATACTTTTCCAATAAGAAACACCTCTTTACTCTTTATAAGCGCCTTTGTAGTCATAAGGACTGCCAAAGTTATGTTGTACAATTCCTTTTAGATTATCATTTTGTAGCACTGTTGTAGATTGTTGGTAAACCGGTACAATACCCGCATCTTCTTGAATGAGGATCGTTTCTGCCTTGATCAAAGCTTCCCAACGAGCTTCTGGTTCATTCGCTAGGGTGGTTGAAGCTTCCTCCAATAAATCATCATATTCTAAATTGCTGTAATTGGCANNACTTAAATGATTAGCTAAGAAAGTCATTGGATCTTGATAATCAGGACCCCAGCGGCCAAATGCTAAATCGTAATCAGAATTTCTTGTCAGTTGAATAGAGTTTTGCAGCGGAACTGCTCGAATCGTTAAGTTTAAACCAGGTAGTGTATCTTGTAATTGACTTTGCAAGTATTCTGCAACTTTCTTATCTGCTTCTCCGTCACTTGTTAATAATTCAATTTTAATGGTTTCGCCTATCTCCTTTTGTGCTTCTTTCCAGTAACTTAACGCTTGGTCCTTATCCGTTACTAGAAAATCTCCTGCTTCTTCACGGAAATCTTCTCCCGATTCCGGGTTCTTAACAAAACCATGCGGTACAAATCCATAAGTAGCTACTGAACCATCTTGTAAAACGTTATTTACCAACGCTTCTTTGTCTACTGCATAACCTACAGCTTTTCGGACATTCTCATTGGCAAAGATAGTATCTGAACCATTACGTAATTGGTTCATTCTGAAATAAGAAACATAAGCATTAGGTGTTGAAAGGTATTCCGGATCATTTTTTCTTTGATTTACGTATTCTCCCGAAATAACGGCTTGATCTAGTTCACCAGCATCATATAGATTTAATGCTGTTCCGGTTTCTTTAATAACTTGAAAATCAATTTCATCTGCTTTAACATTTTCTACATCCCAATAATCTTTGTTTTTAACTAATGTCCAACTTGACCCAGCATTTGACCAATCTGTCATTGTAAAAGGTCCGTTGTAAATCATGTGATCGCTTGTTGAGGCATAAGCATCGCCTTCTGACTCAACATACTCTTCATTTTGCGGATAGAAAGGATTAAAAGCTAAAAGAGATAAGAAATAAGTCGTTGGATTTTGTAATTTAACCTCTAAAGTATAGTCGTCTACTGCTTTTACTCCAAGTTCATCAACGGGCTTTTTACCTAACGTAATTTCACTACCGTTTAACTTAGTTCCATCTAGAAGAAAGGCATAGTTGGCTGCGGTATCAGGATCAGCCAATTTT
>DIDU01000044.1:418-624 GCA_002418295.1 Carnobacterium sp. UBA5792 | reverse complement strand
AGAATTAGACGCTGCTTTTCCATCTGTCTCTGCATTTCCGCATGCCATCAATAAGCTGGCTAAAGCTAATAGGGTACTTCCGGCTACTTTTCTTTTGACTGTCATATTAAATCCTCCTCTTAAATAGTTTCATTCCTTTTTTACCAATTAACCAAATATTAGAATTAGGTTAAATTAAGGTTATAAAATAATGTACCATTATTAGA
>DIDU01000044.1:0-263 GCA_002418295.1 Carnobacterium sp. UBA5792 | reverse complement strand
TTTGTTTAATTAAGCCTTGTTCTTCCAGCTCTGCAAATTTCCGGCTGATTGTTTCAGGTGTTGTTCCTAAATAAGAAGCTAAATCTTTCTTACTCATCGGCAATTCAATTTCAGCAGATAACTGGTCTTTCTCCATACATTCAGCTAAGAACATAGCAATCCGCGTTTCTACTGTTTCCGTAGCAAAACGAGTCGTTTGTTTTTCAGATTGAGCCAAGCGTTTAGAAAATTCTGCTAAGACTTTTAAAGAAATTGTTGGGTAT
>DIDU01000082.1:11053-11305 GCA_002418295.1 Carnobacterium sp. UBA5792 | reverse complement strand
CATTACAAAAATGAAAAAACAGCTATCCGGCCGCTGGTTTTGCAAACAGTGAATAATTTTAAAATGATTCATCCCGACTTTGTGTTTAATTTAGATGATGCAATTGATGGAGAAGTTTATGTACCTATCTATCGAAATCATTTGGAACAAATACTCATTATTTTAATGGATAATGCTGTAAAGTATTCTACCGACCGTCAAGAAGTTCATGTTTCTATTGCGGTAGAAAATCAAGAATTGAATATTGCGATT
>DIDU01000082.1:8678-11023 GCA_002418295.1 Carnobacterium sp. UBA5792 | reverse complement strand
TGACACAAGAAGACACAGAAAAAATCTTTAATCGATTCTATCGTGTAGATAAAGCCAGAAGTCGGCACAAAGGTGGAAATGGTTTAGGGTTAGCAATTGCTAGAGAACTTTTGACAGGATATAAAGGTTCTATTTCTGNNAAAAAAAGAAAAAAAAAATATTTTTTTTTTTTTGTATATTTTTTTTTTTTTTTTTCGGCTCTATTTTTAGGATCAAATTACCGCTTTACCAAGAACTAAATGATCAAGAAGTCCAAGAAACAGAAAATACCGTTAAATAAAAAAAAATTTCTGCTTTTTAAAAGCAGAAATCTTTTTTTATCTTCTTTGTTGTTTACCCGCATTGCGGCCATTTCTATTTTTAGAAGCAGTTTGTCTAGGCGTAGAATTAGCTGTTAGTGTAGGTTGTTCATTTAAAGGTTCAGCAGTTTTAATGACTCGTTCTTTTTTTGGACGATTTTTCATTTCTTCTGTTATTTGTGCTTTGATTCTTGGTTTGAAGTAGAAGTTTGTAATCAAAGTTTGGAAAACTCCAAAGAATCCACCAACTAACCAATATAAACCTAATCCAGCCGGAGAAGAAATGGTAAACATCAAAATCATGATCGGATTCATATACATCATGGTTTTCATCTGTTTCTTTTGTTCAGGTGCTACACCAATCATCGAAACATAAGCTTGTACAAGATAAATCAGCCCAGCTGCAATAGCTAAAGGAATATTACGAACACCTAAACTGATACCCAAAAATGTACTATTAGCAATTTCAGGTGATAACCGAATGGCTTGGAACATGGCTGTGAAAATTGGCATTTGAATCAATAATGGCAAGCAGCCGATTCCGCCGAGCATACTCATATTGTTATCTTTATATAACGCCATTAAGTCTTGTTGAGCGACTGCTTTTTCTTCAGGAGTAACAGCAGCTTTTTGTTTAGCTTGAATGGCATCCATTTCAGGCTTGATGAAAGGCATTCTTTCTTGCTGTGTTAAAGATTTCTTCGATTGGCTTAAATTTAAAGGCAAGATAATGATTCGAACAATTAATGTAATGATAATAATTGCAAAACCATAGTTTCCGTTAAATGTATCAGCTAACCAAATAATTAGTTGTTGTGTAGGAACAACTAAAAATTCGTAAATAAAACCTTTAGGATTACCTTGTTTATCTGTACTCATACAACCAGAAAGAAAGAGCATGACGCCTAAAAGCGATCCAGTCAAGAGAAGTTTGTTATTTTTTTTCATTGTTCACTATCCTTCATTAATGTTTTTTACCGATAACACACCAACTATACAGGATTTGTGAAGCGAATTCAATTACTTACTGAAAAATTATCTTTTGTAGGCAATGTGGCATCTTCTGTCAGATCAATATGCTCGACTTTTCCGCTTGGAGATGGCGATTTTCTTATTTCTTCAATAAAAGCATCAATTTTTTCTGGTTCTCCATTTGCTTCAATATAAACACTGCCATCGGATTCATTACGAACTATTCCGAAGACACCCAATTGGTCGGCTACCATCTTTGTCATGTAACGAAACCCTACTCCTTGAACACGTCCCTTTACAGTCAGCTTCACTTTTTTCACAGGTTTTCCTCCTAGTGGTTCAGATATTTTTGTTTTTTTATCGAAAGGCAAGTACTGTTGCATGCTCTCTTTGATTCGTTTAAAATTAACCATCTTTCAGAGACCTCACTTTCTAATGGAAAGTTGGAAAAAATAGTTGAAACTTCGGTATGTTATTATCCCTATTTTATAAGTACAAAAGGAATCCGTCAAATAATCTATAGATGGGTAAAGAATCAGAGTACTGGTATTGCGTTGGATCTCAAGATAGCATACAATTATTTTAGCTTTGTCCTTATTAAAGGAAAACAAATGGACGGAATAAAGACCATAGATGAATAGGTTCGCACAGAAAGGAAATAAAATGAAAACTCTAATTATTGCTGAAAAACCAAGTGTTGGCAAAGAAATTGCCAGAGTACTAGGAGCAAATCAAAAAAACAAAAATTATATTGAAGGTAAAGAAGTCATTATTACTTGGGCACTAGGCCATTTAGTGGGATTGAAGATGCCAGAAGATTATAAACCAGAATGGGCAACGTGGAATATGGAAAGTTTGCCATTGATTCCAGAAAAGATGCTAATCAAACCATTAAAAAATACAGAACATCAACTAAAAGCAATTAAACGCTTAGCACAACGAAAAGATGTTGGCCAAGCTGTGATAGCAACAGATGCAGGACGCGAAGGAGAACTTGTAGCTCGTTGGATCTTAGAATATAGCAAGTTCAATAAACCGGTGAAACGTTTATGGATTTCGTCCCAAACAGACCAA
>DIDU01000082.1:438-8635 GCA_002418295.1 Carnobacterium sp. UBA5792 | reverse complement strand
GAGGCAGATTGGTTGATAGGATTGAATGTAACCAGAGCTTTGACAGTTAAATACCAAGATAGCTTATCAGCCGGACGGGTTCAAACTCCAACTTTAGCGATGGTAAGGAAACAAGAAGCAGCGATTGAAGCGTTTATACCAGAAACTTACTTTACGCTAGAGATAATTGTGGATGAGCAAACCGCTAGCTTAGTAGAAGGAGCTCCACAAAAATTTCATGAACGAATAGAAACAGAAAAATTAGCTGACCGATTGTCTTCGAAACCAATCTTAGTCAAGGAAATGAAAGAGAAAATCCGCAGTTCTGCAGCTCCACTACCCTATGATTTAACTGAACTGCAACGGGAAGCTAATNNAAGACACTAAATATTATGCAAGCTCTTTATGAACGGCATAAAATTGTTTCTTATCCAAGAACAGATTCAAAGCATCTGACAACAGATATGCAAAGTACAATGAAAGATCGCTTGCAAGCTATCCAGCCATTTGCCAGCATAGAGGTAAAAGAGATAGTGAAAAAAGGGTCACAAGTGACTCAAAAAGGCGTGTTTGATAACAATAAAGTGACTGACCACCATGGAATTATCCCGACTGAAGAACGACCGCGTCCAGAAAAAATGGATCAGGATGAATTGCGTATTTATCGAATGATCGTAGAGCGGTTTTTAGGTTTGTTTTTACCAGCTTATAAAGTGGCTCAAACAACTTATTGGTTAGCTGTAGAAGATGTAACGTTTAAGTTGCAGCAAGAAGTCGTGTTGGAAAATGGCTGGCGGCAAGTTGAGCCAACAAAAAATAAAAAACAGTACAAGCAAGGTGAACAATTAAAGCAAGCGACAGTCAAGATAAAAAAACAATTAACTAAAGCCCCCAATCGTTTAACTGAATCGACATTGCTTCAAAAAATGGAAAAATATGGTTTAGGAACACCGGCGACTCGGGCGGAAATCATTGAGAAATTGATCAGCAGTGAATTAATGGAGCGAAAAACTACGAAATTGTCAGTTTCTCCAAAAGGAAAACAATTATTAACGTTAGTGAATCCGGCTTTGGTCACACCGGAATTGACAAGCAAATGGGAGAACTCACTAGAAAAAATAGCTTTAGGTCAATTAAAAAAAGAAGTTTTTTTGAAAGAAATAAAAAAAGAAGCCAATCGATTAGTTAAAGAAATAAAAATGAGTGAACAAACGTATAAAGATCATTCAATCACCACTAAAATTTGTCCGGATTGCGGCGAATTATTAAAAGAACGCAATGGACGAGAAGGTAAATTATTAGTTTGCAGCAGTACGTCTTGTTCATACAGAAGGTTTAAAGAACCAAAAATCTCTAATCGACGTTGTGCTCAATGTCATCGGAAAATGGAGATTCATGAAGGGAAAAAAGGAAAGTATTTTAAATGCAAGTACTGTAATCTTTCTGAAAAAATGGGAGACAATAAAAACAAAAAAATTACTAAACACGAAACCAAGCGCTTACTGAAAAAAGTAAATCAAGAAGCCCAAGAAGAAGTTGAAAGCCCATTGGCACTTGCTTTAAAAGCTGCTATGGAAAAACAAGGAAATTAAAAGGAAAATACAAAAGCCTTATATTTTGAAAGTTGAAATATAAGGCTTTGTGTTTGTTTAGAGAGACTATTCCGCTTTTTATTTATTTTGTGTATAATAGGAAAGAAGTGTCAAAGGAGGTTCTGTAGTTGTGGCAGCTAAAAAAAAGAGTACGACTAAAAAAAGAGAACAACAAAGTTTTTCAATTGAAATTATCGGTATACTATTTATTATTTTAAGTTTATTTGCAGCCTCTCAGTTAGGATTTGTCGGTATTTTAAGTGCGAACTTATTCCGCTTTTTTGTAGGGAATACATTTATGTTTGCTGCATTATTAGTCGCTTTATACGGAGGCTATTTAATTTTTAAAGGAACAGNNTGTTTGCTCCCATTATTCACTCAGATTTAAATGTGATCTCAGCAACCTTGCGTTTTTTTATGACGGACATGGCTAAGAATGAAATTGTTCAGTCTTTAGGCGGCGGGCTGATTGGAGCAGTTTTATATGCGGCCAGTTATTTCCTATTCTCTCAATGGGGGACGTATTTGTTAGTTGGCATTTTTTGGTTTATCGGGTTCTTTTTTATTTTTGACTTATCTTTTAAAAGATTTATGGAGATGATACGAAGCGCAGTTAAACAGGTCAGTCAAGCTGTTCAGTCATTCTTTGCTGCAATTTTAGCTAGGATTCGAGAATGGCAGAAACTGAAAGAAAAAAATAAAACCTCCTCAGTAATGGATAAGGAAACGAACAAGAGGACGTTAAAACCTGAAAAAAGATCCTTAAAAAAAGAACAAGCAGGACAAATAGAGAATAATGAACTAACCGATCATGTCGAGCAGCAGCAATTAGAAATCGACAGTTACCAAAGCCGGGTACAAACAGATGAACAGAATAAAAAAAGAGCAGTTGAAGAAGAGCCGGCCAATGAAAATAATTTAGATTTTGAAATTAAAATGGAAGTTGAAAATACAGATTACCAGCTTCCGCCAGTTACGTTACTAGATGAAATAAAAGAGACGGACCAAACAAATGAATATACGTTAATTCAACAAAATGTAAAAAAACTAGAAGAAACTTTTGCAAGTTTTGGTGTAGATGCTAAAGTAACCAAAGCTAATTTGGGACCGGCTGTGACTAAATATGAGATTCAACCAGCTGTTGGCGTAAAAGTTAGCAAGATAGTGAGTTTAAGCGATGATTTAGCACTAGCGTTAGCAGCGAAAGACATCCGAATGGAAGCTCCGATTCCGGGAAAACCGTTTATTGGAATAGAAGTGCCAAATAGTGAAGTGAGTTTAGTAGCTTTTCGTAATGTCATCGAAGGGCAAGTGAAAAACAACGAGAAACTTTTAGAAGTACCACTAGGTAGAGACATTTCAGGCAATGTGGCGATGGCTGATTTAACTAAAATGCCCCATTTATTAGTAGCGGGTTCAACGGGAAGCGGAAAATCGGTCTGTATTAATGGAATCATTACTAGTCTGTTGATGAAAGCTAAACCAAACGAAGTGAAATTAATGATGATCGATCCTAAAATGGTAGAATTGAATGTTTATAATGGTATCCCGCATTTATTGACGCCTGTTGTCACAAATCCTAAGAAAGCAGCACAGGCTCTACAAAAAGTAGTTGCTGAAATGGAACAACGGTATGAACTTTTTGCTGCCAGCGGTCAGCGGAACATTACCGGATACAATCAGTTCGTATTAGAAAAGAACCTAGAAGAGGGGGCGAATCATCCCACACTTCCTTTTATTGTAGTTGTTGTAGATGAGTTGGCTGATTTAATGATGGTAGCAAGTAATGAAGTCGAAGATGCCATTATACGCTTGGCACAAATGGCAAGAGCAGCTGGAATCCATATGATTTTAGCTACACAACGGCCAAGTGTCGATGTTATAACAGGTATCATTAAAGCAAACGTTCCCTCACGTATTGCGTTTGCCGTTTCAAGCGGAACGGATTCACGAACGATCATTGATAGCAGCGGAGCTGAAAAACTTCTTGGAAGAGGAGATATGCTTTACTTGCCAATGGGAGAAAACAAACCGGTCCGTGTACAAGGGGCGTTTATTTCAGACGATGAAGTAGAACGTGTCGTTTCCTATGTTACAGATCAACAGGGAGCCAACTACGTAGAGGAAATGATGCCTGTTGATGAACCGGAATCTGTCAGTGGCGAAGTCCAAGACGAAGTATACGATGAAGCTGTCCAAATGATTGTGGAAATGCAGACAGCCAGTATTTCTTTATTGCAAAGACGTTTTAGAATTGGATACAATCGAGCCGCTCGTTTGATTGACGAGATGGAGATGCGGGGGATAATAGGACCTTCAGAAGGAAGCAAGCCAAGAAAAGTAAACATCACAGAAGTACCTGGTAATCCTGAAGAAGAAAATGCAGGGATTTAAATAAAGTAAAAAGAAAGAGTGAGAAGAGATGAGACAAATGCTTATCTCTTTTTGCTTATTTGCACAGTTGTTCTCGGAGACTTACAAAAAGAAAATCCGGTATCGACTTTGTTAGAATTGCACCAGCTTCAGCTCTAAATGTTGTTTGGCCTATTCCTGTTTTAACAAGGTCTTTTATCTTAGATGAGAAGGAGATTAAAAAGTGAACAATTTTTGAGTAAAACGTTTGCAATCATCGTTTTGTTGTTTATTTTATAGATTAAAGATGGTACTATACTTATTGAGGGTGAATGAATGGTAATTTATTCGCACTAAAAAAATGTTGGGGGTTTTTTTAATGAAAAAACGCAATTTTATGAGTCTTTTAGCTTTAGGATTAGTTTCAGGCGCGACATTAGCAGCCTGTGGATCAAGTGATTCAGATACAGCTTCTTCAGATTCTGCAGCAANNCAGTAAATGCTAAATTTGACTTGATTTTTGGTATCGGTTATAAATTAAAAGAAGCCATGACAGATGTGGCAGAACAAAACGAAGATCAACATTTTGTTATTATTGATGATGTTATAGATGCTCCAAACGTTGAATCTGTTTTGTTCAAAGACCATGAAGCAGCTTTCTTAGCAGGTGTGGCTGCAGCAGAATCAACAGAAACAGGTAAAATCGGATTTATCGGTGGACAAGAAAGTGATGTTATCTCACGTTTTGAAGCTGGTTTTGTTGCCGGTGTTAAAGAAGTTGATCCATCTATCGACGTAAAAGTAGAATATGTGGGTTCTTTCGGAGATGCAGCACGTGGAAAACAATTAGCAGCTGCAATGTACAGCAGCGGCATCGATATTATTTATCAAGCAGCCGGTGATTCAGGTAATGGCGTGTTCTCAGAAGCTAAAGACCGCATGAAAGCTGATTCTTCTAAAAAAATATGGGTAATCGGTGTAGACCGCGACCAAGAAGCTGAAGGTAAATATGATTCAGGTAACTTGACTTTAACTTCTACACTTAAAGGTGTAGGTGCAGCGGTAAAAGATATTTCGAATGATGCAATGGCTGGAAACTTTACTGGTGGAGAAACAACAAACTTTGGTTTAGCTGAAGGCGGCGTTGATATAACAGACGGCAACTTAACAGACGAAGTTAAAAAGACAGTAGCAGATTACAAAGAAAAAATTATCAATGGTGACATTGAAGTACCTCAAACTCCAGAAAAATAAGAAATTAGTAAGACTAAGTTGAATGTCGACAAAAAGGCCGGATATTTATTCCGGCCTTTTCATCTCTTATCGTTTTCTATAAAACACTAAAATATTTCTTGCAATGTACCGTATTGAGGAGCAGCTTAAAAAATGAAAAAAGTGAAAGCGCTGGATTTACGATTAGAATAAAAAGAAAATTCTCTGTAGCTCCTTGTTAGTAAATAACGTATAATGGATAATGAATTCAAGCAGGTGAAAAGGAGTGAGTCTATCGTGTCGGAAACGGATTTCGTCATAGAAATGAAAGGCATTACCAAGGAATTTGGTACCTTTAAAGCGAACGATAATATCAATTTGCAGCTAAAAAAAGGTGAAATCCATGCGCTGTTAGGTGAAAATGGAGCAGGGAAATCTACTTTGATGAACATTTTATCTGGGCTTTTAGAGCCGACTTCAGGAAAAATCCTGATGAATGGAAAAGAAGTGACAATTAATTCTCCTGGTGTGGCTAATAAACTGGGAATCGGAATGGTTCATCAACATTTTATGCTGGTAAAAAAGTTCACGGTAACTGAAAATATCATTTTAGGCAGTGAACCCAATACAGCTGGTGTTTTGGATAAAAAAACAGCAAAACAAGCAATAAAAGATTTATCGGAAAAATATGGATTATTAGTGGATCCAGCTGCAAAAGTAGAATCTATCTCAGTTGGAATGGAGCAACGGGTAGAAATTCTAAAAACGTTATATCGTGGAGCAGAAATCTTGATTTTTGATGAGCCTACTGCTGTATTAACTCCTCAAGAAATCAAAGAATTGATGCAAATTATGAAGGCTCTTACGCATGAAGGAAAATCAATTATTTTAATTACACATAAGCTGGATGAAATCAAGCAAGTCGCTAATCGGTGTACTGTTATTCGTCGCGGACAAAGTATTGATACAGTAGATGTAGCTTCTACTTCTCAACAAGAACTAGCAGATATGATGGTTGGGCGCTCAGTTTCCTTTAAAACCGACAACAAAGAAGCGCAGCCTAAAGAAGTTGTTCTTTCTGTCCAAGATATTACAGTCAAAGAAGATCGTGGATTAGAAGCTGTTAAGAAATTGAGCTTAGAAGTGCATGCGGGTGAAGTGCTGGGAATTGCTGGAATAGATGGAAATGGACAAAGCGAGTTGATCCAAGCTATCACAGGATTGGCTAAAGTAGAAAGTGGAAAAATTAGTTTAAATGGAAAAGAAATTCAAAATAATCCACCACGTAAAATCACTGAAACTGGCTTAGGACATATTCCGGAAGACCGACATAAATACGGGTTGATCCTACCTATGAGTTTAGAAGAAAATATTGCATTGCAAACGTACTATCAAAAACCACTGAGCAAGAACGGTTTCTTGAATCCTAAAGCCATCAAAAATTATGCGAAAAAGTTGATTGGAGAATTTGATGTACGGACAGAAAGCGAAATGGTGCCTGCCAGTGCATTGTCAGGCGGAAATCAACAAAAAGCCATCATTGCCAGAGAAATCGATCGTAATCCTTCTTTATTGATTGCAGCTCAGCCAACACGTGGGTTAGATGTGGGTGCGATTGAATACATCCACAAACGTTTGATTGAACAACGAGATAAAGGAAAAGCCGTTTTACTGATGAGCTTTGAATTAGATGAAATCTTAAATGTCTCCGATCGCATTGCCGTTATGTATGATGGACATATTGTCGCGTTCGTGAAACCGAGAGAAACAACTCAACAAGAACTTGGGTTGCTGATGGCAGGATCGTCCCTTGAAAAAGCGAGAGCTGCTGCTAATCAAGAAAGCGGAAAGGAGCGGGCTCATGTTAAGTAATAAAGGCAAGTGGAATAATATATTAGTTCCAATATTTTCTGTTATTTTAGGATTATTATTGGGCGCATTGATCATGTTAGTATTTGGTTATGACCCAATTGCTGGCTATCAATCAATGATCAAGGGATCATTTGGTAATTCATTTTATATCGGAGAAACATTAAGACAAGCAACGCCACTTATTTTTACTGCTCTTGGTTTTTCAGTAGCTTATACAGCCGGCTTCTTTAATATCGGGGTTGCCGGTCAAGCACTCTTAGGCTGGTTGTGTTCAGTTTGGTTCGCACTATCATTTCCAGAAATGCCAGGTATGATATTGTTAACCTTAAGCGTGATAGTAGGAGCTGCAGCTGGGGCAATATGGGCTGGAATTGCTGGATTTTTACGAGCTTATTTTAATACCAGTGAAGTAATTGTAACGATCATGTTAAACTATACAGCACTGTACACTACAAATTATTTAATTCGGAATGTGTTGACCGATGCATCAGATTCGACTGCGCGTATTCCAAAAGAAGCAAGTTTGCGTTGGCAATGGTTATCGGACTTAACGAGTCATTCAACTTTACATGCTGGGATCTTTTTGGCTTTGATTATGGCGTTAATCGTTTGGATCTTGATGAAAAAAACAACCAGTGGTTTTGAGATTCGTGCAGTAGGTTTAAATCCATTCGCTTCTAAATATGCCGGAATGAGTACAAAACGCAATATTATTATTTCTATGCTGATTAGCGGAGCGCTTGCCGGATTAGGTGGAGCAATGGAAGGAATGGGAACTTTTCAAAACATCTTCGTCCAAGGTGCGATGCCGACAATTGGGTTTGATGGGATGGCCGTTGCATTACTTGGATTAGGCAGTCCAGTTGGTATTTTATTCTCTGCTTTATTATTTGGTGCTTTAAAAATCGGTGGGAACAGCATGCCGTTAATGGCAGGAGTACCTACAGAAGTTGTCGATATTGTGATTGCTTCGATTATTTTCTTTGTAGGGGCTAATTACTTGATTCGTTTCTTTATCGATAAACGGGCTAGAGTAAATAAAGGAGGAGTAAAATAAGATGGATACTATAAGTGTGTTGCAACTTATCTTTTCTTCAGCGTTAGTTTATTCGGCTCCTCTTATTTTAACAGCACTCGGCGGTACATTTTCTGAGCGCAGTGGAATCGTTAACGTAGGTCTTGAAGGAATA
>DIDU01000082.1:0-289 GCA_002418295.1 Carnobacterium sp. UBA5792 | reverse complement strand
GATCATATTATTTCAGGAACAGTTATCAATTTAATGGCGCCTGCTCTCGCTGTCTTTTTAACTCGTGTATTATACGATGGCCGTGGTCAAACAGATATTATTTCTAAAAATTTCGGGAAAGCTAACATTCCGTTATTGGAAAAGATACCCGTTATTGGCGATATTTTCTTTAAAGGCACTTCAGCACCAGCTTTTGTAGGGATTCTTATTGCTGTATTATGTTGGTTTGTTTTATTCAAGACTTGTTTTGGATTGCGGTTAAGATCAGTTGGGGAACACCCGCAAGCCG
>DIDU01000116.1:2507-2772 GCA_002418295.1 Carnobacterium sp. UBA5792 | reverse complement strand
ATTAGAATCTTCATCAACTAATTCTTGTGTTCTCCATACTTTATCTAAGAATTTTCTACAACCTTTAACTCCATTTTCAGACCAAGGAGCTGATTTTTCAAAATCTCCAATGAACATTTCATAACATCTCAAAGTATCTGCACCAAAATCTCTGACGATATCATCTGGGTTTACAACATTACCACGAGACTTACTCATTTTTTCGTTGTTGTCACCTAAAATCATTCCATGGCTAGTCCTCTTCATATATGGTTCTTTTGTAGGA
>DIDU01000116.1:1898-2396 GCA_002418295.1 Carnobacterium sp. UBA5792 | reverse complement strand
AATTATCGACCTTAGGCAATACTAACGGTAAATCTTTTTCTTCCAAAGGAACCCATCCACAATGTTCACAATAAACCAATGGAATTGGTTCTCCCCAATATCTTTGTCTAGAAAATACCCAATCTCTTAATTTGTAGTTTGTTTTCTTGTGACCTATTTCTTTTTCTTCAATGTATTCATACATTTTTTCTTTTGCTTCGTTTACACTCAAGCCATTCAAAAATTCAGAATTAATAAGATTTCCTTCGTTTGTTTCGGTGAATGCAGAATTTTCTATGTCGGATCCTTCAATTACAGGAATCATTTCAATGTTAAATTTTTTAGCATATTCGTAATCTCTGTCATCGTGTGCAGGAACTGCCATAATAGCACCTGTTCCATAAGTCATCAATACATAATCTGATACATAAACAGGGATATCTTTGTTAGTCAATGGATTGATTGCTGTTAAGCCATCAATTTTGTATCCTGTCTTTTCTTTAGATAAATCTGTTCTTT
>DIDU01000116.1:0-1890 GCA_002418295.1 Carnobacterium sp. UBA5792 | reverse complement strand
TTTCTAATTCCGATTTCTTAGCTACTTCTTGTCTGTATCTTCTAATTTCTTCGATATTTTTAATTTGATCACTATATTTTTCAATCAAAGGATGATCAACAGAAATAACCATGTAAGTTGCACCAAATATAGTATCTGCTCTTGTCGTAAAAACAGTAATTTTTTCGTCAACTTCTTTTATTGGAAAATTAATTTCTGCGCCGTATGATCTTCCAATCCAGTTTATTTGTTGAGATTTTATTCTATCCAAATAATCAACATCTTTTAAATCATCTATAAGCCTATCAGCGTATTCAGTTATTTTAAGCATCCATTGATTCTTAACTTTTCTGATTACTTCTCCACCACATCTTTCGCAATGACCGTTTATTACTTCTTCATTTGCAAGTCCTGTTTTACATGAAGGACACCAGTTAATAGGCATTTCTTTTTTATATGCAAGTCCTTTTTTAAACATTTGGATGAAAATCCATTGAGTCCATTTATAGTAATCTGGGTCTGTTGTGTTTATTTCTCTGTCCCAATCAAAAGAAAAACCGATTGATTNNGTTATTTTCTGTAACAATTTCAGGTCTTATTTTATTTTTAATAGCAAAATTTTCTGTAGGAAGTCCAAATGCATCCCAACCCATTGGATACAAAACATTATATCCTTGCATTCTTCTTTTTCTTGAAACGATATCCAATGCAGTGTATGGTCTTGGATGGCCTACGTGTAGTCCTTGTCCAGATGGATAAGGAAACTCTACTAATGCGTAGAATTTTTCTTTTGACTTATCATCAGAAGTCTTAAAAGTTTTGTTTTCTTCCCAATATTTTTGCCACTTTTTCTCAATTGAATTCGGATTATATCTATCCATTTTTACCTCCAAATAATAAAAAATTCGTCTCTTACAAAGAAGAGACGAAATAAAATTCCGCGGTACCACTCTTATTGGTTAATCCCACTCAAATCTTTAACGCAGATATACGAATATTTTATTAATAAACAAGTTCAATAATCTCAAATATTGATTCGCACCAACCACCAATTCTCTGAAAATTTTTAATTATTTACTACTTTTATTCAAATATTATTATAAAAACTTNNTCTTTCTTCCCTTTGACTTCCTCCAATTAATTCACCAATTCCTGGGACTAAAAGATCTGTTGCCGCAACTGTTTTGTTGTCGTCGTTAAGTCTCATATAGAACGCCTTGATTTCTTTTGGATAATCAGTAACAAATACCGGCCCGTCAACAACTTTTTCACTCAAATATTTTTCGTGTTCTGTTTGTAAATCCATTCCCCATTCAACAGGATATTCAAATTTTTCTCCTGATTTTTGTAAAATTTCAACAGCTTCAGTATAAGTTAATTTTTTGAATGATTTATTGGCAACTTTTGTTAATCTTTCAATTAAGTTCTTGTCTACAAAACTGTTGAAGAATTTAATTTCTTCTTCACAATTTTCCATAACATCTTTTATGATATATCTAACCATATCTTCAGCCAAATTGCATACATCATCCAAATCAGCAAAACATATTTCAGGTTCCATCATCCAGAATTCTGCAGCATGTCTAGGAGTATTAGAGTGTTCACTTCTGAAAGTTGGTCCAAATGTATACACATTTCTAAATGCTAATGCGTAAGCTTCTGCTTGTAATTGACCGCTTACAGTTAAGTTAGTAGATTTTGAGAAGAAATCTTGTGAAAAATCAACATTTCCATCGTCATCTTTTGGAATATTATCTAAATCTAATGTTGTAACTCTGAACATTTCTCCAGCGCCTTCAGCATCACTACCTGTTATTATTGGAGTATGAACATATACAAATCCTCTTTCATTAAAGAATTTATGAATAGCAAATGCCAATCTACTTCTAACTCTAAATACAGCATTAAATG
>DIDU01000076.1 GCA_002418295.1 Carnobacterium sp. UBA5792 | reverse complement strand
GTTTTAGCTTCTTTAATGATTTTAACTTGTTTGCCTAAATACTGAGAAGACATTTCTACTACCTTAAATCCTTCTGTTCCCCAAGGTAAGGTTGAAATACTATCTGTTTTACGACCAATTCTTTTATAATAAGAAGTATCTGTAGAAGACGTTACTTTTTCAATATCTAAACCTGCTTTATCAATCCATCCTAATTCTTTACCATTTATTGAAATTAATGCCCATGTAGCACGATTGGTCACTGCTTCTTTAGAAATTTTCACTTCTTGACCATAATATTCTGAAGACCAAGCTGTTCTTTTATAGCCCTCTGTTCCATATGGTTTTGTATTGATAGTATCTGTTTTACGATTGATTTTTGCTCTATAATCGATTGTTTTTTCTGAAGTAATAACTTCAGCTTTTTTCACACTTACAGCAAATGTAGATCTTTGTTGTGGCTTATCTACAACTTCCTCTTCTGTATCAGATTCTGTTTCACTTTCCGAAACTGATTTATCATATTGAGTTAAATCATATGTTTCAATAATAGTATTTAACATGTTCTCATAATTGGGAACGTTGCTATATTCCTCTGAAAGGATATGGAGGATATTTTTATAATTTTCAGAGTCTGCTGAATCTTTGAAACTTTTCCATTCAGGATTCTGTTGTAATTTTAATAGATTTTCCGCAAAAGCTTCTTTATAAGATGAATATTTTTTGAATTTCACATTTTCAAGAGTTGTATTTTCTTGATCAGCGACTTTCGAATAGTATTGCACGAAATCTTCTGCTTCACTTGCTTTTACACCAAACAAATTATAACTTTCTAACTCTTTAATCAGAGCACTAGTTCCCCATGCACTTTCTAATGCTGCTTGAGCAATCAGAACTGACGCAAATGAATGATATTCTCCGGCTGCGGCAATTGCTTCAGTAGAAACATTTTCAATAAAATTGTTTATGATTGAAGTAGATTCACTCTTATTATCTGAAGAATCGCTAGCTACGTTTGCTATTTTCATAATTGCGATAGCATTTTCTCTGTTTTCAGCTAATGAAAAATAATCTTCTATTTTTGAATTGCTTGTTTCTTGTTCTTCACTTGAAGTAGAAGATTCTTCAGAAGTGTTTTCATTGCCAATAGCATCTTCATTTGATTTTTCATCACTTAGTTTGTCTTCACTTGATTCTAAATTATCTATTTCTTCTTTCGGTACTTCCTCTTCTATATTTATGTTTTCTTCAACTGGCTCATTCTCTGCGCTTGACTCTGTTTCTATTACCGTTGATTCTGCTTTCTCTTGGATAGGCTCCTTATTTTCAGCTGCCGATACTCCTGTAGACAAAATCATTGGACTAAGTAGACTGAAGACCATAGTGATAGTTAGCAACTTTTGTAGCGGTTTCTTCCAATTGTGCAAAAAAAATACCTCCTCAAATTATTTAAAATTAACATACAATATTACTATAACGGTTTTTAGCTTTCTTATCTAGACTTTTCAATAAAAAAAGTATTAGTGAATGCTATTTATTCACTAATACGACTTATTTAATCTTATGCAGTAAGATCCTTTTCTGTTTCCTTCACTAAATAAATAGGACGCCTTTTAGTTTCCAAATAGGTTTTTCCTAAATATTTGCCGACAATTCCTAAACAAAATAATTGTAACCCACCTAGACCAAGAACAATACACACTAAAGAAGTCCATCCAGATGTTGGATCATCAAATATAAGGGTTCTTATTGCTATGACAAATACCATAATAATTGCCAAGATAAAAGATAGCAAGCCTACTATTGATGCAAATGCTAAAGGAGCTTCTGAAAATGCAACTATGCCATCAATTGAGTATTTCATTAGTCCCCAGAAAGACCAAGTAGTTTCGCCAGCGACTCTTTCTATATTCTTATATTCTAAATATTTGGTTTTAAAACCTACCCAACTGAAAATCCCTTTAGAAAATCGATTATATTCTTTAAGTTCTAAAATCGCATCTACCATCTGTCTTGTCATTAATCGATAATCTCTAGCACCATCGACAATTTCAGTATCTGAAATACGGTTGATTATACGATAAAATTGTCGTGCAAAAAATGAACGAATTGGCGGTTCTCCATCTCTACTAACGCGTCTTGTACCAACACAATCATAGTCTTCTTCTCTAATTGTTTTTAACATCTCTATTAATAACTCAGGAGGATCTTGCAAATCAGCATCCATTACCGTAACAAAGTCTCCTTTAGCATTTTCCAAACCTGCATAAAGTGCTGCTTCTTTTCCAAAATTTCTTGAAAAAGAAATATACCTCACACGTTCTGAATCTTTTTTTGCCAATTTTCTCAATATAGTCAGTGTTTTATCTTTAGATCCATCATTAACAAATATATATTCAATCTCAGCATCTTCTGCAGCTAAATTTTGTCTTACTTTTTCCCTTGCTTCATAATAAATATCGATAGATTCTTCTTCATTGTAGCAGGGAATAACAATCGATATAAGCTCTTTATTGTCCATTTTTTTCACCTCTATAATTATCTTTTGTCTTCTCTTATCTGTCTTCGTTTAATAACAAACAGATAACTTAATAATAATATCCAGCTCGCTATTGAAACCCATTGAGACAGTTTTTGTATTAAAGTGTCTTTGTAATAAATTTTAACAGTCCCGGTTCCTTCTACTGCGACAGATGTCAACCCAGCTTCAGCTTCATTTAAAAATGGCTCACTAATTGTTCCTTTACCTGAAAGTTCTCCTACATAACCTTTATAGTATATCAAAGGAACAGTAACTAGTTCTTTACTTAAGGCTTGATAATCATAGATAATTACATCTTTATTTTTATGGTAATTTTTGATTGTTAATTTACTACTATCGTATATAAGCTCTTCTTTTTTATTCATGAGATCCTCAAAGTTTGCCTTATCAGGTAAGTACTCTTTTCCGGCTCCAATTTTATACGAATTAATCTGATTATACTCTCCATAAGAAACAATTTTTTCTGCCTCTACTTGAGAACGTAGATTTAAGGTATAAGATAGCGTAAAAACTGTAATTAAAATAGATAGTGTATAAAAAACTTTTTTATTTTCAAATAAATTCAACGGATCCTCCCCTATTACCCAGCTGAGCAATAAAGTTGCAAAAGCTAAAAATCTCCATGGAAATTGAATAGTATTTAGAAAAGTATGATCCAAGATTTTCCAGGGAAATAAATCTGTTGTTAATCCCAACAATAATAATCCCATGNNGATTTTTTTCATTGATAATACATAAAAAATGGTTAGAAGCAATAGAGTGATTCCTATATTAGGGGTTGATTTATTTGAAAGTGCATTTAAAAATGCGTTTCCTAATTGGGAAGCTTTTTCTGACATAAAAAAGATTGGATTAGAACTAACTTTAAAGGTCTGTGAAGCTAGTTGTTCTAAAACAGGAAACAAATAAGAAACAATTAAAGGAACTGTGAGGAAAGCTGCTTTTACTATGCTGATCAGTCGCTCTTTTTCAAAAAACATTCTTTTTACATTAACGACTAAAAAAAGAACTATTAAAAGAGAAAACATAACTGCTGAAAGAATATGCGCATGAATAATTAATGCCATTCCTAATGTTAAATAATACCATTTTTTTGAGTTTCCATAAATAATTTGATAAAGCCCCATAAATGCTAATGGCAAAAAGCAAATAGCTAGTACTTCTCCTAGTGCTGCTCTAGTGGTTAAATCTAATAAACGATAAGAAGATAAAGTATAGAGTAATGAAAATATTAGGCTTTTTCTTTGATCTTTAATCACTAAAAAATGTGACGCAAAAGCAATTATAAAGGTTACGAAATTAATCACAATAACAAATGCTATATAGGATTCTGCAAGAGAAAAGCCCAATAAACGTAATAGTGCTGGAAAGTATAAGAAAAAATCTGANNATCTGAATAAAATATACTGGAAGCATATCCCATCGAATTCATAAATACCATATTAATTTTCGGGAAAAAATTATGAATTTTCAAAGCTTCGTAGAGCCCTTCAATCCTATTTTTATGAAATTGAAAATCATCACCGACAATAATTTCTCCGTGATATAAATGCGTGAAATATACTGAAATAACACTAAGAATCATAAAAAGTGTGATGATAATGAAGACCTTTTTGGTTGAGTGCTTCTTTTTATTAATAAAACCCATGTTGTACTAAGCTCCTATACATTATTTAGTGATTGATTACAAAACAGGACATTTTGTTTATGCTAAATCCTTTTACATTGTTTACCTGTACTTTACAACAAATAATAGTTTAACATAAATTGGCTTTCAAGCGACAAAGAAATCTTTACGGTACAAATTAATATACATTTTTAAAGATGCAAAAAAACAAATATATCACTTGAGCGCTCTTTACTTTTTAGGGATTTTTAACGTAAATCAAAAAAACAACGTAAGCATTATAAGAGCTGCTTACGTTAATTGTTTTTTTATTTTCCCGACTTATTGACCGCTCTAAGCAATAAAAGTTTATAGGAAAAGCACGGTATTAAACACTTTATCCACAAACTTTTTGATAGAAATCTGCCAAGGCTTCTTCATTATATAGACGATAATCAAAATCGGCAGCTTCTAGTTTCCCAGCAATGAACTCTTGCATTCCATGATAGATTCCTTCTACTGAGTTATTGACTAATAAACCTTTTGTATTCTCCAAAACNNGGTTTGCCTATGATCATAGCTTCAAGAAGCACTAAGCCCTGACCCTCGTAGTTTGAAGTTAAAATGAAACAGTCGCATAAATTAACCAACATTGAAGGATTCTCCATATGACCAAGTAAGTGAATATGTTTTTGCATACCCATTTCGTTTATTTTAGCTCTTATTTCCGCATGTATAGGTCCGTTTCCTAAAATATACAATTG
>DIDU01000075.1:2856-14041 GCA_002418295.1 Carnobacterium sp. UBA5792 | reverse complement strand
ACAGAAGATAATATGAAATTAGTCGGAATCGATTTTTACCACCGTTATAAAGAAGACATCAAATTATTCGCGGATATGGGTTTCAAAACATTTCGTACGTCGATTGCTTGGTCTCGTATTTTTCCTAATGGCGATGAAACTGAGCCGAATGAAGCCGGTTTGAAATTCTATGATGATTTATTTGATGAATTGTTGAAATACGGCATTGAGCCTTTAGTGACTCTTTCTCACTATGAAACCCCACTGCATTTATCTAAAGAATATGACGGCTGGGTAAACCGTAAAATGATTGATTTTTACGAAAATTACGTACGGACAGTCTTCACCCGTTATAAAGGAAAAGTAAAATATTGGCTGACATTCAATGAAATCAACTCTATNNCATGCGCCATTTATGAGCGGCGGTATTTATACAGCCCCTGAAGAGCTGACGCAAAAAGACTTGTATCAAGCAGTACACCATGAGTTAGTAGCGAGTGCGTTAGCAACCAAAATTGGACATGAAATCATGCCGGAAGCTCAAATCGGCTGTATGGTCTTGGCAATGCCGGTTTATCCGCTTACATCTAATCCAGATGATATGATTGCAGTTATGGAAGCTGAACGCAAAAACTATTTCTTCTCGGATATCCACGTGCGAGGAGCGTATCCAGGCTACATGAAACGCTTCTTCCGTGAGAACGATATTGAATTGGATTTTGGGCCAGATGACGAAGAAATTCTTAAAAATACGGTCGATTTTATTTCATTCAGTTACTATATGAGTGTTACAGAAACGGCTGATGAAAGTAAACGTAAGCCTGGTAAAGGCAACATTTTAGGCGGCATACCGAATCCGTACTTAGAAGCTTCTGAGTGGGGCTGGCAAATTGATCCAAAAGGATTGCGCATTGTATTGAATGACTTTTGGGATCGATACCAAAAACCACTTTTCATTGTTGAGAATGGCTTAGGTGCTAACGATGAATTGATCACCGATGAAAATGGCAACAAGACCGTTAATGATGATTACCGAATCGACTATTTAAACGATCACCTCGTTCAAGTTGGAGAAGCGATTCAAGACGGTGTTGAGGTAATGGGATATACCACTTGGGGCTGTATTGACCTTGTTAGTGCTTCAACGGCTGAATTGAAAAAACGCTATGGGTTTATTTATGTCGATCGTCATGATGACGGTACAGGCACATTAGAACGCTATAAAAAGAAAAGCTTTTACTGGTACAAACAAGTTATTGAAACCAATGGTGCCAGTCTTCATACAAAATAATTTGTTAATAAACAAAAAGGCTCTTACAGAAGTTTTTATTCTGCAAGAGCCTTTTTTATGGTTTAGTTTTTAGAATGTTTTTCCAACTTTTTTAAAGATCCATTTTTGTAGTTCCACAAAAACCAATGGCAAGATCGATAAAACAATCGCAATGATCCAATGGGTTAAACTCAGCGGAACAAGATANNGAAAATGTTGGCTAAGAAAGGGACCAAAGCAACGAGTGTTAAAATCGAAACAGATAAAAGAGAAGACCAGAAAACAGTCGGATTGGATAAGAAGCCGATTTTAAAAATGGATTCTTTGCTTCTGGCATTAAAGATATGGATGACGGAAGACCAACCTAGGATAAGGAAAGCCATCGTTTGTCCAACTTCATGGCTTGCGCCAATAGCAGTATCAACTGTGACAAAAGAACCAATATAAAAACCAACTAAAGTGATGATGGTGAAAATGGCCGCAACGATTGCAATGTTGCGCGTCATGCCACGAGCAAAAATACTTTCGCCTTTTCTCGTTGGCTTCTGTTCCATAAGAGATGGTTCTGCTTGTTCTTTACTTAAGCCAAAACCAGGTATGCCATCTGCTACGACGTTAATGAACAGTAGTTGAATAGAAACAACTGGAAGGCCCCAGCCAAAGAGGACAGCAAGCAGCATAATGAAAATTTCTGAAATGTTACAGGCTAATAAGAAGTAGACCGTCTTTTTGATATTCTCGTAAACCCGGCGGCCTTCTTCAACGGTATGGACGATTGTAGCNNCAACTTCTGTTCCGGCAATTCCCATGGCCGTCCCAACATCTGCTGCTTTTAAAGCTGGCGCATCATTGACTCCATCACCAGTCATGGCTACTATCTCATCATTGGTTTGCCATGCCTTAACGATGCGAATCTTATCTTCAGGAGATACACGTGCGTAAACCGAATAATCCCTCACATTTTCTTCGAGTTCGTTATCTGATAATTTAGTAAGCTCGGCGCCCGTAATAACTTTATCACCCGGTTCAAAAATGCCGATTTGTTTAGCAATGGCAGTCGCCGTAACAGCATGGTCACCAGTAATCATAATTGTTTTGATGCCGGCTGCTTTTGCTTCTTTGACTGCATCTCGGCTCTCTTCACGAGGAGGATCAATCATGCCGACGATTCCGGCAAATACAATGTCTTTTTCTAGTTCTTCAGTTGTTAAATCTTCAGGCAATTGATTGTATTTTTTGTACCCTAATCCAATAACTCGTAAAGCTTCATGCGCAAAGGAATCGTGTATTTCGCGAGCTTTGTGTCCAACTTCATCCGTAATACTTGAAAATTGAACTGGAATACGATCAAAAGCTCCTTTTGTAATGGAAAGATATCCGTCTTTTGTTTTGTGAACAGTCGTCATTAATTTTCGTTCAGAATCAAAAGGAATTTCATGAACACGCGGATATTCTTTTTCTAATGTTTCTTTGGGCATGCCTTTTTCTTGTAATAAGCGAATGATAGCTGATTCCGTTGGATCTCCAGCGATCACTTCTTCACCATCACGTTCTTCGATGGTAGCGTTCGAAGCTAAACTCATCATTTTTAAAAGCTCTTTTTCGTCTTCGATAAATTCAGCAGACGCCTCAATAGGCTGATGCGGGAAAGCCCAGACTTTTTGAATGGTCATTTTATTTTGTGTCAATGTTCCAGTTTTATCTGAAGCAATCACAGAAGCGCTGCCCAACGTTTCAACCGAAGGAATATTGCGGATGATCGCATGGCGCTTAACCATGTTTTGGACACCAAAAGCTAAACTGATGGTCACGATAACCGGCAGAGTCTCTGGGACAGCAGCAACAGCCAATGTGACAGCTGTCATTAAAGTAGTAATGAAATCTTCACCTTGGAAGAAGCTTAAAATTAAAATCAAAGCACCGGCCAATAAGGCGATGATACTTAATTGTTTGCCCAGTTTGTTCATCCGGTCTTGTAAGGGAGTTTTTCCTTGTTTAGTGCTATTAAGCAGATTGGCTACAGCACCCATTTCAGTATCCATTCCAGTAGCTGTAATTATCGTCTTTGCACGACCATTGGTAATCAATGACCCTGAAAAAACGGTATGAAAGACATCTCCAATTGGATCATCTTCGTTAACAACGGCATGTTCATCTTTTTCAACAGGCAGACTTTCACCAGTTAAAGCAGATTCTTCCGCTTGTAAGTTGCTGCTAGAAATGAGACGTGCATCCGCTGGAACCATATCCCCAGCCTCAAGAAGTAAAATATCTCCTGGTACTAAATCAACGGCTTCGATTTCTTCGGTTTGATTATCCCGAATAACTCTAGCTTTTGGAGCGGATAAGTTTTTTAATGATTCTAAAGCGGCTTCTGCGCTTCCTTCTTGTCGAATAGCAATAAAGACATTTAAAGCGATAATAGAGAAAATAACAATGGGTTCTGATAAATCAGAGGGGTGTTGAGTGATGGCAATATATGTGGAAATGAATCCAGCCAAAATTAAAATAATGACGGTCACATCTTTTAAATGATTAAGTATTTTTTTAAAAAGCGGAATACGCTCTTCTTCTGTAAATTGGTTGGCACCAAATTCTTGTTTTTTTTGTTCGATTTGCTGCGACGTTAGTCCCTTTTTTTCGTCGCTGTTTAACGCCTGTATGATGGACTTTATCTGTTTTGTTTTGAAATCCATAACATTCCTCCTGTATAGTTTTTTACTTGATTTAATCAGTAAGAAGGGCAAATGTTTGTTCCTTCACTATTAACTCTAACAAAAAGTAAGGAGTTGTGCAAGCGAAAAACATCGTCAAATCAGCATTTTTTTGTTTTTTGAAAATGATAATCGCTTTCATTCCTATAAATAATAGAATAGTAAATTAATTAATTCATTTGTTTTATTTTATGTTTCTTTCCTTTAAAAGGCTAAGTACATAAAAAAACCACTTGTTTAAAAAACAAGTGGTTAAAAGGAGTAATACCTGATACTTTGGAGGAGTACAAGGTAAAAATGAAAATATAAAAAAGTTGGTTGTTATTGGTATGTATATAATATACCGATAAAATATGAAGAAAGTATGACCAAAGTTTAATTTTTATGTTAAGAAACTCAAGTACGATAAAAAGCGATTAGAACCGAAAGAGGCTGTCTCAAAATAATAATNNCCGGCAGTTTCTTATTTATAAAAGAATTTCATCCAAATAAGTAAAAGTTAACTGAAAAATCAATAGCAAGTTAGATATACAAAAAAGGGTTGAGTTCATTCACTCAACCCTCAGGGGATAGGACTCTTTTCTTAGGGGAGAAAAGAGAGTAAAAATAAAATGAATTTATTTAAACGACTTTCAAAGTCTAGCAAAATAAAATGAGAAGAAAGTGAAAATCAGTTAAATTTTTTAATAATTTCTGCACCTTATGGTTGAATGGCTTTAAGCTAATGCATCTACAATCGCTTTATTAAAGGCTGGTAAATCTTTAGGAGTACGGCTTGTAACGAGGCCGCTGTCATCTAGGACAACTTCACTGTCTTCATATAAAGCTCCAGCATTTTTTAGATCTACACCGACTTGCTTAACAGAAGTCATTTTCTTGCCTTTGACTACTTCGGCATTGATTAGTAATTGAGGACCATGGCAAATCGCAAAAATAGGTTTTTTAGCTTCTGCAAATCCTTTAACAAATGTCAAAAAGCGGTCATCTGCTCGTAATTGATCGGGCGAGAAGCCTCCAGGAATCAATAAAGCATCGAAATCTTCAGGAGAAACTTCATCAATGCCTTTATCAATAGTGATCGTTGCATCACCTTTTTCACCGGTAACTTGGTTGCCTGCTTTTTCTTCAATGGTAATGACTTCGTGTCCTGCTTTGGTTAAGGCATCTTTTGGCGAGGTAAATTCGACATCTTCAAATAAATTTGTAACAACTGTCGCAACTTTTTTTCCCATGTTTCTATTCCCTCTTTCTATTTTTTGATTAACTTAAGTGTAACGCAATTAAAAAAGCGACTCAAGAATAAAGGCTTCTTCAAACTTTCTTCTAGTTTTGCTAAAGTATGCGATTCCATTATTTTNNTATTTTCATGTTATGATTAAATAGAAAACGAAAAAGAACGGAGGAATAAAGTTGAACATTGCATTGATTGCTCATGATAAGAAAAAAGATGAAATGGTTAAATTGATTTCATCTTATCAAGATATTTTGAAGGAACATGTTCTTTATGCCACCGGAACAACAGGACAAAGAATCGTTGATGCTACAGGTTTAGATGTACACCGTTTCAAATCAGGCCCATTAGGCGGCGACCAACAAATCGGTGCCTATATTTCAGATGATAAAATAGATATGGTGATTTTTTTGAGAGACCCATTGACCGCTCAGCCTCATGAACCGGATATCACTGCTTTGCTCCGATTAAGCGATGTTTATGAAATTCCTTTAGCCACTAATATGGGGACTGGGGAAATCTTGCTGCGCGGATTAGGTGAAGGCTTAGTAGATTGGAGAAAAATCCATCATCATGCTGGGCGTTCAGTATTAAATACAGAACTTTAAAATTAAAAACTCCTGCAACCTTATAAAAATAGGTGCAGGAGTTTTTTTAACTTTATTAGGAATCAGACTATTTAATTGTCTCCATTATTTCTTTGTATGCTTCTTGGCTTTCTTTAAAATCAGCAACGGCATCGCTTAAAGCATCCATTTCTTTCTCTGAATGAACCGATTTTCCCGACTCAACAAGTTGTTTAAATCCTGCTAAGGCAGATTGAGTTTTATCAGCACTTGAGACAGCGAAATCTCGACTTTTTTGAAATTTTTCAGTTGATTCCGGAACTTTCGCTAAGAAATCACTAACCAATACGTCAAAATCATCTATTACTTGATTAAGTTCTTTTTCAGAGGAAGAATCCTCTTCGAATTTGTCTAATTGCTTAGAAAATGTATTTAAAATATAAACATAGGCAATTTCATAATCAGGGTAAAGGAACTGATAATCCGTATCCTCGTTGGTTAGATTAAGAGCAGCAGAAGATTGGTTCTCACTGGAAGATCCTTGTTTTTCCTGGTCAGCACGCTGGACAGACAAATAATAAGATAAGCCGATAAAGACAAGTAATACAAGTACAGCAAGGATCACAAAAATTTTAATTATTTTTTTACTATTAAGGTTCTTTTGATTTTTGATTGTTAACGTCTCCTAACTTTTTTGTCATCGAAGTTACTTTAAGGTTTTCTAACTGCTTTGTCAATCAGCAGTTAGAGTAACAAAGTGAATATGACCTATGTCATTATAACTTATCTATGTTTTAAAGCAATTAATGAAAACGCTTTTTAACGATGAGGACAATTGTTAGTATAAGAGTATAAATAAAAAAAAGGAGAAACATTCTTATGAAAAAAAATAATGTTAGTGAATCAATTCAAAAGTTTGGTCGGACGTTATTGCTTCCAATTGGAGTAATGGCGCCTGTTGGAATGATTTTAGGGATTAGTGGTGCTTTTGTTCAGCCTTATATGATTGAAAGGTTTGCTTTTTTAGGTAATGATGCTGTTAATTCGTTATTGATTAGTATTCGAACAATTGCGAGTGTTGTTTTTGATAATATTCCCTTATTGTTTGCAATGGGTGTAGCTTATGGGATGAGTAAGAGAGATAAAGGGATTTCAGTTTTTGCTACCACTACTGGTTATTTAACACTCATTATCACAATGAACGTATGGTTGACGTTGACCGGGAATATGGCAGACCCAGAAGTAATGACCCAGTTCGGTCAGATTACTGTTCTTGGAATTCAGACCATGAATATTAGTGCAGCAGGAGGAATTATTGCTGGGCTAGTTGCTGCATGGGTAACTGATCGCTTTTATAATTTAGAATTACCAACTGCTTTAGCTTTCTTTTCAGGGAAAAAATCTGTTCCTATTATTACAATGGGGATTATGATTGTGTTAGGGATGATTATACCATTTATTTGGACGTTTTTTGTCGGCATCTTAATGAAATTATCGGTCGTCTTTTTAAGTACCATGGGCCCGTTCTTTACAGCAGCAGGAGAAAGACTCTTTATTCCTTTTGGTTTGCATCATGTTTGGAATGCTCTATTTAGATTTACCGAAGCAGGCGGCAGCTATGTTATAGATGGCACTACTTATGTTGGCGTGGTCCCGGCTATGAACGAAGTACTCTTTAATCAAGGACCAAACAGCGAATATTGGTCTTTAATGCCAAAACTATCAAGATTTATGGCACAGCAGCAAATGTTGGTTACCTTGTTCTTATTTCCAGCAATTGCTACAGCAATGTATAAAGCCTCTAAGAAAGAAAATAAGGCTGTTGTGAAATCAATGTTAATTACAATGGTTTTAACAGCTATGTTAGGTAATGTAACTGAGCCTCTCGAATTTACATTTGTGTTTTTAGCACCAGTTTTGTATTTGGTATATGCGTGTATTGTTGGTGTGGGAGCAGTACTAATGTCATTAGCCGGTGTGGCTATTGGATATATTAGGGGGACAATCTTCGACTTCGCTATTTTTGGGTTATTGTATGAAAAGTCAAATTGGATATTTTTAGTGCTTATTGGACTGTTCTTAGCAGTAATCACATATTTTATTTTTTATTGGGCAATTATTAAGTTCGATATCAAAACGCCTGGTAGAGAAGAAGTACAAAATCTAGATAATACCTTAATAAAAGAAAAACGCTATGATGAAATAGCTGGAATTGTAGTAGAAGCGCTAGGTGGAAAAGAGAATATCGAAAATGTCGAAAACTGCATTACAAGATTGCGAATAGATTTAAAAGAAGTAAATGTTGTGAATAAAGATTTATTACAAACTTCTGGTTGTACTGGATTTTTCTTCCCTACAGCGAAACATATTCATATTGTATATGGTCCGTTAGTTGAATTTGTTCGAAATGCAGTAGATGAAAAAATATAAACAATGGAGGATTTTTAAATGAGAGCACTATATGATTCAAAAAGCAAAACGATTGATGATAGAGGAATTAAGGATCTTTTTTCTCAAACTGAAAAATACAGAACATGGTTGTTATTTGAAGCGTCTTTAGCACAAGCACAAGCTGAAGCTGGTTTTATCCCAGAATCAGCTGCACAAGATATTAAAGAAGCAGCTAAAATCGAGAATATCGACTTTGAAGAAATGGACCGTATTTATAAAAAAATAGGGCATGGTTTTGTTCCCTTCTTAAAAGTACTGGTTAAAGCCTGCCCAGGAAATAGTGGGAAGTATGTTCATTATGGAATTACAACACAAAATATCCAACAAAGTTCTCAGCTTTATATGGTCAAGAACGTTCATCATAAATATATGTCATTGATTGGTGAAATATTAGAAAACTTAAGTCACTTAGCTTTAAATAATAAAGATACGGTTATGTCAGGCCGGACACATGGACGACACGCAATACCAATTACTTATGGCTATAAGGTGTCAGTTTGGATTAGTGATTTGATTGATTGTTATGAACGAATGGTTGAATCCGAAAAAAGGGTTTTTAAAATTATGATGGGTGGTGCTGTTGGTACCTTTAGTTCAATGCCTGAGGTAGGTATTAGTGTGCAAAAACGTGTTGCTGAACTAGTAGGCATGTATCCAATGGAAGTGCCTTCAAGAAATATTAGTACTCACAAAATAGAATATATGATGAATTTAGCTTTACTAGCAAATATTTGCCATAAAATAGCGGAGGAAGTTTATAGTACGACTTTAGAAGAAATCGCAGAAGTATCTGAAGGATTTAGTAAAGGAACAGTTGGCAGCAGTACAATGCCTCATAAAATCAATCCTAAGTTAGCTAAAGGTATCATTGCAAATTCTCAAAAATTGTATTCCTTGCCAGGAGTAGGCATGTATTCAGCTGTAAGGCCTTATGAAGGCGATAGCAGCTCGTATATGTTGTTTGATGGGATTTTAGAAGAAGCTTTAGAATTAACCACAGAAATTCTTTTACGTTGTGAAGAATTGACTCGAACAATGGTTGTTCATAAAGAGCGTATGCTGCATAATGTTATGCGCAATAAAGGCTTAGACAATAGCGAATTTGTAATGATGAAATTATCTGAAAAATTAGGCAAAGACCAAGCACATGCATTAATGTACGAAATCGCTATGAAAACAGCAGCTGAAGGAGAAGATTTCTATACTAATCTTAGAGCTAATGAATTGATCGCTGATGAATTTTCAGAAGAAGAAGTTAAAGAAATGATTGATCCAAGAAATTATATTGGATTATCCGCTAAATTAGCAGAATTAGAAGCTGAAAGAGCTAAAGAAACTGCAAGTAAGATTTTTAATGAGTATGGAGAATAAGCAAAATTTATAAGTTATACACAATAAATATAAAAAAATAGGAGAAATTTAATGGCGAAATTAATTATCAACTCAGATGATTTTGGATATTCTAAGGGAATTAACCATGCCATTCTAGATACTCACATTGATGGAGTGTTAACTTCAACTACTTTACTAGCTAATTTACCTGGATTTGACCATGCAATTGCATTGGCCAGATAAAACCAGACATTAGGTATTGGTGTGCATTTATCAATGACTCTTGGTAAACCTGTTTTACACGATGTTGACCAACTTATCAATGAAAAGGGTGAATTTAAACAACTGAAAGACTTAAAAGACCATCCGCAAGATGTTTGTCTAGAACAGCTATATGATGAATGGGACGCTCAAATCAAAAAAGTAAAAGTAGCTGGGATTCCTATTACCCATTTAGATTCCCATCATNNCAACTATCAGGTAATTGAAGCTTTAGCTGAAAAATACCAAGTACCATTACGTAACTGTTTTGGAGTAAAGAGAAAATTAACTAACCCTGAATTAGCACCAGCTGAAGCTTTTTGGAATCTTTTTAACTACCCATCAATGAAAGTAGTGGATCAAGACTATTTAGTCGTTCGATCAGCAATGTTTGAGATCATCAGTAGAGATGCAGAAAAAAATAAGGATTCTCAAATTGTTGAAGCAGTTTGTCACCCTGGTTATGTGGACAGTACGGTATGGTTAGGTTCTTCTTTTAATCTTGCTCGAATGCGAGAGGTGGAAGTTCTTTGTGATCCAATTTTTAAAAAATATTTATTAAATAACGGTTATGAATTGTGCCGTTATGATGAGCTGTAAATTGAAAGTTTAACCAAAGAGGACTGTCCTTTCTATTTAAAAAAAGAATAGAAAGGATAGTTTTTAATTAATAGTTTAATTTGAAAATGGAAATAACTCATTAAAGGAGAAAACAATGACTATTCAAGTAGAAGCATTAAAATTACATGAAAAGAACAGAGGGAAAATAGCCATTACTAGCAAAGTAGCTATTCAAAATAACGAAGAATTGGCCCTTGCATATACACCAGGGGTAGCCGAACCTTGCAAAGCGATTGCTCAAAATAAAGCTGAAGTTTATCGTTATACAGCTAAAGGGAATCTTGTAGCGGTTGTTTCTGACGGATCAGCAGTTTTGGGTTTAGGAAACATTGGAGCTGAAGCAGCAATGCCAGTAATGGAAGGAAAGGCTGTATTGTTCAAACAATTTGGTGGAATTGATGCAATGCCTATCTGTTTAGATACTCAAGTACCAGCTGAAATTATTCAATCGGTTAAAGTGCTTGCTCCGACTTTTGGTGGAATTAATTTAGAAGATATCGCATCACCACAGTGTTTTGAAATCGAAAAAAAATTAGATGAGTTATTAGATATNNATATTCCTGTATTTCATGATGATCAGCATGGTACAGCAATTGTAGTAGCTGCTGCGATTATCAATAGTTTGAAGCTTGTTCGTAAGAAACTTTCAGATGTGAAAATTGTTGTGAATGGTCCGGGTTCAGCAGGGACAGCTATTATTACCATGTTATTAAAGATGGGAGCTAAGAAAGTATTGGTTTGTGATGAACATGGTCTATTG
>DIDU01000075.1:1693-2762 GCA_002418295.1 Carnobacterium sp. UBA5792 | reverse complement strand
ATGGTGCAGATATCTTTATAGGTGTCTCGATAGGCGGTATCTTGACACCAGAATTAATCGCGAAAATGCAAACAGAACCAATTGTTTTTGCAATGGCTAACCCAGAACCAGAGATTATGTATGATGTAGCAAAATCAGCAGGAGTTCGTGTCATGGGTACCGGCCGGTCAGATTTTCCTAATCAAATCAATAATGTTTTAGCATTTCCAGGTATATTTAAAGGGGCATTGAGAGTCAGAGCAACAACAATTAATGATGAGATGAAGTTTGCGGCAGCAAGAGCTATTTCGGATTTAGTAACATTTGAGGAACTTAGAGAAGATTATATTATTCCCAAAATTTTTGACGCACGAGTAGCAGAACAAGTCGCTAGTTATGTAGCTGAAGCAGCTAGGCAGACAAGAGTTAATCAAATTTGATTAGGAGTGAAAAGATGAAAGGATATCGAAAAGAAAAAGATTCGATGGGGACCGTCTTGGTGAAAAATGAGCATTTATGGGGCGCCCAAACGGAGCGAAGCCGAACAAATTTTAATATTGGACAAGAAGAGATACCTAAGCCTGTTATTTACGCTTTAATTTCCTTAAAAAAAGCAGCAGCTAATGTCAATACTACTGAAGGAAAACTAAGTAGCGAACAAAGAGACGGTATTCTAGCAGCTTGTGAACTTCTTCAAACAGGAGAATACGAAGAACAATTTCCTTTAAAGGTTTGGCAAACAGGAAGCGGCACTCAAACAAATATGAATGTGAATGAAGTGATTGCTTGNNATACATCCTAATAATCATGTAAACATGTCTCAAACCTCAAACGATGTTTTTCCATCCGCTATGCATATTGCAGCCTATCAAGCCATTCATGAGCAATTACTGCCAGAATGTCAAAGATGGATGGATGTACTATCAGAAAAAGAAGACCGTTATCAAGAAACCATTAAAATAGGACGAACTCACCTCCAAGATGCTACACCCGTAACTTTTGGTCAAGAAATCAGTGGCTGGAGAACGATGATTAAGAAAGCCATTCAATTTATTGAAGAAAGTAGCAAGCATTTATTGTGTTTAGCAAT
>DIDU01000075.1:0-1676 GCA_002418295.1 Carnobacterium sp. UBA5792 | reverse complement strand
TCTTTGCGCAGTTTGGCTGGAGACCTGCTTAAGATAGCCAATGATATCAGATTGCTCGCCAGTGGACCTCGTTGCGGAATTGGTGAAATAAAAATACCAGCCAATGAACCAGGAAGCTCGATTATGCCAGGGAAAGTTAATCCTACACAAGCAGAAGCCTTAACAATGATAGCTGCACAAGTTATGGGAAATGACACAACGATTCAAGTAGCAGCAAGCCAAGGCAACTTTCAATTAAATGTTTTTAAACCAGTAGTGATTTTTAATTTTATGCAAAGTATTACGATACTTGCAGAAGGAATGTCCTCTTTTCGAGTTCATTGCTTAACTGGCATGGAAGCGAACAGTGAACGAATGGAGCAATCATTGCAAAAATCTTTGATGTTAGTTACTGCCCTTAGCCCACATATTGGGTATACAAAAAGTGCTGAAATTGCTAAAAATGCTCTCGATTATAACTTGAATTTACGTGAGTCTGCATTAGCTTTGGGGTATGCTAATGAATCAGAATTGGACCAGTGGCTAGATCCTCAGCAGATGATTCATTAAATAGAAATTTCAGTTAAAAGGATTATTGATTAATAGATAGGGTTTGGGCTTTTTTAGAGAATTAGTTCGTATTTTTTATGATATACTAAATTAAAAGAGCTATATCGATAAAAGAGGAGACCCGGCATGTTGAGCTTTCTTGAAAACTATGATGATTTAACGATGAGTGAAAAAAAAGTTTTGAAATATATAGTGGAGAATATTGAACTGATTCCTTATTTAAAAATAACTGATTTAGCTGAAGTAACATTTGTCTCGAAAACGGTGATTATTAACCTTTCTCAAAAACTAGGATATAGTGGTTTTAAAGAATTGAAGTACCATATCAACAGTTCAGTCAGAGATAAGATTAACCAAGAAACTAATAACGGATTGAACTATAGAGATGGGTTAAAACAAAGTATAGAGAAAACATTTTCTCTGGTTGATGAAAAAGTATTGGTAGACTGTGCACGATTAATACAGTCGTCAAAAAATTTATTTATCATGGCCAGAGGGACAAGTAAAGCAGCTGGTTATTACTTAGAGCATTTACTTTTGTCAGTGGGTATCCAGTGTATTTTTATTAAGGACTATAACTTATCAGAATTGTTCACAAATTTTGTGACAGAAAATGATACCGTTATCTTGATTTCTTTATCCGGCAATACACAGAAGATTGTTGAAACAGCTAAAACAATTCATTTAAAAAAAGCTAATATCATTAATATGACATCTTTCCAGTCTAATACATTATCTAACTACACTAAAAATAATTTATACTGTTATACCAATTTAGCAGATACTAAGAAAAATGATAAGATTTCTAGGATTGGTTTTTTCTTAATAATTGATTTGTTGATCCATCAATTATCTTTAGAAGAAGCCAATGGAAGTTAAAACTTTATTGTTGTTCATCAAAGAAGCAGCCTTAAGGATACAAGGCTGCTTCTTTGATGATTTATTTAGAGAAATATGAAAATAGATGCAAAAAGGAACTAATATATTAGTTTAATTAAAAAAATTGTGCGAATACGACCCCGAGTGTATACAAAATAGGATACAGCATCATAATACCGGCCATGTTTTTTAAAGCCACTGGAAAGGTCTTTTGTTTATCTTGTACATCAAAATAAGGAGACAAATTC
>DIDU01000050.1:33257-36004 GCA_002418295.1 Carnobacterium sp. UBA5792 | reverse complement strand
TTAGAACAAATGGAACCCGTCGAATATGGCGGTGAAATGATCGATTTTGTCCATGAACAAGATAGCACCTGGACCGAACTGCCGTGGAAATTCGAAGCCGGAACGCCGAATATCGCCGGAGCGATCGGCTTAGGAGCAGCGATCGATTATTTAACAAAAGCCGGCTTAGAAAATATCCATAGCTATGAACAAGAGCTGGTCGCTTATTTGCTACCTAAACTGCAAGCTATTCCAGGTATAATGGTTTATGGACCGACAGATGTTGCTGAACGTACAGGAGTCGTGACATTCAACTTGGAAGGCGTTCATCCGCATGATCTGGCAACCGCATTAGACATGCAAGGGGTAGCTGTGCGAGCGGGACACCATTGTACACAACCGTTAATGCAGTATTTGCAGATTTCTTCAACGGTTCGTGCCAACTTTTATTTGTACAATACGAAAGCAGATGCAGACTGTTTAGTTGAAGCACTGATAGCCGCAAAGGAGTTTTTCAATCATGGCACTATCTAGATTAGACCAATTATACCGCCAAGTGATTCTCGATCATTCCAGCCAACCTTACCATCACGGCACATTGGAACAGGCCACCGATCAAATTGAACTGAACAACCCGACTTGTGGCGATGTGATCCAGCTGCAGTTGATTCTTGAGGAAGACCGGATCAACGATATCCGCTTTTCAGGCAGCGGCTGTGCCATCAGTACAGCCAGTGCCAGCATGATGACGGAAGCAGTGATTGGACGTACAACACAAGAAGCCTTGGCATTAGTCGACCAATTTTCACTGCTTGTTCAAGGAAAAGAAGACGATAATGTGGAGGCATTAGGAGATGCCGCTATTTTAAGTGGAGTATCAAAATTTCCTGCCCGTATCCGCTGTGCCACATTGGCTTGGAAAGGACTCGAAAAAGCCTTACTTAAAACACGAGAAGAGGAAGATAATGAGTAGTGAGAAAGGAGTGCTTGACGATGAGTAAAGTACCAGAAACCCAAGAGTACCAATTTGGCTTTCATGATGATGTCGAATCGGTTTACACTACCGGAAAAGGCATATCAGAAGAGGTCATTCGTGAAATATCCGGCCGTAAAAACGAACCGGAATGGATGCTAAATTTTCGATTGAAATCTTTCCGCCATTTCCAAAGTCGGCCGATGCCACAATGGGGTGCTGACTTGTCGGAAATCGACTTTGATGAAATCACCTATTATAAAAAATCCAGCAACAAACCGGAACGCAGCTGGGAAGATGTACCGGATAAAATCAAAGAAACCTTTGAACGCATTGGGATTCCTGAAGCCGAGCGCAAATACTTGGCCGGTGCCGGTGCCCAATACGAATCCGAAGTGGTTTACCATAATATGAAAGAAGAATTCGAAAAAATGGGCATCGTCTTTTTAGATACCGACAGTGCTTTAAAAGAATATCCCGAAATCTTCAAAGAACACTTTGCAGCGGTGGTCCCGCCGACTGACAACAAACTGGCAGCCCTGAATTCAGCTGCTTGGTCAGGCGGCACGTTTATCTATGTACCCAAAGGCGTTCGTTGTGAAGTGCCGTTGCAAATGTATTTCCGCATCAATGACGAAGGCATGGGCCAATTTGAACGGACGTTGATCGTAGTGGATGAAGGAGCCAGTGTGCATTATGTTGAAGGCTGTACGGCACCCACCTTCTCGTCCAGCAGTTTACACGCTGCGATCGTCGAGATCGTCGTCAAAAAAGACGCTTACTGCCGCTACACGACCATCCAAAACTGGTCCGACAATGTGTACAACCTAGTGACCAAAAGAGCCACAGTCGATGCAGGCGGCACAATGGAATGGATCGACGGAAATTTAGGCGCGAAAATCACCATGAAATATCCGAGCGTTTACTTAAACGGAAATGGCGCCCGCGGTACGATGCTGTCTATCGCCATGGCAGGAGCTGGACAAAACCAAGATACCGGAGCAAAAATGATTCACAATGCACCCAACACATCCAGCTCAATCGTCTCCAAATCGATTGCTCATGACGGCGGAGAAGTCAACTACCGAGGACAAGTGACGTTTGGAAAAAACTCCGGCGGATCGATTTCCCATATCGAATGCGATACGATTATTATGGATGACCTATCTAAGTCTGATACAATACCGTTCAATGAAATCCACAACGGCAATGTGTCACTGGAACACGAAGCTAAAGTATCCAAAATCTCTGAAGAACAACTGTACTACCTGATGAGCCGCGGCTTGACCGAAGAAGGCGCCACTGAAATGATCATCATGGGCTTCGTCGAACCCTTCTCCAAAGAACTGCCGATGGAATATGCAGTGGAGTTGAACCGATTGATAGCTTATGAGATGGAAGGTAGTGTGGGGTAAATTTATCATAAATAGCTAGAAACCTCTTACTAAAAGGTTTCTAGCTATTTATTTATGATGTAATTATTCTATTCGATGAAAAAACACTATCTTAAAAAATAACCATTGTAACATTAGTAAGGAAAGGCTATTATTAAAAATGAAATATCTTAAGTTAGGGGAAGCTGTTATGAATGAATACCATTATATTTTGTCGCTANNGAAAACACAAAAGATATGAATTGAAAATTATTCTTTTTTCATTTGCGTTAATTATGTTGACAAGTGTTTTTGTAGCATTAGATTTAATTCGAATTAATCCTTTTATCTTTTATATGATTGCAATGGGGATAACACTTTACTTCGCGCTGCATACACGTGTTGAAAGTAAGAATTGTAGT
>DIDU01000050.1:32895-33163 GCA_002418295.1 Carnobacterium sp. UBA5792 | reverse complement strand
CTAAAAAATGAAGAACTTGTCTTCTTCATTGATTACCAATTGGCACAAACTTTTGAACAAAGATCAGATGAATTGGTTGAATATCTGAATGATAATAAAGTAAGTGAGAATTTTGAGAAAGTATTATCAGAAATAAAAAGTTACTATGGATATTTATCAGTAGATAACAATATTGAACAGAATATGGAAATATCATTAAAAGGGTATCAAGAGTTACTTGAAAATAGTACACAAGATTTGGTATAGAGGGGATAGGTAGTGGAGTACG
>DIDU01000050.1:337-32878 GCA_002418295.1 Carnobacterium sp. UBA5792 | reverse complement strand
GGGGATTATTTTGGCATTTTCAACTGCAGGAGTTATTGCAACGAATGTTGATGCCAAAGCTTATCAAGATATTTATGAGCAACAAGATCAACAAGAAATACAAATAAAAGAAGTGCTGGCCTCAGAATTTATTTCAGCAGATGACCATAAGCTGTTGAAGCAAGGATTAGAACGTATTGAAAAGGCTGAACAAAAAGAGACACGCCGCTCACTACGGTCAATGATGGCAGAAGAAGAGAAACATTTGTCAGAAGTGCAAAAACATCTGAATTCTAAAGAAGCACAAGTAGCCAAAAGCGAATTTACTCAATTAATGAAAGACTTGAAATCTTTAGAAAAGAAGAGTCAAGAGCCTTTCATTGTAGCTGAAGATTCTAAGCAGATTGAGGAATTAAAGAAAGAGCTGACAAATTTATCTGCTGCACAGAAGGTTCAGCCGATTCGTATTCTATCATCTGAGTTGAGTAATTTATCAACTCAGATGAGTGACAATCAATCTTTACTTATTGATTCAATAGATGAACTAAAAGAGCTTAATAAATTGGCAGAGGATTTGTCTAAGAAGAAATACCTACTAACAAGCGATAAAGAAGCATTGAAAAATGACGAAAAAGAAAATGCTAAATATTTTGAAGATGCGGATAATTTTGAACTAGTAAAAAGCCGGAAAAGTGATTCTAAAGAACTGATTGAACGTTTACAAACTAAACAAGAAGAAACTGAGCACGATTTTCAAGAAAATGAAAGTCAAACAAACGAGCTCATTCAATCAACAAGCTCTTTACTTTCAGAAGGCGATTTGACGTCAGAGGAGAAAGATAAGTTAAATGGAGCCAGTCAAACATTAAGCAACTCATTAAAAATGGATAATTATGAACCCGGTGATCTAGCAAAAAATTACGAAACTCTTCAAACTAAGTATGATGAATTTTTGGGTAATAGTAATCAGCGAATATCAGAAGCAAAGAAAAAAGCTGAACAGGAAGCAGCAGAAAAAACTGCTCGTGAGAAAGAAGAAGCAGCAAAACAGCAAACAGCTCAACAAGCTAGTAGTGCTTCTTCTCCATCCAGCGGTTCTACTTCTTCTCCTACTTTATCAGGAGAGTGGTATCAAGCTCCATCAGGATATAAATTCCTGAAAGTTTCTAGTGGTAAAACTTACGGTCAGGTTAAAAATCCAAATAACTTTAGCCTTATTACTGCGACAGAAGCGGCAAACTATAGCCCGGGACATGGGAATGGTTCTGCTAAGCAGTAGCGAAAAAATAAGCTCTGCGAAAGTTTCGCATTAATTTTCCAAAAAATTAAATTTTTTTGGAGGTTATAGTAAGTGAAAAGAAGAAGTTTTTTATGACGTAATGTATTAGAATCGAAAGTCATGTCAAGGAAAATTCCTTTAAAAAGTCAGATTGATACAATGCATAAAGACATCTAAGGCGAAACTTAGCTTCTTCTTAGATGTTTTTTTATTTCAACTACAATATTAAAAAAATATGCATTTATTCAATAGTTGCTATACATGAAACTTATAAAGAAAACCAACTAGGTAATTCATAGTATCAAATATGCCCTCATTGGGCCTAAAGGAGGGTTCAACATGAATTTACGTGATAGCTGGCAAAAATACCAGACTATTGAAAATTTCAATTATTCAGATATAGCGGAATATATTAGAGAACAAGGTCAACGCATGGTGTTCAAGTCAGGGAAAGCGATTGTTGAAAAAAGTGAATTTCCTTCCTACATTTATTTTATTATTGAAGGGATAGCAATTGGACAAAGACGTTATGAAGATGGCAATGAATATAGTTATTTCCAAGTAGATAAAAAAAGTGGCAACATTGGTTTATTAGAAGTATTGAGTAAGAAAGAGCAGTATGTAGCTACGATTACCTGCCTAACGAATGTAACAGTTGTCAAAGTGGAGTCCGCTATTATATATGAACTTATCATGAATAATATTGGTTTACTAAGAAAGTGTTCCTTTTTGTTGGCGAGGGATTTGTATAGCAGGTCTGGCAATGACGGCATATATTATTATTATACTGGCATTGATAGAGTACGTTTATATTTGATTAATTACTTTGACCAGCAGAAAAATATACTAAATAGTAGCTCTCTCCAGATAGGAATGAACTATGAGGAAATAGCCAATCAAATCGGTGTAAGTGTGAGAACTATAGGAAGAAGCATTAAACAATTGAAAGAAACTAAGGAAGTAAAGGTTAGTAGTAAAAAAATTTCTATTTCAGTTCAACAATATGAAAAAATGAAAAGTATGCTACAAAAATAAGGAAGATTTTTTTCCTTATTTTTTATTTATACGGACATCTGTCCTTTTATATGTTTTTGAATCCCCTTACAATAAAAGTGAATTAATAAGATGATTAAAAACAAAAAGTTTTATAAATAGGAGGATTTTATATGAAACGAGGATTAAAGTATGATTTTCCACTAATTGCTTTATTGTTGATACCAGTCGGTGTTTCGTTAAATGTAGTAGGTTATCAGTTATCATCGATTTTAAAGCTACCGGTTTTTATTGATATGATTGGAACTATTATGGTATCAATGATTGCGGGACCATGGATTGGTGCTTTGACGGGGCTGTTGGGAAATGTAGTGAGTGGTATGCTCAATCCGATAGCGATTGCTTACGGTGCTGTTTCTATGTGTGTAGGTTTTATCTCAGGTTATTTGTCAAAGTGGAAATTTTATAACAATATTTTTGGTGTAGTTCTTTCTTGTCTTATTATTTCAGTTGTTTCAGCAGCTTCAGCAGCTGTTGTGACTGTCTTCTTGTTTGGCGGTGTGACAGGAGCAGGAACAGATTTGATTACAGCCACATTTTTGGCAGCAGGAAAAGAATTGTGGAATTCTGTTCTGTCAACAAACTTGATTTCTGGAACAATCAATACCATTATTAATTTCTCGATTAGTTGGCTGATCGTTAGAAGAATCCCAGCCAGATTTTTAGTAAAATTGAACTATGGTGTACCATATGTGCGTAAAGGAGTGAATTTGAATGAATAGTAAAATAGGTAGACTATACCCTTCAACCAAATTTGCCTGTGTGCTGTTAGTTACGTTACTATGTATGTTTTCACCAGGATATACCTTTCAATATGCAGTGTTACCATTAATTTTAGTTTTGAGTATTTTTTCCCATACCTTTTGGAAATTCGTTTCTGCCTTCATAAAATCTATTTTTGTTGTTGTTTTGTTTATCTTTGTGGTTCAGGTGTTTATTATCAACAATGAAGATTCCCAGTCACTATGGTGGATTTTTAGTTTTTCTAATATAGGATTTGAAAATAGTTTAGCAATGACTTCTAAAATAGTGGGAATAAGTTCATGTATAATTTTCTTTTTTCAAGTTACCAGCACCAAAGACATTAACTATGCATTGGAAGAATCAGGAGTCCCTAAGAAAGTGACTTTTGTTGTAGCCTCTACTATTCAGTTAGTGCCACAGATGTCCAGTCTATCAAAAGCTATTACCGATGCCCAAAAATCAAGAGGAATTGAAACGGAAGGCTCTTTATGGGTGAGGATGAAATCATTTGTTCCAATGATTGGTCCATTAGTTTTATCTTCCATTCAACAAACGGAAGAAAGAGTTTTGACGTTGGAATCCAGAGCTTTCTCTTCTAAAAAGAAAAAGACCTCTATCTATGAATTAGCTAAGACTAAAGCTGATTATATTATCACGGCCTCGTGTTTATTAATTTTAGTAGGTTTTATTATTTGGAGGGTGATTAAGTGAGTATTCTGTCATTAAAAAATGTTAGCTATAAATACCCATTAGAAAATCAGGAAGCAATCAGCAATCTTTCTTTTGAATTTAAAAAGGGCCAAGTATATGGCTTGATAGGTGCAAATGAGTCTGGGAAAACAACTTTGTGTAATATTATCAGAGGATTTATTCCAGCTATCTATAAGGGTGATTTGCAGGGAGAGATACTAGTCAAAAATAAACATATCACAGAGTATGAGGAAGGAGAGCTTGCCTCTATTATCGGTTATTCTTTTCAAAATCCTTTTACACAAATTTCCGGTGTAAAAGAAACTGTCTATGAAGAGATCGCTTATGGAATGGAAAATCTAGGCATTCCCAGGGAAGTGATGATAAAAAAAGTAGATGAGCTGATTGATATGTTTAAACTTGGAAATTTGCGAGATAAAAACCCTTTTGAACTGTCAGGGGGACAAAAGCAGAGAGTAGCTTTAGCTTCAATAGTTGCTTTGGATCCTGAGATTATGATCTTAGATGAGCCTACTTCTCAGCTTGATCCTCAAAGTACAGAAGAAATTTTTGAGATAGTTTCTCTTTTGAAGGAGCAAGGGAAAACAGTCATTCTGGTAGAACATAAAGTGGATTTGCTTGCAGAATATTGCGATGAGGTAGCACTGATGTACCAAGGAGAGATTGTTTTATCAGGCAGTGTCAATGACGTTTTATCAAACAATGAGGTTCTAACATATGATGGACAACTTCCGCAGGTAACATTATTTTTCCTGAAGGCAATCAAAGAGAACAAAGTAGCTTCATCCATTGGTATACCTCTTACGTTAGAAGAAGCTTACTTNNCCTATCCTGGCGGTTATGAAGCAGTAAGGGGAATAAACTTGAGTTTCGAACTGGGGGAGTCCGTTGCAATTATTGGACAAAACGGTGCGGGGAAAACAACCACTGTTAAATTGATGAATGGGTTATTGAAACCTACAGAAGGAGAAGTACTGGTAAATGGTTTATCTATTAAAACAAGCACAACCGCTCAAGCTTCCAAATATGTAGGCTATGTTTTTCAAAATCCTGACGATCAAATTTTTCAAGAAACGATTTTTAAAGAAATTGCTTATGGATTAATAAGTAAGAAATTGGGCTCAAAAGTTGTCCAACAACGTGTATACGAGGCTGCAGAACTTTGCGGCTTAGAAAAATTATTGGATGAGCATCCTTATAATTTGCCCTATTCCAAGAGGAAGTTTGTAACGATTGCGGCTATTATTGCTATGGATACAAATGTGATTATTTTGGACGAACCAACTGCTGGCCAAGATAGGAAGTCAACAGAACTATTAGGAGAAATCATTCGTAAGCTGGCTGAAAAAAATAAGACTGTGATAACCATTACCCACGATATGGAATTCGTTGCTAGAGAATTTAATAGAGTTATAGTCTTTTCAGATAGAGAGAAACGAAAAGACGATTCACCAGAAAAGATTTTTTGGGATGAATCTTTGTTAGAAATGGCTAATTTAAAACAACCTTATATCTGTCGTCTAGCTAAAAAATTAGGCTATACAGATGTTATGACGATAGAAGATTTACTGGAAAGGAAATTTACATGAGAGATATTTGGATTGATTGTGACCCAGGGCATGATGACGCCTTGGCTATACTGACGGCGATAGCTAATAAGGATAAATTAAATATTCTTGGTATTTCTACAATAGGTGGAAACCAAACACTAGAAAAAGTAACTACTAATGCTAAAAATATTTTGTCATTTGTGAGAGCAGATATTCCTCTTGCTATGGGACAGAAGGGTCCGCTGGTCAAATGTCTGGAACCTTCTGATGAGGCTCATGGAGAAAGTGGGATGGATGGTCCTTACTTTGATCATGGTGATTATCCTTTGGCTTCCAAAAATGCAGTGAATTTCATGTACGAAGAAATAATGTCAACAGAGAATAAAACCATTATTGTAGGTTTGGGCCCTTTGACTAATGTTGCCTTGCTTTTAAAATCTTATCCAGAAGTTCTGGATAAGATCGACTGTATTAGTATTATGGGTGGTGGAATAAATCATGGTAATATTACTTCTCTGGCAGAGTTTAATATTTATGTTGATCCAGAAGCTGCTCATATTGTCTTTAATTCTGGATTGCCCATATTGATGGCTGGCTTAGATGTAACTGAGAAAGCTGAAATTACAGTTAGCGNNATTAAAAAATAAAGGGAAGGTCAGTCACTTAGCTTATGAGCTGCTGCATTTTTACAATAAATCCGGGCAACAATTTGGATTTATCAATAGTCCTATACACGATTTGTGTGCTATTGAATATCTATTGAAGCCAGAAATTTTTGGAGGGAACCATTACTATGTTGATGTAAACACAAATGATGGTGTTAGCAGAGGGCATACTTTTGCTGATAAACGATTGGTGTCTGAGAAGGGAAAAAATACGTTGGTATTGGAAACAGTTAATCGTGAAAAATTTGTTGAAGTTTTGATAAATGCATTGGAAAAATTAGATAATGAGCTGGTGTCAAAATGAATGATGTAGTAGTGTTGGGAAGTTTAAATATGGATATTGTTGTGACAAGTAGCAGATTTCCTAAAATTGGAGAGACAATATTAGGAGAAAGTTTGGCTTATTACCTTGGTGGAAAGGGTGCTAATCAAGCAGTAGCGGCTTCCAGAATGGGAATAAAAACTTGCTNNTTGGAGAACAAATTTTAACACAATTAGTTAGAGAAAACTTAGATGTAGAGCACATAGTGACTGAGAAAAATCAGCCAACTGGGATAGCATCTATCACAAAGGCAACAGGAGATAACAGCATTGTTGTGATATCTGGTGCAAATGCCTGTACAGATGTCCAGTTTGTAGAAGAGAAAAGCAAAATAATCGCTGGATCCAAGGTTCTGCTCGTACAATTAGAAATTCCCGTAGTGGCACTAAAAGAAGCGCTGAAGATTGCTGAGACTAATGGTGTTATCACAATTCTTAATCCTGCCCCTTATACAAAAGATTTAATAGAACTATTACCATACGTTGACTATTTAACTCCTAATGAAACAGAATTTTTAGAAATTGTATCTGATTTTCATGAGCCAAGTTATTTTGAAAAAGACCTATTGTTATTATCGGAAAAAATACATCCAAAAATTATTATTACTAGAGGAGAAAATGGAGTATCATTTGTTGAGAATAATCAAGTTTTAACGATTCCTGCTATTTCAGTTAATGTGGAAGACACTACTGGAGCAGGAGACACTTTTAATGGCATTTTAGCTTCAAGCTTGGCACAGAAGCAACCCTTAATGGCATCTGTAAAATTAGCCGCTCTTGGTGCTTCCATCTCTGTGGAAAAAGAGGGAGCACAAAGCGGGATGCCAACTATAGAAGAACTAAATATAGTATTGGCTAGCATAGAAAAGTAAGAATAAGACATTTCTAAAAAATTAAAAAATAGAGTATATGTGAGTAGGAGGTTTTGGTGTGAGTTTAATGACTGACATTGAAATCTCTTTTTTTGATCTCAATAAATATTTTCGAATATATTTATTATATTGTAGTAATAAACTTCTATGTAATTAGTACAAGTAATGGTTTAACGTATCAACGATAAAAATATGTAATTCTACAATATCTTTTTTGACATGATAGCAATAATTATCATTAAATTATTTTCTGGTATTAAGGATAATATAAATATTGAATGATAAAGTTTTTTTGGGAAATAGGGTTGAATTTATATGAGTGTAGGAANNGTATTTGTAGTATGAGCTTTAACGTGATAGTGAAACGAAATTAGAAAAATATTTTGCCAAAGGTATACTATTATTAGTGTACCTTTTTGAATATGCCGAAATGAAAGCGTATGCTACTATTACTTTGAAGCCGAGGAGATGAGACTTATGGAGCCTTCTTTATCTAGAGAAGATGAACTAATTCAAAAGCTTATTCGTTATATATATAACAATAAGAATGTTCATTATCCAGAATTAATGGAGTATACACATTATTCAAGGAAAACGGTTTCTAAATATCTTGATTTAGTTGAATCAACTGTCAAGACTTGGGGGGTGAAATTAGAACGAAAGCCTAATGTTGGAATTTACTTTAGTGGAAATACAAAAGAAATAAGTAAAATGTTGTCATCAATAGACAAAAAAATAGGAATGTCAGTAGAGGATCGTCGCAACTCTTTGATTTTAGAAATCTTGATGAGTTCAAAACCACTAAAGGTACAAGCTCTTGCCGATTCTTTTTTCGTAAGTAGAGGTACTTTGGACCAAGATATTAAATATATTAAGAATAAATTCAGTAAGTATGAGTTAAAAATTATTGGTGATATTAATGGTATTTATATATCTGCTTCAGAGCGTATGAGGAGAAGAATAGCGACAAAAATTTTATCACAATATATTAATACTAGCGGTGTAAAGCAAGCAGATGACTTTATAACAAAGAATCACGTGGTACCTGGAAGCTTAGAAGAGATGATCAACGAAGAACTATTAGAACAGATTAGAAATATTTTAACAGAATTTGAGGAACAGTCGAATTTATCCCTTTCAGATTATGATTATCAAAGCTTATTAATTCATTTAGTTGTTTCTATTGAACGCATTAAGGCGCATCAAATTATAAAGGGTAATAATGATAATATTGTGCTCGAAATTGAATACGAAACTAAACTGCTAGTCAATTTGCTTGAGAATCAGTTAAACATTAAGATACCAGATTATGAAATAGGTTATCTTAATATTCATATTTTAGCCAGTCAACATAGGAAAATTAGTGTGGCAACATTAACAAAAACAGAAGGAAGAAATGAATTAGGAAAACTAGCTGAACTGTTAAAGACAAACCTTATATCATATGACGATGAATTAATAAGTGGATTAATTCTCCATTTAGAACCAGCAATAAAGCGTTTTAAATTAGGGCTTCAAATTCATAATCCATATACAAATGAAATTCTCAAATTTTTTCCAGAGGCTTTTGATCAATCCTTGATGATAGTTTCAAAATTAGAACAAATTTTTCTAATTAAAATAGAACAGGATGAGATTGCTTATGTTGCTTTACACATTCAATCGTACTTGGAAAGGACAAGTCAATCATCTAAAGTGACAGCCATCATTGCTTGTAGTACGGGCTTAGGAACAGCTCAATTGTTAACCCAGCGATTAGAAAAAAGATTTTCCGAAAGTTTAACAATTACTAGAGTTCTATCAATAAGAGAAATGATGTCTACTCATATTTATGAAGATTTGGTAATCAGTACAATTCCAATTGATATTCCTAATGTTACTATTGTTCAGATTACGCCATTTGCTGATAAGCAATCAATTAAGTTTTTGGATAATAAAATAATAGAATTATTAGAAGTAAAAAAAGATTTCTGGTCTTTTATGAAATTAATTAAATCTGATTATATCTTTTTGAATAGTCATTTAAAAAATGAAAAAGAGGTTATTGAATTTCTTGGACAAAAACTAATTCAAAATGGATATGGAGAAACCCCAATTATAGAATCTGCATTACATCGTGAAAAGCTAGCGACAACAGCTATACCTGAAGAAAAGTTTGCTTTACCTCATGCAGAAGTTAAACACGTCAAACGGCCAATAATTACAATTTATATTAATCAAAATGGTATCAATTGGATGGGGCAAACAGTTAATATTGTCTTTTTCATCGCTTTGAATAAAGAGGTAAAAAAAGATATTAACAATATATATCAATATTTTAATGAAATACTCGAAAATAACTATTTGATATCAAAACTTATATCAGCAAGCACTTCTCAGCAAGTTATTGATCTTCTAAAAAAGGGGGTAATAGAATGAAATTAAGTGATTTTATTACTAGTAGAAATATTATGATTAATCTTCAAGCAAATTCCAAAAGAGAAGTCATTGAGAAAATGGCAGAATGTATGTTTAAAAATGGATACCTCTTCAATAAAGATGAATTTGTCGATGAAGTTTTAGAAAGAGAAAGTTATACCACAACAGGAATTGGTAATAATTTAGCAATTCCTCATGGTAAAGGTAGTGCCGTCAAAGAAGCAGCTGTTATCTTTGCTAAAACACAAATACCTATTGGTTGGGATTCTTTAGATGATAAACCGGTGGATACAATCTTTTTAATGGCTGTACCAGTAACTGATGATGGAAGTGGGCATTTAAGATTATTGGCAGATTTGTCTGGAAAATTAATGGATGATTTGTTCGTTGAAGCAATTAGAAATGAGAATTCAGTAGACCGACTTGCTGACTTACTAACAAAATAGGAGGGGAAAATTATGACAAAAACCAAAGTTGTTGCTATTACAGCGTGTATTACCGGTGTCGCACATACCTATATGGCAGAAGCAAACTTAAGAAAATACGCAAAAAAAGAAAATTGTGAAATTAATATTGAAACACAAGGAGCAATGGGAGTAGAACACCGTTTATCTCAAAGTAATATTGATGAAGCAGATATTGTTATTTTCGCAGTAGATACAGCTGTAGTAGGAAAAGAACGATTTGAAAACAAAAAAATATTAAAAGTTGGAACGGCAGAAGTGATAAAAAATGGCGAAGATATTTTTAAAAGGGCATTAAATATGATTGGAGGTTAAAAGAATGAACTCTGTAAAAAGATTTGGTAAAGAACTTGCTAACCATTTTATGACCGGTGTTTCATATATGTTGCCTGTTGTTGTTGCTGGAGGCCTTATGGCATCTTTCGCAGTTATTTTTGGGGGACCAGATGTTTGGAGTGATACGACAACAATTTGGGGTGAATTAAGACAGTTAGGAGTAATAGGCTTAAACTTGGTCGTACCAATTGTGGCAGCCTATATAAGTTATTCAATTGCAGATAAACCTGGACTTGGACCAGCGTTTATTGGAGGAATGGCAGCACAACAAATTAATACTGGTTTTTTAGGCGGAATGGTTGTAGGGGTTGCTACAGGATATTTTGTACAACTGTTAAAAAAAATAAAGCTGCCACCAAGAGTTGCTCCTGTAAAAACAATGATCATTATTCCTCTGGTAGCCTCAACGGTAATCGGGTTTTTAACAATATATGTAATAGGATCTCCAATTGCTGCAATGAATACAGCGTTAACAAATTGGTTACAAGGTATGAGCGAAGGAAATGCAATTCTTCTTTCAATTATTCTTGGTGCAATGATGGCAGTAGATATGGGAGGACCCATTAACAAAATTGCGAATACTTTTGGATTAGCTGCCTTTGCAGAAGGAATTTACGTAATCAGTACACCTATGGAAATAGCAGTCTCTATAGCTCCTGTAGGGATGTTTTTAGCAACAATCATTGGAAAGAAATATTATTCTGAAGAAGAAATAGAAAGTGGACGTTCAGCCATCATAATGGGCTTAGTTGGAATTTCAGAAGGTGCTATTCCCTTTGCAGTTACTGATCCCCTATGCGTCATACCTAGTATAATCGTTGGAAGTACCGTTTCAAGTGGAATGGTTACTCTCTTGGGAGTGACGCAAAATACGGCATTATCCACATTCCTTGCTATTCCTTTTGCAAGTAATATCTTCTTATATTTATTGTGTATTGCAGCTGGGATAATAGTCACAGCAGTCATGGTAAATGGGTTAAAGTCAATAAAATATCGTAAAAAAAAGTTGCCGAGTGAAGAGTTAATAAACGAAAACTAACAAATTAATGATTATTAGTAGTAGTTTTATGGAATTGTATTTTTAGAAAATAATAATAACTATAGCAAATAAAAGGAGCTGGCAAAACAATATGATTAAATACAATAGTAAAGAATTTCCAAAAGATTTTTTATGGGGAGGCGCAGTCACTGCTACTCAAACAGAAGGGAATTGGGATGTAGACGGTAAGGGCGTTACTCCTCCAGACCTTATTGCATATGAAGAAGGAAAGACACAAAATGATTTAATGTCAACAGAAGAAATTAAAGCTGCGATTGAGGATAAGGAGAACTATTACCCTAGACGATATGCAATTGATTTTTATCATACTTATCCTCAAGATATCGCCTTATTAAAAGAGCTGGGAATTAAGTCTTTCAGAACCTCTATAAATTGGGGTCGTTTATTCCCAAATGGTGACGAAGAACAACCGAACGAAAAAGGGTTGGAATTTTATGATAATTTGATAGATGAATTAATAAAAAATGAGATTGAACCGGTTATAACTATCTCTCATTTTGAAATGCCAGTAAACTTATCCACTAAATACAAAGGCTGGTATTCAAGAGAGGTCATTGATTTTTACATGAGATACTGCGAAGTGTTGTTCAAACACTTTAAGGGCAGAGTAAAATATTGGGTTCCGTTTGATGAAATGAACTTAATTCATCGCGAATCTTTTAGTCAATTTGGCATGCCAAGTGATTTAGTTGAGAATAATTTAGAGAATAAACTGATAGCATTGCATCATAAATTGTTAGCTTCTAGTTTAGCTACAAAGTTAGCTCACGATATTGACAAAAAGAATAAAGTTGCAGCAATGATTCTAACAAATTATGCCTATCCAGCGTCAAGCAGTCCTGAAGACGTATTGGCTGCTCAACGTAATAACCAGTTTGAAAATTATTATTTAGATGTACTCGTTCGTGGGAAATATCCTGGAACTATGCTTAGACTTATCGAAGAGCAAGGATTTAATATTGGTTATCAATCAGAAGATGATGCTATTTTTGAAAATGGTAAGGCTGATTTTATTAGCGTTTCTTATTATGGAAATAGAACAGTGTCTGCAGAAAGTATTAAAAACTGGCCTAACCCAGCAATTGATAATCCACATGTTNNTAGATATACATTAAATAAAATATATGACCAATATCAATTGCCTATATTCCTCATGGAACTAGGAACTGGTATTCATGATAAAGTTGAAGATGGTAAAGTTCATGACCATAATAGAATCAAATTTTTTGAAGAAAACTTACAACAATTAAAGCAAACTATTTATGATGGAGTTCCAATTATGGGGTGTTTAACGTGGGGACCAATTGACATTGTTAGTAACGCTTCAGCTCAAATGAGCAAACGCTATGGCTTTATTTATGTCGATATTGATGATCATGGAAAAGGAACTGGTAAGAGAATAAAGAAAGATAGTTTTGAATGGTTCCAAAATGTTATTAAAACCAATGGTAAAGATATAAAGATTTAGATTTAAGGCTCGTATAATTTTTGGTGCAGATGAAGAATTAATGCACTCCTACAAAGTAGAAACTAGAAAAAATTAAAATTTTCTGGTCTACTTATGTAGAGAGTGTTTTTATTGTCTAAAAGTACCAACTCAATATTGGAAAGAAATATACCACTATATCGCCCTGGAAGTTCGTATAATCAATTATCAGCGATGTATAAAATAATACAGTGGAAAAGTTATTACTTGTAAAAAATATTTTGTTACTTAATTATTTTGGCATTTTACTCTTCTAGGTCTTCAATTGATATCATTAATATCAAGGGTTTCTGCAATTCGAATAATATAATCAATGCTGATACGTTTTCTTTTTCCGCTTGCTAGTTCGCTCAATCGTGCTATATCAATATCTGCTTGCCTTGAAAGCTCACGTAATGAGATATTATGTTTGTTGATTAAATCATAAATATGTATGACAAGTTTCTTTTCTTTAAACATTGTTTTATCAATTCCTTTCTAAAAAGTGTGCAGGTTACTTTTGTTTCTGAATTAGAAAAGTAGGATAGGATAATTTTGGATAATTTTGTATATAACTGATGATGCTTTAGAAAGACTCTATAATCAATAGCCTTAATGATTGAATAATCAGTTGTATAAAGACCTAGTGAGTTTCGGTAAGTTAATAGGCGCTCCTGAATGTAGTTTGAGTAAATCCAAACTGCTTTCATGAGCGCCTTTCTTTTATATTTTAAATACAACAATGTAATTCCTCTTCGGATGAGAAGTAGTATATCCTGTTTTCATACTCAAAATTAATAACCATTATATTTGTGGTGTATTTTTTTTAAAACTTCTAATTTATTTAAAAAACATTCGATAATATCAAAGATATGTGGCAGGGAGTAATTGTTTATAATTTCCATTTCCTAATCATATCTTCCTTCTCTTTACAACATAAGATGAAGTAAAATATTTTGTTGATCAAGGTAGTAAAAAAATGATAAAGAACAAAAAACATATAGTTTTGAAGGGAATCTTTTAATAAATTTTAAAGGCACTGAATTATTATTACGAATTTTAATCTTTAAAATTAAATTTTCCTTCTCAGTGAAATGCAATGTTTTAAAGCTGAACTGCTACATTGTCGTACTCTTTGTTATCAATGTTGCAGATACTACATTTTCATGGGGAATGTACGTGTCTAATGAATTTATTGCTATTTCTGCCATTAATGGAATGTTTTGATCAATTGACGTAATGGGATAAATGGCGTGATCAGATACTGGAGAGTTGTCATATCCTATTATTTCAGCATCTTCTGGCATCTTAATCCCTTTGCGGATGAAATCTCTTTGAAGCATATTCGCAATATCATCATTGGAGCAGAAAATCCCTAATTTCTTATCAGGATATTTTTTAAGCAGGGTATCTACAATAGATGACATAGCATTTGAAGCAATCTCGGAATAAGGGTCAGTTAAATCTTCACTAATAATTGTTTCATTAGGCATATTTTTGACTGAAAATTCGAATCCTATAATACGCTTGAAGGAAGGCCAGTTCTCGTAGTACCCATTGTTTATGTGTATTAAAGCTTCACAACCATCTTTTATCAGTTTTTCAGCAGCAAGTTTACCACCAGTATAGTTGTCACTATTTATCTGACAGTAGTTTCCACCTGTACGTTCAATAGAAATGATAGGGACATCAAGTTCTTCAATATCTTTAGGACTTAAAATATGGCTAAGCAATATGATGCTCTTCACTCGATAAGACTTCAACATATCAATCATGCTTAGTTCTTCCTCTTTCGTATCTCGTGAAGTATATACGATAAAGCTATAGTCTTTCTCTCCCCCATATTTAATAAGCTGATTCAATAGTTCTGTATAAAAGCTGAGGTGTAACTGCGGAAAAATAATACCCACAAGATTTGATTTGCCAGTTGCCAATATTCGAGCAACGTTGTCTTGATTATAATTTAGTTCTTGTATAGCATTTTGGATTTTTTCCTTCGTCTTTTTTGATAATAAGTCTGGCTTATTGAAATACCTAGAAACTGTAGTCAATGAAACGCCACTTTTTTCAGCAATTTCTTTTATTCCTATTTTATCCATATCTGTAACCTTCCTGTGCCTTAAACTTCCCCATATTAAAGAGTATCATTCTAGCAAGAGTGTCTAATTAGGCTATTAATCTAATATTATATACATATCATACAATGGAGTACGTTATATTTCAAGTTGAGATGAAAATATTTTCAAAAGTATTTTGTAAATATTTTCAAAAAAATACTAATATTTTACAAAATTACTTGAACTAGGTTACTTTTTGTTAAAAGTAAAAATTGAGAAGAGGAGATTAATACCTTAGTGTCATCCAATTCGAAGAAGATATTTTATAGAAACAGCATCTTGGGAATAAATGACGAATAACAATGAAAGCGATTGACAATATTTTTTCATATAATATAATAAGAGTGTGAAAGAGCTTACGAAATTACAATGAAAGGAGGAAGGTGTTAACTGCAGAGCGAAAGGTCATCAACTAAGGGGTTTTTACTGATGGGCTAAAAGTTAATATTGTAAGATGACGTAATAGCGAGAAAAAATAATAATTCTTGTTTTATCAATTAATAGAATGAAGCAGAAGATTAGCCTTGATGTGAAGAAAAGTATGAAAAAATGCGGCTAAATAGGAGGAACTATGACTAGTAAAAATTATTATGACGTAACAGAATGGCGAGTGGGTGATCCTTATGAGGATATTGGAGAGGTGATCAACAGCATTATAGCAGATATTAAAAGAAGACAAACTAACATTGATGTGAATGATGGAGGAAAGCCGGGTGCGGTTATCTATATTCCGCCAGGTGATTATCGTCTTATTACTCAAGTAATTATTGACATCAGTTATCTTAAAATTACGGGTTCTGGACATGGGTTTACGTCTTCAAGTATTCGATTTAATATTCCTGAAAATGAATGGTCGAATTTGCATGAATTATGGCCAGGAGGAAGTCGGATACTTGTGGATATTTCCCTAGAAGAAGATAACACGGAAGCTGATGGGGCAGCATTTTATATTGCTCGAAGTGGAGATCCTCGAATAAGTTCAGTAGAGTTTTCTAATTTTTGTATAGATGGGTTGCATTTTGTAGACGATGGATCAGGAGAAATGAATCCAGAAAATACTTATACTAACGGCAAAACAGGTATTTATGTTGCTAGTGCTCAAGACTCATTTCGGATTACAGGTATGGGATTTGTGTATTTAGAGCATGGAATCACGATTTACCATGCAGACGCACTTACTATCCATGATAATTTTATTGCTGAGTGTGGCAATTGTATAGAGCTACGGGGATGGGGGCAGGCTTCGAAAGTAACTGATAACTTAATAGGAGCAGGATTTAAAGGATANNGATATTCAATTTTCGCTCAGAATTTTGGTGGGCTTTTGATTACAGCAAATAATATTTTCCCACGAGGTGCTAGCAGTGTCTATTTTGATGGTGTGACACGTTCTCTTATCACGAATAATAGACTCCATGCATTTTATCCAGGAATGGTGGTACTCAGCAGAGATTGTTCGGAAAACTTAGTTTCTTCGAACCACTTTTTACGTGATCATGAACCTTGGACGCCTTTACAAGAGCGCAACAATGGTTTAGATGATTTGTACGGGCTCTTGTATATTAGCGGCAATAATAATTCTGTAATCAGCAATCATTTTTCTGAAGTAATTGATACGAAACAGATTACGCCGCCTGACGCAACACCTGTAATTATTCGTATTGTTTCTGGCAATGAAAATTATATTTCGAATAATCATATTGTGGCTACGGAAGCAAATGTGAAGAGTAGCGATTCTTGTTTCTCTGCACAGGTAGGGGCTTTATTGACGACTGAAGCATCAAGACCACTTAACGTAACAACAGTATTGGTAGAAAGCGGATCATCTCGAAATACGATTCTTGACTCTGGAAGTGACGTACAAGTTACTATGGACAAAACAGTAAATGCATTCAGAGCCACACCAACTCCTTTAGTATAAATGATATATTCAATCTAAGCCCTATAACATGTTACCGGTATGCCAAACAAACTAACCCTACTAGTGTAAGGGTTAGCTTGTTTTTAAAGAAATTATAAATTTTCAAGTGATAGAAAGAAAGATACACAAATTTATTTTACGCTTTTTTTATTTGATAAAAAACTCTGCAAGATTACAATAGGCGTATGAAAAAGAATGTTCTTTAAGAAGTATCATTTTATAAACTAAGTAATTAGAATTGATTTATGAAATAGTTGGATGAAAATCCATCTTATTGTTAAAAAGAGGCGAAGAAGTTCCGATATTGTAACGATATAAGAAAAGATAATCGTTTATTTATGAAAGGCGTCATTGTATGAAAGTTTTTAATAAGTTGTAAGGCAAAGTTTATCCGATTTGTTCTATAAGAAAAAGTAAAAAATAAACATAAGTTGTAGTGAGTGGCTTATTCTTGGTATTGTACAATATAGTATTTATAGAAGGATTGGAGATGTTTTCTGATGGATAAGTATATAATGACATTATTAAAATATTAAGTTTCAGAAATAATATTATTCTATTATAAATACTAAAAATATAAGTTGCATTTATTATGAGGTTTTATGAGCTTTGTTCGGATCTTGTTGTCTATTTACACCTATCAATGACTTTCGTAATGACCTTATTTATGAAAGCGGTTGACAGTGATTATTTCATAGGTTATATTTAAGTTACAAAAATAAAAGGAGCGATAAATATGAATGTAGGGCAACGAAAAAAGCTAGTGGATGGAATACCAATTGTAAAACTGACAGAAACTAAAAGAATGCCTATTTGTGACAAAACTGAAGGAAACCAAGTCTTCTAAACTTCACCATTATTTAGAAAGCGCATACAAATCGAGGAGGGGTTATTTTGAAAAGTGTTATAAAGATATTGATGTTGGCAACTGCATTAACAGTTTTAGGGGGATGTGGAAATAGTAATAAGAATAGTGAAAGTGATAAAACACTAACAATTTTAGTAGAAGGCGGAAGTCCTGCTGAAAAGGTTGCAAAAGAAACTGCTGCTGAATTCAAAGAAAAATCTGGTTATGAAGTCAAAATCGATTCTGTTCCTTACTCAGGTGTTTATGATAAATTAAAAGCTGAAATTGATGCAAAAAAAGCAACACATGATGCTGCAATTATTGACGTTTTATGGTTTCCAGCACTAGCTAAAGGATTATCGCCAGTTTCTGATGTTATTACTCAAGAACAATTGGATGACTTTTTACCTCAATTAGATGATAGTGCAACAATTGATGGAGAATTATTGGGCTTACCAACATGGACGAACTCAAAAATTTTATTGTATAGAAAAGATTTATTCGAAGACGCAGAAAATAAAAAAGCTTTTGCTACGAAATACGGCTATGATTTAACAGTTCCAAAAACATGGCAGGAATATAGAGATGCAGCAGAATTTTTCACTAAAGATGGTATGTATGGAACATCCGTTTTTGGACAAACAGGTGGGGATGCAGTCAGCAGTTGGTTAGATTTAGCAGCTCAAGCAGGAGCAAAACCTTTAATCATGGATGATAACAACAAAGTCTTGATAAATGAAAAACCATATGTTGAATCATTAAAATACTTGCAAAGTCTGATCAAAAATAAATCTGTTCCAGAAGATTACTTATCTATTGCTAGTACGGAAACCGCTGAATTGTTTAACAGTGAAAAACTAGCAATGCAAATTGCTTGGGGACACTTTTACTTAACGTCGGAAGAAGCGTTACCTGGTAAAGTTGGTGCTGCTCCTGCATTATCAGGTTCTGCTGGTATTGGTGCTGTCCCTGGGCCTTGGTACCAAGTAATCTTGAAAGACTCTAAGAAAAAAGATGTCGCAGAAGATTACTTAGCATTTATGTATGACAAAAATGAAATGTATATGGATGCTTTAGGTATTGCAGGTAGAAAGTCAGTATTTGAAAAGTATACAAACGATGAGACCTATGCACATATTGATGCGATTTCAACAACATTAGATGGACCACAAACACAGAATCGTCCCAAGATTGCAGAGTGGACACAAATTGAAAACGAAGTGTTATCACCAATGTTACAACGTGTATTAGCTGGAGAAGATGCTCAAAAAGAATTAGATGCAGCTAAAGATGAGATTGAAAATATAATCAATCAATAATCAATAAAAAGTTTAAAGACTATATAATCTACTAATTATTTATAGTTTGTATAGTCTTTTTTTAGAAAGGACTGAAAAGGTGAATACGATTAATAAAAAAACAATGCTGTATTTCTTTTTACCAGCAGCAATATTCATGCTGGTATTCCTATTATATCCTTTAATAACATTATTCATTGATAGTTTTTCTACAATTTTAGACAATGGAGGTCGAGAATTTGCAGGATTAAATAACTATATCAAAGCTTTTTCATCAGCAGCTTTCTTGAAAGCTTTTAGGAATACACTTGTTTATGTATTTTTAGCAGTAGGTTTAGAGACAGTTTTAGGGTTGTTTTTGTCGATAGTTTTAACACATAAGTATAAAGGATTTACCGCATTAAGAACATTAATGCTATCACCTTTGATGATCGCACCTATTGTAGCTGGCTTAATTTGGAAATTTATGCTGAGCAACCAATTTGGAATTATTAATGCATTATTAGTGAAGATTGGATTAATTGAGTCAACCAGTAGTATTTTATGGTTAGCAAATCCTAATATCACGTTAATTTCTGTAGTTATTGCAGATGTGTGGTTGACTACACCATTTATGATGCTGATGTTTTTAGCAGGAATACAAGGGATTTCAGATGGATTATATGAAGCAGCAGTTATGGAAGGTGCTTCAAAGGTTCAAATGATCTTTAGTATCATTATTCCTAATATTAAACCAGTATTATTTAGTGCTTTAGTTGTCCGTATCATAGATGCTGCACGGTCATTTGATATTATTTGGGCTATGACACAAGGCGGACCAAATAACTCTTCAGAATTACTAAGTGTTCATATTTATAAAATGTTACAAAGATACAGCGACGTAGGGCTTTCAAGTGCGATGGCTGTGATATTTATTGTTGTATTAGTATCTATTACACTGATTTTTAGAAAGAAAATTAATAACTAGGAGGGAAAATAATGTTCTCAGAAAAGTTTGGAAAAAATAGATTTGATAATGTCTGGATAATTTTAATGTACTTTTTCGTGGCAGTATTTCTTATTCTAGTTTTGTTTCCGTACATCTATATACTGTTATCGTCTTTTAAACCTTCAAATGAAGTTATATCAACTGATCCAACATTGTTTCCTAAATCGTTTTCTCTAGAAAACTACAGAAACTTATTTATGAATACAGATTTACTGCATTTTTTTAGAAATAGTTTAATAGCAGCAACATTCAGTTCGATTATTTGTTTATTTTTAGGTTCACTAGCTTCTTATGCTATTTCAAGAACCGTAGCTTCTAAATTCAGTAGTTTCTTTTTAGTAGTTGTTCTTTGTCTTAAAATGATTCCGCTATCAAGTATTGCTGTACCAATTTATTCATTTGTTCAAAAATTAGGGATGTATGATTTCTTACCTGCATTAATAATTGTTTATGCAGCAGTAAATCTGCCTTTTGTTTTATGGATGATGATCAGTTTCTTTAAAGCAATACCATTTGATTTAGATGAAGCTGCTTCCATTGATGGAGCAAAACCATTTCAAACTTTTTCAAAAGTTATCTTTCCTGTAGTTATCCCAGGTATGATTTCTACAGGTATTTTTACATTCTTATTATCATGGAATGATTTTCTATTAGCTTTGTTACTAACAAGTAATGAAGCAAAAACTGTCCCAGTAGCGTTATCGGAATTTTTAACTGCTTACAGTTTGGATATGGGACCGATGACATCCGGAGCTATATTGTTTAGCTTCCCAGTTATTGCTATCTCATTTTTCTTACAACGTTATTTAGTTTCTGGAATGATGGCTGGATCAGTAAAAGAATAATTTAGCAGGAGGGATATACTTGTCTACACATAAAGAGAGAGTTAGAGAAGTTGATTTATTTGTAAAAAATAATAAGGATAAAATTACAAACGGTTTTTACCGACCAAATTATCATTTTTCAACGCCAGTGGGTTGGTTGAATGACCCTAATGGTTTCATCTACTTTCGTGGTGAATACCATTTATTCTATCAATTTTATCCGTATAAAGCTCAATGGGGTTCAATGCATTGGGGACATGTAAAAAGTAAGGATTTAGTTACATGGGAAGAATTACCGACTGCACTTTCTCCCAGTGAATGGTACGATGACCATGAAGCTGGCGNNTTTCTCTGGAACAACGATTGAAAAAGACGGGAAACTATTTGCCTTCTATACAGGAACATCTTTCCAAAATGGTGAATTTGTCCAGACACAATGTTTAGCTACAAGTGAAGATGGAATAAACTTTGAAAAGTATGTAGAAAATCCGATTGTAACAAATAGTGCTCCTAATGTGAAAAATGACATGTTTAGGGACCCTAAAGTTTGGGAAAAAGCTAGCCTATATTATATGATTGTTGGTGTGAGTATTTCAAATAAAGGAAACGCGATGTTGTATCAATCAACAGATTTATACAATTGGGATCTTCGAGGTCCATTAGTGAGCTATGATAATGACTTAGGAACGATGTGGGAATGTCCAGATATTTTTGATTTAGATAATAAGACAGTTTTGATTTTTTCCCCAATGGGATATGGTGAAAGAACAACAGTCTATTTAGTTGGAGAATTGAATTATAAGACAGGTCAATTCGAATTTGAAAAAGAAGGAAGAATTGACTTTGGGTACGATTATTATGCACCACAAACAACGTTAGATAACCAAAATCGAAGATTAGTTATTGCTTGGCAAAATGGTTGGGATTGGATGCCGTGGTGGGAAGATTTTGGTCCAACAGAAATTGATGGATGGTGTGGCTCTATGAGTTTACCAAAAGTTATGCGTTTGGATGAAAAGAATAATCTTTGTTTATTTCCAGTAGAGGAATTAAAAAAATATGAAGTTGATATATTCCAGTTCAAGAATAAAAAAATTAATAAAAGAAAACAATTATTAACCAATCAAGTGAATGAAAGTTTTGTAGTGAAAATTGACCGATACCGATATAGTAACGTAGATTTCAGTTTGATTATATCTACTTCTAATGGAGATAGTGATGTAATTACGTTAGAGAACAACACGATTATCTACAATGCTGACAAAAATACTTTTGGCAAAGCAGAGTGTCGTATGCCATTAAATGAAAACATAGATTTTATTGAAATCTATTCGGATAGTTGCTCATTGGAAATTGTAACTAGTGATGGAAGAAATATGAGCATAAATAATTTTATGGGAAGAGGAAAACGAACAATTGAAATTATAAGTGAAAAGTTAGTTACCATCCCATATATTGAAGTGAGAGAAATTAGAATTTAAATGGGGGAGAGTATCTATGCTATTTGGTGGAATCGAAGCAGGCGGAACAAAGTTTGTTTGTGCAGTAGGGAATGAAAATGAAGAAATTATCTCTAAACTATCTATTCCAACTACAACACCTGAAGATACATTTAGACAAGTGTATGAATTTTTTGATCAGTATACATTAGCTGCAATGGGAATCGGTTCTTTTGGCCCAATCTGTATTAATGAAAAATTTGATAACTATGGATACATTACAACAACCCCAAAAAAAGGGTGGAGTAATATTGATTTTTTGCATAAGGTAAAAAATCATTACAATATTCCTGTTTATTGGACAACAGATGTCAATGCAGCAGCACATGGAGAATTAAAGAGAGGTGCTGCCATTGGGAAAAGCAGCTGTTTGTATATTACTATAGGAACTGGTGTCGGAGCTGGTGCAGTGATAAATGATGAATTTCTTGAAGGAATTCATCATCCAGAAATGGGACATATCAATTTAAAACTTCATCCAGATGATACTTATGATGGGAATTGTATCTATCANNGCTTCAGGACCAGCAATTGAAAATCGATTAGATAAAAAATCTCAAAGTTTATCTCCGAGAGATCCCTTTTGGGAAATTGAGGCATACTATATTGCACAAGCGATTATGAATTACACGCTTGTCCTATCACCAGAAATAGTTGTTTTAGGTGGCGGAGTAATGCATCAAAAGCATTTATTTCCAATGATTCGGAAATCGTTGAAAGACCAGCTTGCTAACTATGTCGAATTACCAAATATGGAAGAATACGTCGTAGGTTGTGACTTGAAGGACCAATCAGGAATTATTGGCTGTTTACTTTTAGCCGAAAAAGAATTAAGGAGAAATCTTAGTCTATAGAGAACTTATAACTTGAATTTTTTAAATTAGATTCAAAATTTTTAATTAATAATATTTTAAAAATTTAAGGTTTCTAATTACAGTTATATATATATACAAAAAGTGCTTTGTACTGGTTTTAGATAAATTATTTAAGATTAATACAAAGGATTTCAGCATAGACAAGTACAATTCGAAAAATCTATTTTCAGAAATAGTTTGAGGCAATAAATTTTGATAGTCTTTCAAAATTTATTGCCTCAAATTCTTTGTTGTTTCGTTCTTCATACCAGCTAAATTATATGAATCCAATAGAGGTACTGCAGTTAATTCTATACTATTAAATAAGTTTACATCGTTTGGAATTGGCTTTGATAAAGGTCAGCATAAAAGCCGTCTTGTTCTAATAATTCTTTGTGGCTGCCGGTTTCAATGATATTACCTTTTTCCATGACTAAAATTAAATCTGCGTTTTTAATAGTCGACAGACGATGAGCAATCACAAAGCTTGTCCTGTCCATCATCAGATGATCGATCGCTTGTTGAATTTTAATTTCTGTTTTAGTATCAATACTTGACGTCGCTTCATCTAAAATCATTACTTTTGGGTCTGATAAAATGGTTCTAGCGATCGTTAACAATTGTTGTTGTCCTTGGGAGATCATATTATTTTCACTCGAAATAATGGTATCATAACCTTCTGGTAATGTTTTAATAAATGAATCACACTGCGCTTTTTTAGCTGCAGAGATAACTTCTTCTCTTGTTGCATCTTTCTTCCCATAGCTGATATTCTCAGCAATGGTACCTTCAAATAACCAAGTATCTTGCAACACCATACCAAACTGCTTTCTTAAATCATGTCTAGTGAGTGTATTAGTATCAATCCCATCAAATAAAATAGCACCACTGTTAATTTCATAAAAACGCATCAGCAAGTTTACTAGAGTTGTTTTACCAGCACCTGTAGGGCCGACGATGGCAATCATCTTTTTGGGCTCTGCAATAAAATTTACGTCTTTCATAATCAGTTGATTTTTATTGTAGCCAAAACTAACATGAGAAAATTGGATTTGACCAAGTGGGTTATCAAGCTCGTTAGCGTTTGCGATATCTGGAGCTTCGTTTTCTTCATCTAAAACTTCATGAATCCGTTCAATAGCTGCTAAACAACCTTGAAGCATATTTACGATGTAAGCAGCTTCGGTAATGGGATCTGAAATTTGATTGACATATTGTAGAAAAGCCTGAAGCAATCCTATCGTCATCGTTCCTTGAATCGCTAAAGTAGCACCCACTAATGCACTACTAATATAAGCTAGTTGAGTAATGGTTCTCGTGATAGGGTAAATTGCGAAGTTAACAAATTGGGCTTTTTTGTGAGCAGAATATTGTTCGTCAATTAATTGATCGGCTTTTTGAATGACTTCTTCTTGTTTATTGAAAGCTTTAATAATCGTGTTTCCAGAATAGTATTCTTCCGCAGCACCGCTTAACTTCCCTAAAGTATACATATTATTGCCAAACAAATTTTGATTCTTTTTAGAAATGACTTTTGTGACAATAATGTTGATCAGAATCATGATAATAATGATCAAGGCTAATTGACCGCTAACATAAATCATTAGACTTAACCCAACAATGACAATGATGATTGAACTAACAAATTGATTAAAACTCATGACAATAAAGGTTGATACTTTATCTGCATCTGCTGTCGTTCGACTCAACAAATCGCCCACTTGTGTTTGATCGTAAAAATTTAACGGCAATTTATTTAGTTTATCTGTTATTTTCTTCCGTAAAGTTAGACTGGCTTCTTCACTGACAGAAGCGATTAAATATTCCTGAAAGTAATTGCAAATAAAAATGATGCCAGAAAGCAATAGCAACAAGAGAAGAGGACCGGTGATAGCTTCTCCAATATTTTCCATCATTGAATCGCCCGATGTTTTTATAGCTTCGATTAGTCCGTCAATAGCTTGAGCTGTAACTAAAGGAATCATGACATAGGCTAATGTGCCAATAACGTTCGAAAGGATAGCTGAAATGGTTTTCTTTTTTTGGAGCATCAGCAGTTCGAAAAAATAGTGAACGGCTTTTTTAAGGTTTTTTGGTTTTTCTGTATCTATTTCTTCTAAAAGCCCATATTCTTTTTTAGACATCTTGATTCCCCTCACTTTCCGACAACATATTTTGAGATTTAGCTAATTCTTGATATACAGGATTTTTTTCAATTAATTCTGAATGAGTGCCCTTACCCACAATTTTTCCTTCATTTAAGACAATGATTTGATCTGCATCCACAATCGTACTGATTCTTTGAGCAATGATCAAGGTGACAGCATCTTTTAGTTCGGATTTTAAAGCAGCTCTAAGCTTCGCATCTGTTTTATAATCCAGTGCTGAAAAACTATCGTCAAATACATAGATTTGAGATTTCTTTATCAATGCACGCGCAATAGCAAGACGTTGTTTTTGTCCTCCTGAAAAATTTGTTCCTCCTTGAGAAACTGAGGCATTAAGATTCTTATCTTGTTCTTCTATAAAAGGCAAGGCTTGCGCAACTCGTGCAGCGTGCCTTATTTTGTCAGGTGTTGCTGCTTTATTCCCATCTAAAATATTGTCCCGAATGGTTCCGCTAAATAGAAACGCTCTTTGTGGGACGTAGCTAATCAATGAACGAAGGTCTTTTTGCGAGATTTTGCTTATATCTGTACCGTGTATCAAGATACGCCCCGCTTGAATATTATTGAAGCGCAATAGAATTTTAGCTATCGTACTTTTCCCGGAGCCTGTTCCACCAACAATGGCTAGTACTTCTCCAGTGTTAATCGAAAAATCTAAGTCCTCTAATACCGCTTTGTCAGCGCCTTGATAGTTAAATGTTACATTTTCAANNTTCTACCAAATGATTATCATCCTCAACTTCTGGTTGAAGAATGAATACTTCCTGAAGTCTATTTAATGAAGCGATTGCTCTTGGTATATTAAACATGATCAAAGCTGTCATAATAAATGAAGACATTGTGAGGACTGAGTACCCGATAACAGCAGTGATTGCCCCTACTTGAATACTGCTTTCTGCAACCAGAGAGCTACCTACCCAAATAATGGGAATCATCGTAAGGGAATTTAGACTAAAAGCAACAGGTGTTAGAAAGGCAAAGTACTTATTGATTCTAATCATATTATCTGCAAAATCATTAAAACTACCATCAACTTTATTTTTTTCAAAGTCAGCATTATCAAAGGCACGAATAATTTTTACGCCTTTAAAAAATTGTCTTACAAGCATGGTCATTTTATCCATCTTTTTCTGTATGTTATTGATAAGCCATGTTGATTTAAACATGATAACAGTAATCACACTTATAAAAATAAGAATGGATACAAGAGGAATGACTGTCATAGCAGGTGAAATCCGGTAAGCAAGTAATATAGAAATAATGGCCATAAATGGACTAGGCAAAACCATTTGAAATAATGACAACGTCACTTCTTGAATATTGACAACATCACTAGACGTTCTTGTGACTAAAGAAGCTACACCTATGTTGTTGGTATCGTTTAGTGATAAATCTTGTATTTTCCTAAATAGTTTTTTCCGTGTCTCTTTTCCAAAACGCGAAGCAATTTCAGATGTGTAATAACTTCCAAGTACCCCAACAATTGCTCCAACAAGGACAGTAAGTAACATCTGGACTCCAATAGAATAAACGACACTACTATTTTTTTCTAAAATTCCTTTATCAATAAGTTGAGCGATTAAATAAGGAATGAGTAGAGTTGCTACTGATTGTAGTAAAATTAAGCTACTTGTAACAAGGACAAGCAGTTTGTTTTTCTTTAGAAATGTAAAAAATAAACGCATATTGTTCATGTCTCCCTTTTAGTTATGTGTCTAAACTCAGCACCAAGTTTAGAATAAGATTGTTTCAATAAGGTATAGGATAGTTCACTATACTTTGAAATTAGCGAATAATAGCAGTATAATCTGTATAGTTGCTATACAGTCAAGCTTTATTTTTATAAACGATACATGAATAGAGAGGAACATTATGAAAAAGGAATATCTAACCATTAGTCAGTTTTCAGCTTTATCCGGAATTAGTCGGAAGAATCTTATTTATTATGATAAAATCAATTTGTTTTCACCTAAAATGGTCTCAGAAAAAGGGTATCGGATGTATGAGGAAAAACAATTAGATACCATTAGTGTGATTTGGATTTTAAGAGAATTAGGAAAATCAATTAAAGAAATAAAAATTTATTTACAAGAACGAACTCCAGAAAAAATGCTGTCACTGTTTCAAGAAGAACAAGAACAAATTGACAAAAAGATTAGAACATTAAAGCAATACAAAGACATGCTGGAAAAAAGAATAGAGTTAACAAAACAGGCGGATTTAATTACTATAGGAAAGATTACTTTTATTCAGCAAGAAAAAAAGTCTATACTAATTAGTGAAAAAATAAACCAAAATTACAATGAAGCCCTTGTTAATTTCTATTCAATTATTGAGCAGCAAGATATCGCCCAAGGCTATCCAATAGGAGCTATTGTTGGAAGAAACGAATTGATCAACGGACAGTTTACAAACCTTAATTACTTCTATATAAATAAAGTTACTACTAATAATAAAAATTTTTTAAGCATTAAACCAAAAGGAATATACGCGGTTATGTATGACCACTGTGATTACAATAAAACGGAAAAACTATATCGAAAAATGTTGGATGAACTAGCAAATAGGGGCTATGAAATTGATGGAGATGCCTATGAGGAATATATCATTGATGAAGTTGCAGAAAAAAATCCAGATCAGTATTTGGTTAAGGTAATGATTAAAGTAAAAAAGATCATGAGTTTTATGCAGGAGAAGAGTCGCTAAAGATGAATAAAGCAACCATTTGAGATTTATTAGGTACCTTAGGTGGGGATAGTAAGACAGTAATTAATGATTTTGAGTTTTTTGATTATGCTATGCTAGCTTTATAAAAAGGTACTGAAAATAATTTTTTGAATATCCTCATTACGAGCCAACGACATATAACTCGTAATCGGCTTACTCCCGAAAAACACAGCTTTTATTAGTTTTTTTAGTCAAGAATCCAACTCTTTTGTACAACACAAAAACCGTCAGAAATTTTCTCTGACGGTTTTTAATCTTATACTTACATCTACTTACATCGCCATCCAATTGGGCTCTAAAATATTTCCGTCTGGATCTTCCACTTCAAGGCCGAACATTTGATCTTCAGGTATTCCCATATCAACTTTGTAAAAATCCCCGCCATTGGCTTTGGCTGTTTCAGCGAATTTTTTGACTGCATCAGCACTCTCCATACTGAATGCAATGAGAGAACTGCTAGTTGTTTGAGTATCTGCGATTTTTTTGTCTTTAATAAAACGGCTGTAAAATTCGTGGTTTAGCAGCATAATCCAAAAGTGATCATCCCAAACCATTGAGACAGCTTCGTCTGTTGAAAATTCTTTATTTTGAGTAAATCCTAGTTTTTCATAAAATGCAGTTGAACGTTTGAGATCAGAGACAGGAAAATTGACAAAAACCATTGTTGCCATAAAAATCCTCCGTTCTTTTCATTTTATTATAAGCATAGCATCTCACGAGGTGATTTTTTTGTCAAAAATATTCGATTAAATCACCATCGTAATTATAAAGTTAGACTAACTTTACATAAATGAAAATGCACTCTTTTGTAGAAGACAGACTAGCAGTTATAGATAAAGGAATCATCGCTCAATAAAAAGGCCATAACTGACAATTGTGTTAGTGGTATATAGCCTTATTGAATTCTATAAGCCGATATAACTATGGCCTTGTACGAAGAATTGGGACTCTTCATGATGATAGATGACTTTAGAATAGTCAAATGGCTGTCCATTCTTTAAGAAGAAAATGGACTCAAGCAAAACGGTAGGATCCCCCGGTTCTAGGTTTAATAAGTCGGCGTTTTCTTTATTTAATTGACTGACGCGTAAGAAATGGTCTGTGAATCCCGGTTCAATTTTCAAATCATCGATGAGATAAGCGAAGATAGAGGCTTCAACGATATCTTTATTTAAATAGGGAACAACTGACTTTAAATAGTAAGACTCTTCAACTGAAAATTTTCGCCCTTCAATCAATCTTAACCGTTTTACATAATAAATATCTTCGTCTTCATCTACATTTAAGTTAGCCATCACTTCAGGAGTAGGTTTGATCACTTTTAAGTCGAGCATTTTAGAATCTAACTCAAAACCTCGCAAACTACTGCGTAATCCATTTACTTCTGTAATATTGATATACCCTTTACGTTTGTGTTTCCGAACAAAATTTCCACTGCCATGTACTTGATAAATATAAGCTTGTTTTTCCAGTTCAGCTAATGCTTTTAAAATGGTATTTTTTCCAGCATCAAATTGTTTCATCAAAGTTTCGATACTAGGAAGTTTATCCCCTTGATTCATTTCACTTGATTCAATGTTTTGAATCATTTTACGTACTATTTCTTTATATTTTGCCATTTTACACACCACTTTCCATGGGTTTTCGTAAGCATTATACCACATTTTAAAAAATAGGGGTATTGACAAATTGTACCCATACACTTACACTTTATAGGAACAAAAAATAAAGGGAGTGCAGTGATGGCAAATAATAAAGAAACAGCAAAATTTGTCGTTGAACACATCGGTGGCGAAGAAAACATTCAATCTTTGGTACATTGTGCGACACGACTAAGATTTCAATTAAAAGATACAGACAAGGTCGATGAAGAAGCACTTAAAAACAATCCAGGTATTTTAACTGCTGTTGAAAGCGGTGGACAATACCAAGTAGTCATTGGCAATCATGTAGCTAAAGTGTATCAAGAAATTATGGATCACTATAACATTCAATCAGGCGCGGGGAAGGATTCGGAATCAGATGCAAATGATATTAAAAAATCCGTTCGGTCTAAAAATCCTCTTGCCGTTGTGTTTGAATACATTTCTGGAACCTTTTCACCGCTCATTCCAGCTTTAGCAGGTTCAGGGATGATTAAAGCGCTTTTAGCAGTATTGACAATGCTTGGTTGGTTAAATGCTGAAAGTTCTACCTATGCAGTCTTAAGTGCGGCTTCTAATGGTTTATTTTATTTCTTTCCAATATTTATAGGACTTTCTGCTGCGCGGTTCTTAAAAGTGAGTCCATTTGTTGGTGGGGTTATTGGAGCAGGACTCTTGGATCCGAGTTTCACAGCATTAATAGAATCCAGCCAAAAGTTGGACTTTGCAGGTATTCCTTTAATTATTTCTGATTACGCTAGTACCGTTTTTCCGATGCTGGTTGCAATCGCATTCTATGCGCCATTAGAACGTTTCCTTAAAAAATACACGCCAGATGTGATTCAACTCTTCTTCGTGCCAATGATGGGAATTTTGATTATGGTGCCGTTATCTGCTTTGATTTTTGGACCATTCTCTCAATATATCAGTCAACTGATTGCAGCTGGTTTAGTGGCGCTGCTTGATTTTTCTTCTGTCTTGACTGGTATAGTATTTGCAGCAGTTTGGCCATTCCTTGTAATACTGGGAGTTCACTGGGGAATTGCACCAATTCAACTAGATAACTTGACTCGTGGAGGAGACCCATTGAATGCGATGGCAGCTGGCGCAACATTTGCACAAATGGGCATTGCCTTTGGTGTTTTCTTACGTTACCGTAAAAATCAAAGCTTAAGTTCATTGTCTCTTGCCGGAACTATTTCTGGAATTGTTGCGGGTGTAACGGAACCGATTTTATATGGTCTAATTTTGCGTTACCGTCGCTTGATTCCTATTATGGTTGTATCAGGAGCTGTAGGCGGCGGTCTAGCCGGCTTATTCGGTGCTCAAATGTATAGTTACGCATTTAATAGCGTTTTGACTATTCCAGCTTATGGTCCGATTCCGCAATACGTATTAAGCATCACTGTATCCTTTGTTTTAGGAACGGTTCTGACCTTTATTTTTGGCATAGGTGATGAGCCTAAAACAGCTGCAGCAACAACCACTTCTGATGCAAGCGTTAATGGAAAAGCAGCAGAAGTTGCAGCACATGATAAAGCAGAATTGGTAGAAGGAACTCAAATTGCAATTCATTCCCCACTTGAAGGGGAGCTGATTCCCCTATCAGAAGTAGACGATGAAGTCTTTGCTTCAGGAGCAATGGGACAAGGCGGAGCAATCGTTCCGACAGATGGCAAGTTGGTAGCACCATTCGACGGGAAAATAACCTTATTGTTTCCAACAAAGCACGCCATCGGGTTAACGGATGAAAATGGAGTTGAACTATTGATTCATATTGGGATGGACACGGTGCAATTAAATGGGAAGCACTTTACAAGTCATGTGGAAAATGAACAAGAAGTCAAACAAGGCGAATTGTTGATTACTTTTGATGTTGAAGCGATTAAAGAAGCTGGCTATCCAGTCGTGACACCAGTGATTGTGACAAATACAACTGACTTTAATCAAGTCGCTAGCGAGAAATCACGCCATGTTCAACCAGGTGAGAAGATGTTAACAGTTGTTAAATAATAAATTTAAATATTATCAGGGGGAATGTTGTATGAGTAAATTGCCGAAAGACTTTTTATGGGGCGGTGCTGTCGCAGCACATCAATTTGAAGGTGGCTGGGACCAAGACGGTAAAGGACCGAGTGTTGCAGATGTAATGACAGCTGGAGGGGCGAATAAACCTCGAGAAATCACAGAAACAATTGAAGAGGGTAAATTTTATCCAAATCATGAAGCGATTGATTTCTATAATCGTTATAAAGAAGATGTGAAATTATTTGCAGAAATGGGACTTAAAGCGCTCAGAACGTCCATTAATTGGACGCGTATTTTCCCTAATGGAGACGATGCTGAACCAAACGAAGCAGGACTCCAATTCTATGATGATTTATTCGATGAATTATTAAAGTATGATATTGAACCGGTGATTACATTGACGCATTTTGAAATGCCATTAAATGTTGCAAAGAACTATGGTGGTTTCAGAAACCGTAAAGTGATTGACTTGTTTATGCGATTTGCTGAAGTCGTGTTTGAGCGCTACAAAAACAAAGTGACGTATTGGATGACGTTTAACGAAATCAACAATATGATGGATTACACGAACCCGATTTTCTTGTGGACAAACGTTGGTGTGCAAGTTGAAGAAGGCGAGAACGCAAAAGAAGTGATGTACACAGCAGCTCATCATACGTTACTCGCAAGTGCATTGGCTGTTGCTAAAGGAAAAGAAATTAATCCTGATT
>DIDU01000050.1:0-259 GCA_002418295.1 Carnobacterium sp. UBA5792 | reverse complement strand
TTAAACATTCCTATTTTGGAAGGCGATGCTGAAATTCTGGCAAATGGGAAAGTGGATTATCTAGGATTCAGTTATTACATGTCAAATGTGGTCGATATCAATACAGAAAACGATGACAGTGAAAATATTCATGGAAAAATTCCTCATCAAGTAGACAATCCTTATTTGTCAGCCAGTGATTGGGGCTGGACAATTGATCCGGTAGGGTTGCGTTATGTATTGAACCGCTTCTGGGATAGATACCAAATCCCATTATTTA
>DIDU01000134.1:2031-8680 GCA_002418295.1 Carnobacterium sp. UBA5792 | reverse complement strand
ATTAGTAAACAATAATAAATCTAATGGCGATGCTGGGGCAATAAAAGCTTTAATAAATCGGCTGATCCCCCATACGCCACCGATAATCATTCCATCTTTTGTTCCTAGCGTTAATGCAGCAATGATAACGGTAATATGAATAATCGTTGGATTTAATGGCGGAATAGGGATATAACCTAAAAGTGGCACGAAATTTTGAACAATAATAATAGCTGATAAGATCCCTAAAATAGCTATCCGATAAGCTTTTCTATTTTTTTGATACATTGTCACCCTTCTTTCTATGTAAAAATATATAAATTCATTTTACAACAAGTATAAAAAAATAGCATTAAAAACAAAATGATTTTAGAAAAGCAGACAGAATCCGTTTACGTTTAGTAGTACAAATTAAGAAAAAGTTACCGGTGTACCTATTGGAAAAGGTAAAGAGTCTGAAGAATGACCAATTTGATTCGTTTTTAAAACAGCAAAATGGTGACGTCTTGAGTAGCTTAAGACTAATTTTTTTAATTCTTCTGTTTGGTTTTCAGCTTCAATANNATGCCTATTTGTTCTAGTTGAGCAAAATAAGTAGCCATCTGCTCTATCTTTCCTCCTTTTGCTTCCAGCAACAAAACACGTCCAGCTGCATTTGGGCAATAAGGCGTATCGGCAAGCTTTAAAAAACACCGTATATTCCCACCGATAACAGGTTTTGAAAAGCTGACTGGAGGAGTTAACCACTCATAGCGTAAAAAAAATAGAGGTTGTTCGTCTATAAATGCCTTTCGGAATTGCTCTTTTTGTTTTTGGCCCTCTAGAATAGTGAGTAATTGGAAATTATAACCGACGCAATCCGTTTGTGCATAAATAGCATTCAACATAACCGTTAAATCGCTGTAACCGACAAAGGTTTTTTTAGCATATTTAATGGAAGTATAATCAAGATAAGGAAGAACTTCGTTAGCGACTTCTCCGCCTGATAAGTCAAAAATCATTTTAATCTCAGAATCATTATAAAGAGTCATTAAAGCTTTTCCACGTTCTTGCGCTGTCCCGCTGAAAATAGTTGAATTTTTTTGGTAAATAGTNNAACTCTTGCTCTAAACAAACAACTAATCGTTCTATAAGCTGTCTTTCTGATAGTCTTTTTCCATTTGAACAACAAATTAGACCTATTGTATCACCCGGTTTAAGCATTGTTTCTCAACACCTTTCTTACGGTAAACTCAATTGCATTACTCGTAGATAAAAGAACAGCAATCTGGTTAAAAGATTGCTGTTCTTATCTTATTTATTTTTTTCTGATTCAAAAGCTGCAATATAATGCTTCATATATTCAGGAAGATCAGGAGGACGACGACTTGAAATAATGTGTCCATCTGTAAGAGCTGGTACATTATGCCAGATCGCTCCAGCATTCGTCATATCATCTTTAATGCCTGGTGTGCTTGTTACGTTAACACCTTCTAAAATCCCGGCTGAAATTAGTACCCATCCTGCATGGCAAATTTGTCCGATTGGTTTCTTTACTTGGTCAAAATGACGCACAAAATCAAGAACTTCCGGATAACGTCTTAATTTATCGGGAGACCAGCCACCAGGAACCAAAATTCCATCGTATTCTTCTACATTTATTTCTTTAAAACTAAGGTCAGAAACCGCAGGAACACCGTATTTACCAGTATATTGTTTCTCTGCTTCTTCTCCGACTAGGTTTACAGTCGCACCCGATTCTCTTAATCGGTAAACAGGATACCATAACTCTAAATCTTCGAAATCATCACTAACCAGTGCAATGATTTTTTTATTTTCTATAGTCACAACCGACACCACCCTTCTAATAATAACTTTAGTGTACCAATTACTAGAAGAGTCTGTAAACTCTTCTAGCTTATTTTAATTAAACATGGTCTTCCATGTATTGATCTAATAGATTTAAAACGGCATCTGTACCGTAATCTTGAATGAAGTCGTTAAAAAGACCTAAAAAAATACTGCCTTTTTTAGCTGTTCCGTCACTTTCATCCTCAAAAAAAGTGATGAAATAGTCGCTATAGTCTGTATAGCCTTCTACANNGTTTTCTTCCGTCTCACTCTCTAATTGATCTTCTAATAAGCTTAGTGCAGCACTTTGTTCAATGATTAATTGAATCAGTTCATCTTTTGGTAGCTCGCCTAATGTCTTCTCATCCATTGTCTTTCCTCCTTCTTTTTTAATCAGTTGCTAGTTCTATTCTTCGGTTGATGCGTCTCAGCAGAATAATGAATAACTGTTTTTCGTCATTGGGCCAAGAACTGAAAATCTGAGTCACTTGATGTTCTATTTCGAAGTGTACGCTATTAATAAGCTGTCTAGCTTCTTTTGATAACACTAGGTACATGAACCGCTTGTCTTTTCCACTATCTTTAATGACCCACCCTTTTTTTACCAAATCATTTACTTGTCTGCTTAATGTAGATTTATTTAAGGAAAAGGAAGAAGTTAATTCGGTTAAGGTCAATGGCTGATCAATAAGGTAACGCATAATAAAAAAAGCTGATCGATTAAGTTGATTTTTTTTCAATACCGATTGTTCAATGGAAGTATATCGAGTTTGAAAATTATCTATTTCCTTCATTAATTCATGGGTAGAAATAAGGGTATCCATAAAAAAACTCCTTCACCAAGCTATGGTTGCTATACGCAAGTATTATTGTTTCATATAGCAACTATAGCGAAGGAAGCTTGATTTTTCAAGGGAAACGCTCCTTTGTACTGCAATTGTTTTATTATTGCTTCTTGAAATTTAGTAAAAGCCCATTATCCAAGAAGCATTTCATCTGAGAGGGCGGATTTTTCTGTCGAAGCTTGGAATAAATCTAATACAGCAGCTACAGTTAACTTACTTTTTTCTTCTCCTTTGACATCCACCACTACTTTTCCTTGGTCCAACATAATCAAACGGTTGCCATAATTTAAAGCATCTTGCATATTGTGGGTGATCATTAATGCAGTTAACTGTTCTTCAAAGATTCGTTTATTTGTCAATTCTAAGACAATTTTGGCCGTTTTAGGATCAAGCGCAGCAGTATGCTCGTCTAATAACAATAATTTGGGCTTCTTCATAGTGGCCATCAACAATGCAATCGCTTGTCGCTGTCCGCCAGACAATAACCCCATTTCGCTGTCCAAACGGTTCTCCAGGCCCAAGCCCAATTTAGCTAGAATCTCTTTGAAGAATTCTCTTTCTTTTAGAGAACTGCCTTTGCGTAGCGTTCTTCTCTTCCCGCGGCGATAAGCGATGGATAAATTTTCGCTGACCGTCATACGCGGCGCAGTCCCCATTAAAGGATCTTGAAATACACGTCCGATCATCCCAGCACGTTGTTCTTCTTTTAATTTAGTAATTTCTTTGTCTTCGATTTTAATGGACCCTTGATCAATTAGAAAATTCCCTGAAATGCTGTTCAACAACGTGGATTTACCTGCACCATTTCCCCCAATAATTGTTATAAAATCACCTTGTTGGACTTCTAGGTCCAAGCCTTTTAATACTTGATTTTGATTGGCTGTTCCAGGATAAAAAGTTTTAGTAATATGTTGAATCGATAAGACTGAGGATGTTGTCAATTAAAGAACCTCCTTTTTATTAAAAAAGTTTAAATTCAGTTTATTTCTTAAACTTGGTAAAGCTAAACAGAATGCTAAAATAATGGCAGAGATCAATTTTAAATCATTTGGCTGAAGCCCTACCAGCAAGACAAACATAATAATGAAGCGATAAATAATAGCTCCTAGGATTACACAAATCAATCGATTGGCAAAAGATAAATTTCCAAAAATAACTTCTCCAATAATCACGGAAGCTAATCCGATAACGATGGTACCAATACCCATACTGATATCTGCATAACCATTGTCTTGCGCGATTAAGGCTCCTGCTGCAGCTACAATTCCATTCGACAACATTAAACCCAATATTTTTGTACGGTTAGTCGATATTCCTAATGAACGTGCCATTTTTTCGTTATCTCCTGTAGCAATTACTGCTTGACCTAATTCTGTTTTAAAGAAAAGAACTAACGCAGCGATAATTAAGACTGTTAGCAAGATGCCCATAAAAATAGTATCGAACTGAGGCGGCAAGTTGTATCGGCTTAGCAAGTCTGTTATTTTTTGTTTGCCTAATAAGCTTAAATTTGCCCGGTTCATAATACGCAAATTGATAGAATAAAGTCCCGTCATAGTCAAAATACCCGCTAATAGTCCTGGTATTTTAGCTTTGGTGATCAGAAAACCGGTAATGAATCCTGCTAGAGCCCCTATGGCGAAGGCCGTTAGTGCTGCCAACAGCGGATGAACACCTGAAAGAATCAAACGGGCACAAACAGCAGCTCCTAATGGAAAAGAGCCTTCAGCTGTCATATCGGGTAAATCTAGAATCCGATAAGTAATAAAAATGCCTAAAGCCATTATGCCCCATAACAAACCTTGTGCTGTTGCGGTTACAATTAAATCCATCGATATGACCTACTCTCTTAGATATAGTTAAATTAGTGATGTGCCATTTGGTCTAATAAAGCTTGCGGAATAGAAATCCCTAATTCCTTTGCTTTTTCTTCATTGAGTACAACTTCTCCTTGTTCAAGGTACTGCACAGGTGTAGTTGCCGGATCACTTTCGCCTTTAAGAACAGCTGCTGTCATTTGACNNGATTTAATCCGATCGTTGCTAATCCGCCTTCTTCTACCATTGTATCCACAGCTGGAAATACCGGAATGTGTTTGGCATCAGTGGCCGCAATTAAAGTATTCATCGCACTGGCTATGGTATTATCTGTCGGAACCCAAATAGCATCTACTTGGCTAGCCAATGAAGAACTGACTTGTGAAACGTCATTCGTTGAAGAGACAGTTAAAGTAGTTGTTTCATATCCCATAGCGGCAGCAATGTCAGCAGCCTGTTTAGCTTGAACGATCGAATTGTCTTCACTGGATGAATAAAGAATGCCAATTTTTTTTGCTTCTGGTAAAAGTTCCTTGATCAATTCAAACTGTTCTTTAATTGGAGTCAGATCACTGACACCGGTGATGTTCCCACCAGGTTTTTCATTGCTGGCAACCAACCCAGCTTCTTCAGGATTGCTGACAGCTCCTAAAATAATCGGGATCTCTTGAGAACTATTAGCTAGCGCTTGAGCAGCTGGAGTGGCGATGCCCACCATAACGGCTGCATTCCGACTTACAAATCGAGCACTCATAGAATTCAAATTGCTTTGATCGCCTTGAGCATTTTGAAAGTCCAATACCATGGTTTCTCCATCAATAAATCCTTCTTCGTTTAAAGCATCAATGATACCTTCATAAATCTTATCAAGAGCAGGATGGCTGGTTAGTTGTAAGACACCTACTATGGGCAACTCTTTTTTTGTTGAAGTGGTTGTTTTAGTTTGCTCGGTAAAAAATGCAAACGTTAAAATTAGTGCTAATACACTGATAAATCCAATCATTTTTTTCATGCTTTTCCCTCCAAAGTAAGTAGTTAACGTATCTTTCATTTCGCATGTGGTGTTTTGTTAAAGCAATGCCATCGTTTCGTAAAAAGAAAAGACATTTTATTTTACTCCTTTATTTCTATTATTTTGACTACTGAAGATAAAAAAATAAACAGCTCCACAAAAGTACTTGTGGTAGCTGTTTATAGTAAACGACTCCACATAGAATAAATGTTTTACTCTATGCAGGTCGTTTTCACGTGTGTTCAAATAAACCAACATAGATACAAGTTCAGCGTGTTACCTGAAGGCTGTACCTATGAAGAAGCTTCATAAATCAACCTATCTATCTTGGCTTTGCCAACGATTATTTAAATTCATAGCGATAGGTAAAAATGGATTCATGACAAACACTCCTTTTGGTTGATTAAGAACTTATTAGATTTATCTTACTCGTTGCTTTCATAAGAGTCAAGACAAATGGTCATTTTCTTTAAGAATGTTTTATTTTATTCAGATAAGAAAATAGGCCGGTTAGCGATCGGCTGCAAGGGACGGTTTGTTTTGCCGACATTCTCTTTGAAAGCTTGCAACAATCCTTTGCGCATATAAGTTTGATGTCGAAAAACGATCCATTCTACGGGCCCTGAAGTCGGCGGTGTTGTTAATGAACCGCTATAATGAAAAAATTGTTGTTTGGCCGGTAAAATATTAGCTAAGTCGATCGGAACTTCTAACCCGCGGCCAGAAATTCTGGGATTTAAAGCTAAACTGTCCATGCGAGCCATTTCTGGGTTTGCCGGTTCTTTGTTTGGAAGAACTGTAATTCCTAAAACCAGTAATTCATTTTCTCTTGAGCGGTGAACCAAATGAAATTCTAGTGGAAAAGACTCATGATTGATTTCATGTTCGCTTGGCAAATGAAAATGCAGATCCTCTAGTATGTATCTTTTATGATTAAAAAAGACTGAATTCAACCCTTCACCTGCCAAGGGACTCAAATGCACTGTATGGTTAAAAAAAGATGTCTCAAAACGTGTCGTATGGTAACGAATCGTTAGCGACTGTTGGCTGATTTTTTTTGTGACCTCGTTTTCACTCAATTGAATGGGAGACTGCAAACTACCCTCTTCTGCTGTTTTGAAAGCTTGACAGATGTCTTTCCAGTGTTCAGGTCCTCGTTCTCCTTC
>DIDU01000134.1:302-1981 GCA_002418295.1 Carnobacterium sp. UBA5792 | reverse complement strand
CGTTGTTTTCTTTAAATGAAAGAAAGCAGCTGTTTAAATAATCTATTCTAAAGAAAGAAGGGCAAAATATGTCATTTGATGGTATCTTTACCCATGCAATGGTTGACGAGTTACGTTATGCACTCAGCAACGGCCGAGTATCTAAAGTACATCAACCGTATAAAAATGAAATTATACTAGTTATACGTGCGAAGGGGAAAAATCATAAGCTGTTGTTATCTGCGCATCCTAGTTATGCTCGGATTCAGTTGACTGAGATTCCATATGAAAATCCAAGTGCTCCGCCTAATTTTTGTATGGTGATGCGGAAACATTTAGAAGGTGCTGTTTTAGAAAATATTCAACAAGTTGGAAATGACCGCATTATTCATTTTACATTTAAAAGCCGTGATGAATTAGGCGATATCCAAAATATCATGCTGATTGTTGAATTGATGGGACGACACAGTAATCTGTTCTTGGTTGAGCAGGACACTCAGCGAATCATGGACACGATCAAACATGTTCCTGCTAGTCAAAATACGTATCGAGCAGTGATGCCAGGTGCAACTTATGTTACGCCTCCTCATCAAGATAAATTAAATCCATTTGAAACGACCAATGCAGCCTTAATTGAAGTGCTTGAAAATCCTGTTGAGCTTTCCTTGACTAAAAAATTCCAACAAACCTATCAAGGAATTGGTTCAGATACAGCCAATGAACTAATCTACCGCAGTGAAGAGCAATTGGATAAGCTTCCAGAAGTTGTACAATCTTTTATTGAAACGATTCGGCAAGGTAAAATTGCACCCACTTTAACACAGGTAAAGAAAAAAACGTTCTTTACACCGGTTCCTTATCTTAGTTTAGATGGAGAATCTGAAAGCTATTCGACATTGAGTACTCTTTTAGACCAGTATTATCAAAGTAAAGCGGAAAAGGACCGCGTACAACAACAAGGAGCAGATTTAATCCATGTGGTACAAACTGAGTTGCAGCGAAACGTTAAAAAACTAAAAAAACTTGAAAAAACAATGGCTGAAACAGAATTAGCAGATGATTACCGAATACGTGGCGAACTATTGACTGCTTATCTGCATGAGTTGCATAAAGGGCAAACGGAAGTTACCTTAGCTAATTTTTATGATGACGATCGCCCGGTGACTATCGCTTTAAATCCAAGAAGCACTCCTTCTCAAAATGCGCAGAAGTATTTTTCAAAATACCAAAAATTAAAAAATGCCATTATTTTTGTTACCGAACAAATTCGATTGACTAATGAAGAAATTGCTTACCTGGATTCTGTCTCAACGCAATTAGAACTTGCAACGCCTAAAGATATTGCTGAGATCAAAGAAGAATTGATTCAGCAAGGCTATTTGAAAAAGAAAACGAAGAAGAAACAAAAAAGACAAAAAGCCAGTGCACCTGATAAATATGTATCAAGTGACGGTGATTCTATTCTAGTTGGAAAAAACAATTTACAAAATGATCAGTTGACCTTGAAAACAGCTAGAAAATCTGATATCTGGCTGCATACGAAAAATATCCCTGGTNNTCAAAGTAACGATCCTTCTGAAACAACTATTTTGGAAGCAGCTAATATCGCTGCTTTCTTCTCAAAATCGCAGCTGTCAGCTTCTGTTCCTGTTGATGTAGTAGAAGTGAAAAAGATACGAAAACCCAATGGCGCTAAACCA
>DIDU01000134.1:0-200 GCA_002418295.1 Carnobacterium sp. UBA5792 | reverse complement strand
GCAACGGACGGTTTTTGTAACGCCTGATAAAGCATTAGTCGATAAATTAAAGGTTTAGATCTAAGTGGTATAGCATAAACTAAAACATAGTACAAAACCCCTGAAGGATGTTGTTACTAACGTCCTTCAGGGGTTTTGTTTTGTTCAAGAAGTTTAGCAAATGTATTCGCAGATCGGTTTTATTTTTTCCAATTCACTGG
>DIDU01000179.1:15685-15883 GCA_002418295.1 Carnobacterium sp. UBA5792 | reverse complement strand
CATGATGATAGACGATCCGGAAGAGATGATTGGTCAAGCTATTTCAATTAACGGCTATATGTATCAAGTTATCGGAATCAAACAACCGTATGATTATGAGAGCATTTCATTAGGCGGTGATAATTATATGACAGCGATGACCTCAGATGTACCAAGAGCTTCTTATAATGAGCTGACCAAATTCAAACCGATCAATGT
>DIDU01000179.1:13720-15625 GCA_002418295.1 Carnobacterium sp. UBA5792 | reverse complement strand
AATGCAGCAAGAGATGGAAAGTTACATGTCTGGAATTGTGAGCTTTTTAATGGCTATCACGGCTATTTCTCTGCTAGTTGGCGGGATCGGTGTGATGAACATCATGTACGTATCCGTTACTGAACGTAAGAGAGAAATCGGAATCCGCCGTGCAATTGGAGCTAAGCCGCGGAACATTCTTTTCCAATTTATTCTAGAAGCAGCTTTTATTACATTTATTGGTGGGATATTAGGATTGGTATCGGGTTATGGAATTGCTCTGTTGATCGGTAATTTTATGGAACTGAAACCTGTTTTGACGATGCAGACGATTTTGTTATCTACTTCTGTTTCTGTTCTGACTGGATTATTTTTCGGCATTATGCCGGCTATCAATGCAGCTAAAATGGACCCCATCAAAGCCATTTACCGATAAAACGAAGCAAAGCAAGTGTGTGGTAATGGGGATAAATATTTATACTGCAGTCGTATATAACAGTAAAAACAAGAAGTTGTATTATTTAAACTACGACAGCTGGCCTAGTTAACATACTGTTTAGTAAAGACAAGCCCAATAAAAGAGAATCAAGCAAAACGGCTAATGGCTGTTATTGTTTGGTTCTCTCATTTTAATCTCAAGACAAATTATTTCTCAACAGTCTGTTCTGTAAGGTAAACTGAAGCTATCTATAATCATAAGAGGATGAGGAGGAAACGACATGTTAACAGGATTAGAAAAGCACGTACTGCCATTTTTTTTGAAAGTTGGAGAAAATAAAATCTTAGTAGCTATTCGGAACGGCTTAACGTTAACGATTCCTTTTACGATCGTGGGCAGTTTTTTTCTGATCATCGGCAACTTGCCGATCAAAGCTTGGACAGATTTTATTGCTCCTATTGCCGGAAAATTAAATGCTCCAGTTGCAGTTACATTTGGCTTATTGGGATTGATTTCTGCTATCGGAATTGGCTATAATATGGCGCTGGAATTCGGTGTTGATCCGATATCGAATACGATCATTACCACTATTGCCTTTTTACTGGCGACACTGACCGATGACTTTGCGATCAATACAGCGTTACTCGATGCTACAGGAATGTTTACAGCCATTATAGTAGCTATTTTTACCACGTTTATTTATCGGTTCTTTACAGTTAAAAACATTACAATTAAAATGCCGGCAGGAGTTCCGCCGTCTGTTGCCCGTTCTTTTGCTAGTCTGCTACCGNNGTGATTGTATTTGTTTGGATTTTTCATGTTCTATTAGGAATTAATTTAAACGAAATTCTGCAGTTGGTTTTTCAACCGCTCGTCTTTGGTTTAAGTACGTTGCCAGGCTTGATGGTCTATACTTTACTAGCTTGTTTTTTATGGAGTTGCGGTATCCATGGACCAAATGTTTTAGCGGGTATTGCTACACCGATTTTTTTAAGCTATTTAGCTGCAAATACAACTGCCTTTCAAAATGGCCAGCCCATTCCCTATGAAGTAGCAGATGGTTTTTGGATTTTATTTATGAGCATTGGTGGATCTGGCGGCACGATGGGATTAGTGTTGGCTATGTTGCGCTCAAAAAGTAAAATGTACAAGTCGCTTGGAAAAATGTCTTTTCCTTCAGCAATTTTCTGCATCAATGAACCGGTTATTTTTGGATTTCCCATCGTAATGAATCCGATTATGATGATCCCTTTTATTGCTACTCCTATGATTTTAGGGGCTAGTAGTTACCTCCTAATGAAAGCCGGTATCATCGGAAAAATTGTTTTTCTTGTTCCATGGACAATTCCGCCTATTATCGGACCTTATTTAGCGACTAATGGCAATATACCAGCTGCTATTTGGTCTGTTTTCACGATTCTTATTTCTTACCTGATTTATCTGCCATTTTTCAAAATAGTTGAAAAAAGACAATTGCTGATCGAAGC
>DIDU01000179.1:2206-13683 GCA_002418295.1 Carnobacterium sp. UBA5792 | reverse complement strand
AAGCACACAAGCCAGTCTGAAACATAAAAGAGCAGTTGGTTATTTAATTTACCTGAATCAACATAATTTTTTGAAAGAGATTGTATTTAGCAGAAAGAGATTGTAGTATAGAGAAAAGATGTAAGAAAGAAAAGAGGTGGAAAGATGTCAACACCAACAATGAAAGATGTTGCTGCTTTAGCAAAAGTTGGAGTGGGAACAGTTTCAAGAGTTGTTAATAATAAAGGTGCTGTGAAAGAAAGTACACGAAGAAAAGTAGAAAATGCAATTAAAGAATTAAACTACCAGCCAAATGAATATGCACGCGGTTTAAAAACGAATCAAACTAATACGGTTGCTTTAATTTTACCTACTATTTGGCATCCGTTTTTTTCTGAATTTGCTTATTATGTAGAAGCAGAATTAGAAAATCGTGGTTATAAGTTGTTGCTTTGTAATTCAGAAGATAATTATGAAAAAGAATTAGAATATATCCAAATGGTGCAGCAAAATAAAGTGGATGGCATTATTGGAATAACGTATAGTGATTTAGACAAATATGTTTCAGCTAATCTTCCATTTGTTAGTATTGATCGCCATTTTACAGAGGATGTCGTTTACGTAACAGCTGATAACGAAGCAGCAGGCCGTCTTGCTGTAGAAAATTTAATTGAAAAAGGCTGTACTACGCTTGCTTATATAGGTGGTTTTTCTAAAATACCCAATGAAACTCGAAACAGACAGAAATATTTTTCAAAAGAAGCGGATAAACGCAAAGTTACGAATTACAGTTTAGAAATGCCAGAACCCGTTCATGCATTAAAAAAAGAAGTGATGGCCTTTATTACAAAACACCCCACAATTGATGGCATTTTTACGATTAACGATTTTATGGCTTTAGATGTCATTGAAATTTTAGCTGAAATGGGAAAAAAAGTTCCAGAAGATATTCAAGTTATTGGATGTGATGGCATAAAATTAGGAATGCATCGGCCTTTAATCGTTTCTACTATTCAACAACCAGTTGAAGAAATGGCTATCTGTTCCGTACAATCCTTAATGAAGATTATCAAGCAGGAACCGGTTGAATCACGTATTGTTTTACCAGTAAAATATATTGATGGAAAAACGACAAAATAATTATTGACAGTAAACGCTTACTGTGTTAATTTTAAATCAATAAAAGTTTAGAAAAACTATTTTTTTAAAAAGGATTGGAAACGTTTCAAAAAATAAATGCAGTTTCTGCTTTTATTTTTTCTCATTTATTTGAAACGTTTCCAATTATTAATAAAAGTTTTTTGGAAACGTTTCTAAAATAAATAAGGAGGGGTTTACTTGGAGGAAACAGTTGCGAAAACGGCTGCAATGAAAATAGAAAGGACAAAGAAGAAAAGCAAATGGAATTATATCAAAAAGAATAAGAGTTTATACATCTTATTGATTCCAGGATTAGTTTTGACATTGGTATTTAAGTATTTTCCGATGTATGGGACATTGTTAGCCTTTAAAGATTACAATCCAATGAAGGGAATTATGGGCAGTGCTTGGGTAGGAATGAGACATTTTGAAAGTTTNNATTCTCCAAATTTTAGTATTTTATTGTGGAACACAGTAAAACTAAGTGCATATGGATTAATATTAGGATTTTTGCCGCCTATTATCTTAGCTTTAGCTTTAAATCAATTAATGAATAAGAAAATGAAGAAAAGAATACAATTGATTTTATACGCACCAAATTTTATTTCTGGTGTAGTTATTGTTGGGATGATCTTTATTTTTCTATCTGCCAGTGGACCAATTATCCAAATTATCGGTAGTTTAACTGGTAAGAATTTCATGTTTATGAGTAATCCAGATTACTTCAGAAGTATTTATATTCTTTCTGGAATTTGGCAAGGGATGGGATGGTCATCCATTTTATATACAGCTACTTTGGCTAATGTGAGTCCAGATTTAATTGATGCAGCTACTATTGATGGAGCTAATATTTTCCAAAAGATTAAGAATATTGATTTGCCGGCTTTGAAACCCGTTATGGTGATCACTTTTATTCTAGCAGCAGGAAATATCATGAATGTGGGTTATGAAAAAGCTTTTTTAATGCAGACCTCAATGAACTTGCCGGCTTCTGAAATTATTTCTACTTATGTCTATAAAGTTGGGCTGCAATCAGGTGACTATGCTTATTCAACAGCAGTAGGGCTCTTTAACTCAGTAATCAATATTATTTTACTTTTTGCAGTAAACAATATCGTTAAACACATTAATGATGGGAAAGGCTTATAGGAGGAAAACAAAATGATGAACTTTACTAAATTTGATAAAAGGATGTTAGTCATTAATCGAATTATCATCGCCTTTCTGGTGTTGATTACTATAATTCCATTAGGCTATGTTTTGATCGCTTCTTTTATGGATCCTGCTGTATTGCTGGCAAAAGGAATTAGTTTTAATCCAAAAGATTGGACGTTGACAGGTTACCAAAAAGTATTTCAAGATGATTCAATTATTCGAGGTTTTATCAATTCCTTATTTTATTCATTTGCATTCAGCGTAATCACTGTTTTTATTACCATGATCACTGCCTACCCCTTAGCAAAAAAAGAGTTAGTTGGTAAAGGTCCAATTATGACATTTTTCTTAGTCACCATGTTTTTTGGTGGAGGATTAGTTCCTACGTATTTGCTGATCAAAAATTTAAATATGTTAAATACGGTTTGGGCCATTATCATACCGGGTGCAGTAAACGTCTGGAATATTATTCTCGCTCGAACCTACTATCAGGGATTACCGGATGAATTAACTGAAGCAGCCATTATTGATGGAGCTAACGATATTCAAATACTATTTAAAATTATGATGCCATTAGCGAAGCCCATTATGTTTGTACTGTTTCTATATGCTTTTGTAGGGCAATGGAATTCTTACTTTGAAGCTATGATTTATATTAAGGACCCTAAATTAGAACCGCTCCAACTCGCTTTGCGTAAGATATTGATTCAAAATCAACCTTCGCAAGATATGGTTGGTTCACAAACAGAAATGGCTGAACTGAAACGAATCGCAGAGTTGATCAAATATGCCACCATTGTGATTTCTAGTCTTCCGTTGTTAGTTATGTATCCATTCTTCCAAAAATATTTTGATAAAGGAATCTTAGTGGGTTCAGTGAAAGGATAAAAAAATAAAGAGTAGGAGAGAAAACAAAATGACAATAAGAAAAATGATAGGGACTATTTTAATTTCTAGTACGGCTTTATTAACTTTAGCAGCTTGTGGAAACGGCAGCGGCAAAGCGGCAACAAAAGATTTAGGGTTAGAAAATATTGAGTTTCCTTTGAAAGAAGAAGCAAGTTTAAAATTCATGACACAAAGTTCACCAATTTCGCCTCAAGATCCGAATGAAAAGCTGATTTTCAAACGGTTGGAAAAAGATACAGGAGTGCATATTGACTGGACTAATTACCAAGCAGATTTTGGAGAAAAACGCAATTTAGATATTTCGAGCGGGGATTTACCAGATGCTATTTTTAACGCTGCAGCGGGAGATTACGATTTATTAAGTTGGGCAAAAAATGACATTATTGTTCCTGTAGATGATTTGGTTGATCAATATATGCCAAACTTAAAAAAAATCTATGAAGAGCATCCTGAATACAAAGAGTTGTCTACTGCTCCTGATGGAAAAATGTATTCTTTTCCATGGATTGAAGAATTAGGTGCAGGTAAAGAATCGATTCATACGGTAAGCGATATGGCGTGGATAAATGTGGAGTGGTTAGATAATTTAGATTTAGAAATGCCGGAAACAACAGATGAATTAATGGAAGTTTTGGAAGCTTTCAAAACACAAGACCCTAACGGAAACGGAAAAGATGATGAAATTCCGATTTCTTTTATTAATGGAGCAGGAAATGAAGATATGAAAATGTTGTTTGGGGCTTTTGGTATCGGTGATAATGATGATCATTTAGTTGTTGACAATGATGGGAAACTAGATTTTACTGCAGACAACCCAGAGTATAAAGAAGCTGTAGCATACTCTAACGAAATGCAAACGAAGGGATTAATTGATAAAGAAGCTTTTGAACAAGACTGGAATACATTCTTGGCTAAAGGAAAAGACGAACGCTATGGTGTGTATTTTACTTGGGATAAAGGCAATATTTCTGGCATGAATGATAAATACGATGTTTTACCTGTTTTAGCTGGACCTACAGGCGAAAAACATGTTACCAGAACAAATGGTATGGGCTTTAGTCGGGATCGATTTGTTATTACTAGTGCTAATGAAAACTTAGAATTAACAGCTAAATGGGTCGATAAGATGTATGAACCGCTTCAATCTGTTCAAAACAACTGGGGAACTTATGGAGATGAAGAGCAGCAAAATATTTTTGAATTTGATAAAGAAAACCAAATGTTAAAACATTTGCCTTTAGAGGGGACAGCGCCTGGAGAATTGCGTCAAAAAACTGAAGCAGCAGGTCCGTTAGCGGTTTTAGATGAATACTATGGAACTGTAACTACTATGCCGGAAGATGCTAAATGGCGTTTAGATTTAATGAAAGAAACTTATTTACCGTATGTTAACAATGACAATATCTTCCCGCGTGTCTTCTTATCACAAGAAGATACTGACCGAATCAGTAAAATTGATGCCGATATGCAAGATTACATTTACCGCAAACGGGCAGAATGGATTACTAACGGTAAAATAGATGACGAGTGGGATGACTATTTAGCAGAACTAGAACGTATGGGCTTAACGGAATGGTTAGATATTAAACAAAAAGGATATGATGAGTTTACTAAAAAACAATAATAATATGGATGAATAAGGAGATTTACTCAATGAAAACAGCCAATTACACTTTAGAAAATGCAAATGAATTTATAAGACAAAAAGAAGAAGACGTTATCACAACATATAGTCCTAGTTATCATTTAACAGCGCCTGTAGGCTGGATCAATGACCCAAATGGATTTGTTTATTATGAAGGAGAATACCACTTATTTTATCAATATTATCCTTATAAAACCGTTTGGGGACCTATGCACTGGGGACATGCGAAGAGCAAAGATTTGGTTACATGGGAAAACCTGCCAGTAGCGTTGTCGCCAGATCAGTACTATGACGAAGGAGGGTGTTTTTCAGGGAGTGCTATCGAGAAAGATGNNAGACGAAGAACAATCTCGTCAAATTCAGTGTATGGCTGTTTCAGAAGATGGTATCCATTTTGAAAAGATCAGTCAAAATCCTGTATTGGATGAAAAGGATTTGCCGGATAACGCTCGTGTTCAAGATTTTAGAGATCCAAAAGTTTTTGAACGCAATGGAGTTTACTATAGTATCATCGCCTCGCAAACGAAAGAATTCACTGGACAAATTTTATTGTATCAGTCAACAGATTTAATTGAGTGGGAATTTAAATCTATTTTACTGGAAGGCACAAAAGAACAAGGTATTATGTGGGAATGTCCTGATCTATTTGAATTAGATGGAAAAGATGTATTGGTTACTTCACCAATTCAAATTCCTAAATCAGGCAATGAGTTTCATAACGTTAGTTCATGTGTTGTATTTATTGGAAAAGTTGATTGGGAAAAAGGAATATTTGAAGTTGAATCTATGGAAGAGATCGATTATGGATTGGATTTTTACGCTCCACAGACAACTATAGATGAACAAGGAAGACGAATTATGGTAGCTTGGATGCAAATGTGGGGACGAAATATGCCAACACATACTGAAAACCATGGCTGGGTTGGAGCGATGACTTTGCCGCGCGAATTACGCATTAAAGATGGCCAATTGTTACAGCTGCCTATTTCTGAGATCTCTAATTATTATCAAAAGAGTGCTGAAATCAAAGAAGTTGTATTAGTAGATGAAACAAGAGAATTTGAAGGAGTAGCAGGCAAAGTTGGTGTACTCGAACTAGTTGTTGACCTTAAAGAAGCCACTCGTTTTAGAATTGAATTACGTGCAAGTGCAACAGAACGGACCTTGCTAACTTACCATACAGAAACTAATGAGCTGGAATTCGACCGTTTCCAAAGTGGCATTCCTATTTCCGGTGAAGAAGCGGAACCTTTAAACAAACGGAAAGTTTTGTGTTCATTAAATGAAGGTAAATTAAAATTGAAGATCTTTCTAGATAACTGTTCTATTGAAACTTTTGTCAATGATGGAAAAGAAACGATTACATCAACCGTTTATCCATTATCGGCTGAATCTGAAAAAATCTATCTGGAAGCAATAGGGAAAGCCAGAATTGATTCTTTAGACATGTTTGAAATTGATGTGATTTAGATCAGTAGAGCGAGAAAGAGGCAATAGGGTTTTATTAACGGAAGTAAGGCTGATAAATCAATAGCTAATTGAAATAGAAACAAATAAGAGACGCGACTCGTCGATTATTTGTTTCTATTTTTTATGTTTTATGAAAAGGTGAAATGAGAAAAAGAGGTTACTTCATTTGTTAACAGTTTATTAATAGAGAGGGGATTTCTCAGATAAAAGGGACCAAAATTGAGGCTGTTCTTCAATTATTCTTAAGAGATACAAGATCAATCGATTTTAATAAGTGAAGACTTTGTTTTAGTCTTATACTTAAATAATTTAAAAACGATGGTAGCAGAATGTTGTTTTTGAAAGAAAGACACAGTCTTAATGTAAACTTAGGGTTTCTTTAGTATTATTATAAATATAATTAAATTCATGTCAATTGAAACTTTTTCGAGCATTCAGTCATTTTGATTCTATAAGAAGAGGAAAAAAAGAAGGTGTAGAAATTGAAAAAACAGCAAACAGTAACGAACAGACCCTATGTCAAGGGCCTTGACGGTATTCGTTTTCTTGGCATCGTCGGGGTTATCATCTATCATTTAGCTCCACAACTGATGCCAGGCGGTTATTTAGGTGTAAATTTGTTTTTTGTATTATCGGGTTATTTAATCACAGATAAATTAATACGCGAAATAAAACAAACAGGGCAGCTACATATAAGATCATTTTATCAAAAACGAGTGAAGCGTTTATTGCCTTCAACGTTGTTTATGCTGATATTGGCGTTAGCTTGGATTACGTGGTTTAATCGAGAATTACTGGTCAATTTAAAAGGAACCGTTGTCAGTGCCCTTTTGTTTGTTAATAATTGGTGGCAAATTATCCAAGGCGATTCTTATTTTGATCGGTTTACAACGCCGTCTCCTTTTGTCCATTTATGGTCACTAGCAGTGGAGATGCAGTTTTATATCCTCATTGTTTTAGTGATTTGGGGTTTATTTACCTTTCTACCTACCCAACGGGCACGTTTAATAGCAATCGGGATCTTGACACTTTTATCTGCTGGTTTAATGGCTTGGTTGTATCAGCCGGGAGTTGATCCAAGCCGNNATACCCGATTGTTCTCATTATGGGTAGGAACCGGATTTGCGGCAGCCTTTCCGTTAGCGACTTTACAAATAAAGCAAGTATCTCAAAAATTACGACAATGGCAGGAAATGATAGGACTAGTGGCGCTATTTTTGATAGGGATCATGATGAAATATGTGACTGATCAAAGCCCGTTTAATTATTATGGCGGGATGTTGTTGTTTAGTTTATTAGCGGGTATATTGATCATTATCGTTGCTCAGCCAACGGTTAAGTTATCCTTTCTTTTTCGTTTTAAGCCAGTTACATGGCTGGGTAAGCGCAGTTTTGTTTTATACTTGTGGCATTATCCGCTCAATGTTTTAATCCAACAACAAGCAAATGGGCAACCAACTTCTGGTACACGACAACTGCTTTTAGTGTTGGTTCTTACGTTTGGTTTAGCTGAAGTAACGTATCGGTTTATTGAAATGCGCAATTGGCAGGGAATGTTCCAAAAGGGAGTAAAATGGCTGCAGCAATTATGGAAAAGCCCACGTAAAGCTCANNAAAAGGATTTTTAGCAGTCAGTGCGGTAGTTGTTTTATCAGCTTTGACTGGTTTTGCAATTTCACCGTCTGATCCTGATCATGCTTCGCAACAAGTCAAAAAAGTGATTGAAAAGAATGAACAGTTGTTGCAAGAAGCACAGTTAACTGGCATTCAAGCGGAAGCTTTAGCAAACGGCGTTTTTAACACAGAAGAGTTGAGTGAATTAGCCAATAAAAAAGTCACTTTTATTGGTGACTCCGTTTTGTTGAGTGCTTCAGAAGAATTGGTACAATTTTTCCCAGCAGCAACGATTGACGGAAAAGTAGGACGTCAATTGTATCAAACGGTTCCTGTTGTCCAACAATTAAAAAAAGATCGGCAATTGAATAAAACGGTCGTGATCGAGTTAGGTTCTAATGGGGACTTTACGAAAAACCAACTGGAAGATTTAGTGGGAGCTATTGGAAAAGATAAAGAAGTGTATTTTCTGACAACTCATGTTCCGCGTTATTGGCGTGAAAGTGTCAATCAAAAGCTGGTATCCTTAGCGAAAAGCGAGCAGCGTATTCACTTGATTGATTGGAGCACCACGAGTACAAACCAAGCTAACTGGTTTTATGAAGATGCAGTTCACCCAAATAAAACCGGCGCAGAACAGTATGCCGTCTTGATAGCTAAAAGCTTATTAAATTAAGAAAGTTCAGTCTCTTCCATAAAAAGAGACTGAGCTTTTTTGCTATAAAATTTGCGTTAGATCAGACAAAATCTCATTTATTTTTAATATAACGGCCTAAAGAAGGACATATTAAAAAAATAAATTATTTATAAAAACTGTATAAAATAAATGAATATACAGTATAATCACTCATTTTATTAGGGATATACTGTATAGAGAATATATATGAAAAGAGGGTCGAAAAATGTGGTGAAATCGACATTTCGTTTGCGGCATACTATTTTTCTTTTTCGAATGTTACCGTTATCATAAAGGTGTAAATAAATCAGAGGAGGAAATACTAGTGGATAAACCGATTCATGTCATGTCAGAGATTGGAAAATTAAAGACGGTTTTATTGAAGAGACCCGGTAAAGAGGTGGAGAATCTCACTCCTGAGATTATGGAACGTTTATTATTTGACGATATACCGCACTTGCCTGTTATTCAAAAAGAGCATGATGCTTTTGCTAAAGTGCTGGAAGATAATGGCGTGGAAGTTTTGTATCTTGAAAAACTATCGGCTGAAGCAATTGATGCCGGCAATGTCAAAGAATCGTTCCTTGAAAAAATAATGAGCGAGTCAAACATTCAATCACCAAGCGTATACGAAGGATTAAAACAGTATTTATTGAAGATGGATACTCAAGAAATGGTCAATACGATTATGGCCGGTATTCGTAAAAAAGATGTTGAAACTGCATCACAACATTTAAGTGATGTATCAGACGATGGCGGAGACCCAGCACAATCAAGAACAGAATCGCCGGATTCTTACTTTACAGAAGATAAAACGCAACACTTGGGAGAAGTTTCAAATGATGAAGATTACCCATTTTACATGGATCCTATGCCTAACTTGTACTTCACAAGAGACCCGGCTGCTTCATTAGGCAATGGTTTGACGATTAATCGTATGCTGTTTGAAGCTCGTCAACGTGAATCTTTATTTATGGAAACCATCATCAACTACCACCCTCGCTTTGCGGGCAAGGACGTAGAAATTTGGCGTAATCGCGACCATACTTCAAATATTGAAGGCGGAGACGAACTCGTATTGAATGATAAAGTTTTAGCTATCGGGATTTCGCAACGAACATCGGCACAAGCCATTGAAGAATTGGCCATTGAATTGTTTAATCGCGGTGCAACGTTTGAAAAAGTCTTAGCCATTAAGATACCAAATGTAAGAGCGATGATGCATTTAGATACTGTCTTTACCATGGTAGATTATAATAAATTTACTATCCATCCTGGAATCCAACGATTGGGAGGGTCAATAGACACCTATATGCTTGAAAAAAGCGATGAACCTGGAAAAGTTAAAATAACGCATAAAACCAACTTGCAAGAAGTATTGAAAGAAGCTTTGGAAGTAGAAGAACTGACTTTAATTCCTTGTGGAGGTGGAGATGCAATTGCAGCGCCGCGTGAGCAATGGAATGATGGTTCAAATACATTAGCGATCGCACCCGGAGTAGTTGTCACTTATGACAGGAACTATGTTTCAAATGCATTGCTGCGTGAGCAAGGGATCAAAGTGATTGAAATAGAATCAAGTGAATTGTCTCGCGGACGTGGGGGCCCTCGCTGCATGAGTATGCCGCTTATCCGGGAAGATTTACCTAAATAAAATTAAAAAGCAACATTCTAATCAAAATAATCTTATTGGAGGAAATCAATTATGACCACATCGAAATTTCAAGGGCGCAGCTTATTAGCCGAAAAAGATTTTACTAAAGAAGAATTAATGTATTTGATCGACTTTTCTGAACATTTAAAAGATTTAAAGAAACGCGGTATTCCGCATCGGTATTTAGAAGGAAGAAACATTGCTTTGCTGTTTGAAAAATCGTCTACACGTACACGTTCTGCATTCACTGTTGCATCGATCGATTTAGGAGCACATCCGGAATATCTTGGAAAAGATGATATTCAACTAGGGAAAAAAGAATCAGTTGAAGATACCGCTAAGGTTTTAGGCAGTATGTTTGATGGGATTGAATTCCGAGGATTTAAACAAGCCAACGTTGAAAAACTAGCAGAATTTTCTGGTGTGCCGATTTGGAACGGTTTAACAGATGAATGGCATCCAACTCAAATGATTGCTGATTTCTTGACTATTAAAGAAAATTTTGGACACGTGGAAGGAGTAACACTAGCTTATGCAGGAGACGGGCGTAACAATATGGCCCACAGCTTACTTGTAACAGGAGCAATTTTGGGTGTGAACATTCGCATCGTTTCTCCTGAGTCTTTGTTCCCGNNCTGATGATTACCGATGATGTTCAAAAAGGCGTGAAAGATGCCGATGTATTGTATACAGACGTTTGGGTATCCATGGGCGAAGAAGATAAATTTGAAGAACGGGTGAACTTGCTAAAACCTTATCAAATCAATATGGATATGATCAAGTCAACTGGAAAAGAAGACGTTATCCTATTGCATTGTCTGCCAGCTTTCCATGATACCAATACGGAATATGGCGAAATGGTTAAAGAAAGATTCGGCATTAGCGAAATGGAAGTAACAGATGAAGTTTTCCGCAGTTCCTATGCCCGTCAATTTGATCAAGCTGAAAATAGAATGCACTCGATCAAAGCCATTATGGCAGCAACTCTAGGCAACCTATTTATTCCGAAGGTCTGAGCTTTAACACCATGCGTTATCGTTATCAGAGCATTAGGAAATAGATCGTCCTAATGCTCTGTCTTTATTTTAAAAAATAAAGCGGGTAGGAATGGAGTAATTATCATGGAAGAAAAGAAATTAGGATTAATACCATTAATGAGTTTAGTTGTTGGTTCTATCATCGTTGGCGGAATTTTTAACTTAATGTCTGATATGGCATTAACCGCATCTCCTGGA
>DIDU01000179.1:2021-2196 GCA_002418295.1 Carnobacterium sp. UBA5792 | reverse complement strand
GTTTAGTTTTCAAAATTTATCTGCGAAACGCCCGGATTTAGAAGCTGGTATCTATAGTTATGCTCGGGCAGGATTTGGCGATTATATGGGATTTAACTCTGCTTGGGGTTATTGGTTGTCAGCGTTTTTAGGAAATGTAGCTTATGGCACACTCATGTTCAGTTCAATCGGCTAT
>DIDU01000179.1:0-1938 GCA_002418295.1 Carnobacterium sp. UBA5792 | reverse complement strand
AGCTTCTTTTATCAACACGATCGTAACCTTTGCTAAATTAGTACCGCTGGTTATTTTCCTTGTTACCATGTTCATTGCGTTTAAGCTGGATGTTTTCACTGCTGATTTTTGGGGAACTCAAAAAGGCGGGTTCAGTTTCGCTGAAGTGATGAGCCAAGTTAAAGGGACCATGCTAGTAACTGTTTGGGTATTTATCGGTATTGAAGGGGCGGTAGTCTTTTCAGGCCGAGCTGCAAAAAAATCAGATGTTGGAAAAGCGACTATTTTAGGGCTGATGACCGTCATCAGTATTTATTTACTAACAACTATCTTATCTATGGGTGTGCTGTCACGGCCGGAACTAGCTGATTTAAAACAACCAGCTATGGCTTCTCTTCTAGAAAGTGTGGTTGGTCATTGGGGCGCCATTTTAATTAATATGGGTGTCATTATTTCTGTAGCCGGCGCTTGGCTGGCTTGGACGATGCTGACTGCTGAGTTACCTTATCAAGCAGCCAGAGAAGGCTCTTTTCCCAAATTCTTTACAAAGAAAAATAAAAACGACGCACCTGTTAATTCGCTTATCTTCACCAATGTTATCGTTCAGTTGTTTTTATTCACGTTTTTGATTAGTGAGCGGGCTTATAACTTTGCTTTCTCACTGGCTTCATCTGCTATCTTGATTCCGTATGCTTTTACAGCTTTCTATCAATTGAAGTTATCGCTGCAAGAAAGCAAAACAACGCCGAATCGGACACGAAATGTCTTGATTGGTATTTTTGGAAGTATCTTTTCTATCTGGTTGATTTATGCAGGTGGTATTGACTACTTATTGATCACGATGCTTCTTTATGCACCCGGCATTCTCATTTTCGCTTGGGCTCAAAAAGAAAACAAGCGGAAAATTTTCACGAAGAACGAAATGATTGCTGCAGCAGTCATCGTAGCTTTGTTTTTAATTGCATTATTCCAAATTTTTAATGGTACAATTGATATCGGAAATATGTAAAAAAGGAGACAGGATAACTATGACAAAACAAAAAATTGTAGTGGCATTAGGTGGTAATGCGATATTATCAGACGATGCAAGTGCTGGAGCTCAACAAGCAGCGTTGGCTCAGACAGCTGATTATTTAGTGAAGTTTATTGAAAATGGCGATGACTTGATTATTTCGCATGGTAACGGACCGCAAGTCGGTAACTTATTATTGCAGCAAGCTGCTGCGGATAGCGAAAAAAATCCAGCCCTGCCGTTGGATTCTTGCGTGGCTATGACTCAAGGAAGCATCGGCTTTTGGATGCAAAATGCTCTGGGGAATGCGTTGGAAAAAAGGAACTTAACCAAATCAGTAGTTGCTATTGTAACCCAAGTAGTGGTCGATGAAGCTGATCCGGCTTTTAAAAACCCAACCAAACCAATTGGTCCCTTTTTGGATGAGGCGGATGCCCGGCAAGAGATGGCGACTACCGGTGCTGTGTTTAAAGAGGATGCAGGCCGCGGTTGGAGAAAAGTCGTTCCTTCACCAAAACCTGTCAGTATTAAAGAATACCAAGCTGTTAATCAACTAGTTGAAAATGGTGTAGTTACCATTTCTGTTGGAGGCGGGGGGATACCTGTAATTGAAAAAGATGGTCAGTTGACCGGTGTTGAAGCTGTGATTGATAAAGATTTTGCATCACAAAAATTAGCCGAATTGGTTAAAGCGGATCTATTGATTATTCTGACCGGTGTCGACAACGTGTATGTAAACTACAATCAACCGGATCAAAAGAAATTGGAACAAGTAACTGTGGCGGAAATGAAACATTATATTGAAGAAAACCAATTTGCACCAGGAAGTATGCTGCCAAAAGTTCAAGCAGCGATTGCTTTTGTTGAAAACCATCCTGAAGGCAAAGCGATGATCACATCGCTGGAAAATATCGAGCAAGTGCTAACCAATCAAGGCGGTACGATTA
>DIDU01000176.1:16957-28588 GCA_002418295.1 Carnobacterium sp. UBA5792 | reverse complement strand
TATGCAAATATACCGCAAATAAGAGACGCAGTAATCAATGTGTTGCGTACAAAAACAGCTGATTCTGTTTTTCAAGAAGAAGAAAATTCATTGGTATTGAAAAAAGAATTAATCAGCCAAATCAATGAACGATTGGGTATACCGATGGTGAGCGATGTTTTTATCACCAATATTGTGATGCAGTAAGGAAAGTGAAAGGAAGTTGAACATGGGATTAGGTATCGGGCTAGGTTATGTGATAAAAAGTATTCTGGCATTGGGTGTAATTATTTTTGCAGCTAATTACAGCTTACNNCGAATCATCGAAAGAACGGTTGTCAATAAAAGTTCCTCTATTTGTATTGTGGAAATAGCCGGCACGTATTATGTGATGAGTTTTACGGATACCCGTAATGAAATTCTTAGAGAATTAACTGAATCTGAAAAAGAAACGGTCATTAAAACACAAGAAACAACGGAAACATCAGAAAACATGCAAAAAAAACCGGTTTTTTCAGAAGGAAAGTCAGTGTCCTTCTTTAAGCAACTTCAGTCCCGTTACCAAAGTCTGTATGAAAAGAGGAAATAAGTTGAAGAAAAAGATCATATTGTTCGCCTGCTTTATCCTCTTTTTAATGAGTTTTAGTTTTCCTCAAGAAGTTTCTGCTGTTGGAACAGTCGATGGATTGACTCATGCACTTGAAAATCAGTCGGGTGAAACATCAGACGTGATAAAACTGTATGTGTTAATGGGGCTGTTAAGCTTAGCACCGACATTTTTAATTTTAACCACTAGTTTTACGCGCATTATTGTTGTTTTGTCGTTTGTCAGGAGTTCATTAGGAACCCAGCAAAACCCTCCAAATCTAGTGTTGACAGGAATTGCTTTGTTTCTAACGCTTTTTATCATGCAGCCGGTATACACTGAAGTTATGGATGATGCGTTGACGCCTTATCTAAGCGAAGAACTGTCTGGCTCGGAAGCTTTTGAAAAAGCAGAGGCTCCCATTAAAAAGTTTATGTATCAACAGACACGTGATGAGGATATTCAACTCTTTTTAGACGTGTCAAAAACAAAAAAGCCTAAAGATTTGGCAGATCTTCCGCTGACAGTGGTAATACCAGCTTATACCATCAGTGAACTGCGAACAGCGTTCAGTATTGGCTTCTTGATTTTCATTCCTTTTTTAGTGATCGATATTGTTGTGGCCAGTATTTTAATGTCCATGGGGATGTTTATGTTGTCGCCAGTTATGATTTCACTGCCTTTCAAGTTATTGCTGTTTGTATTGGTAGATGGATGGTATTTAGTCGTCGAGTCGCTTGTCACAGGATTTCAGTAGAGGTGTAAAATGACAATAGTAAAAGTATTAGATGTTATCCGAGAAGCTTTTATGACAATGATCATGGTTGCAGGCCCAACATTGATCATTGCGCTAGTTGTAGGGCTTTTGATCAGTATTTTGCAGGCTACCACGCAGCTGCAAGAACAAACACTTAGTTTTGTTCCAAAAATATTAGCGGTAATCGTTTCATTGATTGTTTTTGGAAACTTTATGTTGAATGCATTAATTGGCTTCACTCAAAAAATATTTGAAATGATTGCAGTGCTTTGATAGATGGTGCATTAGGCCTGCAAATACAAACGGCTCTTTTGATTTTTATCCGTATTGCCACATTCATTACGATCAGTCCTGGATNNAAGTCGGTTTAGCAGTGGGAATTACTCTGGCTGCTTTTCCAGTTGTCCCTACTTTGTCTGTAGCAGCTTCCACACTGTTTCTTGTACTGTTGGGGATAAAAGAAGTCTTTTTAGGACTGGCAATTGGATTTATTACCAAACTGATTTTTTCAGCAATTGAAATGGCTGGAAACTTCGTGGATTTTCAAGTTGGATTTTCTATGGGAGCTGTATACGACCCTACAATGGGTGTCAGTGTTTCTTATTACGGGAAAATCTACTATTGGTTGTCTATCTGTATTTTTTTTCTAACAGATTTGCACCATGTTGTTATTAAAACTTTGGTCAAGACGTTTGAATACGTTCCGATAGAAAGCACCAATTTAGGAGGATTCGGCGTTGAAGGTATGGTGAAGCTATTTGGGATTGTTTTCGAATCGGCTCTGAACCTAGCTGCACCGTTGATGATCGTAGCTTTACTGACTGAAGTCGTATTGGGATTAATTTCCCGCACGGTTCCGCAAATCAATGTGTTGATTTTGGGGATGCCGTTAAAAGTTTTGGCTGCATTTTTGTTTACTTTGGTGCTGTTGCCGACACTAACAAAAAACATCAGCCGTACATTGCCGCTGATGATCAAGTATATCAATGAATTTATCCAGTCGTTTCCGGCTGCGTGAGGTGAAAATAGATGGCAGATAAAGATGGCAAAACCGAAAAACCCAGTCCAAAGAAACTAAAAGATACACGAAAAAAAGGCGAAATAGCTAAAAGTCCGGATTTGACTTCGGCTATTACCTTTGTTGTTTTTCTTGCAGCTTCAACTTTTCTCGGTACCTATATCTTAAAACAAGCCTTTCTTTATCTGAAAATTTATTTGTCGGCCGGCTTCTCGGTTAACGGGTTGGAAAACAACTTGGCGAATATTGGCATGAAATCGATTCTTTTTATTTTAGTGCTGGCTGGACCTTTTCTAGCTATTGGATTCATAGCTTCTTTTCTAGCTAGTATGTTGCAAACAGGTTTTTTATTTTCGACAGAACCATTAAAAATGAGTTTTAAAAAAATAAATCCCATCAGTGGGTTTAAAAACATGTTCAGTAAAAAGACCTTATTCACATTATTGAAGAATTTGATCAAGCTGGGTTTGGTATTCGGTATGGCTTATTCAACGGTAAAAAAATCCGTTCTGTTATTAGTTAATGCTGGAAATGTCGGCACACAAAAATTATTTTTTTTACTGATGGAGCTGATCAAAGATTTAGGCATACAATTAGGTATTCTGTTGCTGGTCTTAGGGATAGCAGATTACCTTTATCAGGTATACGATCACCGGAAAAACTTAAGGATGTCTAAGCAAGATTTAAAAGATGAGTACAAGGAAAGCGAAGGCGACCCGCAGATGAAAGGCAAGCGCAAGCAATTCCACCGACAAATGACAAGTGGGATGTTGGCAGATGTGGAAGCAGCCACAGCCGTTATTACCAATCCCACACATTTAGCGATTGCGATTCGTTACGATAAAGAAAAAGATGAAGTTCCGATGATTGTTGCCAAGGGAGCAGATTACCAAGCAGCAAAAATCAGAGAACGGGCGAAAGAATCAAATGTTCCGATTATTGAGAATAAACCGGTCGCTCGGGCAATGTACCAATCAATTGAAGTAGGACAGCCGATTCCAGTTGATATGTATCAAGCGATTGCTGAGATATTGGCATTGGTTTACCAAATGGAAGAAATGAATAAACACAAAATTTAAGGTTGTTTTAAGGAATGAGGAGTCGAAGAGATGTTAACTGTTTTTATGGGTAAATTTGAAAAACTAACAAAATCATTGGATGTGTTAATTGCCTTCTTTGTAGTAGCTATTTTAGGAATGATTATTATTCCGTTGCCTTCCCCGCTATTAGATTTTATGTTAGTTGTCAATATTGCTTTATCGATCACCATACTGCTTCTGACTCTTTTTTCTAAAAGCGTACTGGAGTTTTCTACTTTTCCAACGTTGTTATTGATCACTACCATGTTTAGATTAGCGCTGAATATCTCGTCTACTCGTTTGATCTTGACTGTAGGAGAAGCGGGATCGGTAATTGATACATTTGCTAATTTTGTAGCTGGCAATAATATAGTGGTCGGAGCGGTCATCTTCATTATTATAGTCATCATCCAAATGATGGTAGTAACGAACGGAGCAAGCCGTGTTTCGGAAGTTTCTGCACGTTTTACATTAGATGCTATGCCTGGTAAACAAATGTCGATTGACGCAGATTTAAATTCAGGTTTGATCAATGAAGACCAAGCTAAAAAAAGACGGTCAGACCTTGAACGGGAAACTCAATTTTTTGGAGCGATGGATGGAGCCAGTAAGTTTGTTAAAGGGGATGCGATAGCCGGTATTATTATTACGGTGATCAACTTGATCGGCGGTATCGTGATCCATACAGTTCAAAGTGATATGGCCATTATGGAAGCCCTTAGTCAATTTGGTAAATTAACCATAGGGGATGGACTGGTTAGTCAAATCCCTTCACTACTGATTTCAGTAGCATCCGGAATTTTAGTGACTCGTTCAGGAAGCAATACCGGTTTTGGAAGCGCAGTGGGCAAAGAATTGTTCCATGCTCCAAAAGTGATGTTGATGCTGGCAGCTATTTTAGTTTTGTTCGCTGTTATACCTGGATTTCCAACAGTACCTTTCTTATTGTTAGGTTTAGCTTCTGGTGTGAGCGGCTACTTAACACTGGAAAATGAGAAAAGCAAACAGTCTTCTGCCCAAGCGGATGAACAGAAATCAAAAGCCGCACAACGGACGCAACAAGAAAAGACAGAAGACGAATCGGTTGCCTCCTTTCAAGTGGATCCGATTTCAATTGAAATTGGTTATGGTTTGATTCCCTTAGCGGACGAAAGCCAAGACAACAACTTGATGAACCATATTTCTAGTATTCGGAAGCAAAGTGCGCATGAGTTAGGTATCTTATTAAGCCCGATTCGTATTCGGGATAATTTGCAGCTGAAAGCCAATGAATATTTGATTAAAATCAAAGGCAATACAGTAGCAGGCGGAGAATTGTATTTAGACAAATACATGATCGTGGATCCGGGAGAAACGGATTTTGATTTTGATGGGATTCCTACAAAAGAACCGNNGGGTATACAGTGGTGGATCCATTGACAGTACTGGTGACGCATTTGAAAGAAACCATTTACAAATCAAGTTATGAATTACTGGGTAGACAAGAAGTCAAACAACTGCTGGAAGGCATAAAAGATAAATATGGTGTGGTCATTGATGAACTAATTCCAGATATTTTACGTTTAGGGGAAGTTCAAAAAGTTTTACAAAACTTGTTAAAAGAAAACATCCCCATCAATGATTTAGTGACGATATTAGAAACATTGGCTGACTATGGCAATACGACTAAAGACACTGAAATGTTAACGGAGTATGTACGTCAAGCTCTTAACCGAACAGTTGTCAAACAACATTTAGATGAAACAGGTGTTTTACAAGTTATTACGATACTGCCGGATACAGAAGAATTGATCAGCCGCAGCATTCAAAAGTCTTCTGCCGGTTCGATTCCAGTTTTGCAGCCTGATGTGGTGACACAACTATTTGATAGTATTACGTCTATCCATAATCAATTGCAAGCAAGAGGTATTCCGCATGTAATATTAGCTTCTCCAAAAATCAGACCAGCCATGAAAAATTTGATTGCTTATAATTTTCCTGATCTGGCTGTCTTATCATTAAATGAAGTACCTAACGATGTGGCAATCGAAACTGTGGGAATGATAGAAGGGTAAATAGGGAATGAAATAATGACTTTTCATATCAAAGGTATTTAGCGGCTTGTTCCGCTTCTCTTAAAGGAGGGATAGTAGATGTATTACGAAAATGATAGGGAACAGGAAGTCATAAAATACTTGCCTTTGGTAGAAAAAGTTGTCAACGGGCTGAATATCAAGCGTAGCGATTATGAACGGGATGACCTTTATAATATCGGTGTGATTGGTTTGATGGATGCTCTGGAAAAATACGATAAAACCAAAAAGGTTCCGTTTGAAGGCTATGCTTATATTCGAATCAAAGGAACAATCATTGATGAAGTCAGAAAAACAGCACCGGTTTCCAGAACAAAATTGGGCCAATTAAACGAGTACTATCGCGCAAAAGAGAAACTGGAAGAAACGTTTAAGCAGACACCGACAGAAAAAGAAATTTGCCAGGAACTAAAAATCAATGACAAACAATTAGCGAAGATCCACGAAACTGTCCATCAGCTAGCTTCAGTTTCATTGGAAAAAGTGATGTATAGCGAAGAAGGCAATGACATTGAATTAATGGATTTTTTAGAAGATAGTCGATCAATTGATTCTGAAGATACTTTAGTAGAAAAAGAACGACAACAGTTGTTAACTAAAAATATCAACCTGTTAGATAAAAGAGAACAGACGATTTTGAATTTATACTATGTAGATGAGTTATCTTTAAAAGAAATTGCTTATATTTTTGATATTTCTGTTCCGCGAGTTTCACAAATTCATGGGAAAATAATACTAAAACTAAAAGAATCAATGAGGAGAGAATACGATGATTAGAAGTATGGAAACGCTCAGCCGAAACTTTGATATCTTGCAAAAAAAGCAAGAAAACATCAGCGCGAATGTAGCTTATATTAACACTGCCGGCTATAAAGCTCAAGAAATCATTCAGAGTACCCTTCAATCAAAGGTGATGGCTAATCATTTAGGCGGGCCTCTATTGGATCAAAAGCAGGAAGTAGGCTCTTTTACTTTCGGTAACCAGATCGATGAAATGTATACAAGTTTTGAACAAGGTGGTCTCAAAGAAACAGCTTCAATTACTGATCTGGCTTTACAAGGAAATAGTTTTTTTACCATAGCAGGGGACGATGGGCAAACCTATTATACACGGAACGGAAATTTTACGGCTAATGCTGATGGCGAACTGGTAACTCAAGAAGGGTATCGAGTACTAGGAGTGGATGCGAACGGGCAACCAGCTTTTATTCCAGCTGGCGGCAATGATTTTTCAGTAGACAGCAGCGGTAATATTAATGGAACCGGCTTGCAGCTGATGCTGACAGATTTTGAAAATCCAGCGACTTTAACGAGTATCGGAGCTGCATTGTATACAGGACAAGGTGGCACAGAGAGTACAGGCGCAACGGTTGTTTTTCAAAATATGATCGAAACGTCGAATGTAAAAACAGCAGATGAAANNCTCATGCTAGTAGCCAGAGAATTTGAAGCGAATGAGAAAGCATTGAATACGGCAGATGAAACACTCAGGAAAGCCGCTAATGAAATTGGAAAAGTTTAGGAGGAACAACGAAAAATGAGTATACCTTTAAGTATCAGTAAAAGCGGAATGAATGCAGTACAAAATGCAATGGATGCTTTATCTAATGATATTGCGAATACCAATACAACGGGTTACAAGTCTAAAAATGTCAGCTTTAGCGAACTACTGATCAATGATATAAATGGCGACTCCGTTCCTTTATCCGATCGAGCGCAGAATTCAGGAATCAATAATGGTACAAAAAGTGGAGTCACTACAACCAATATGAAGCAAGGTGCATTTGTTTCTGATGAAAATGACTACCATTTAGCTATTGCTGGTGACGGTTTTTTTGGAGTGACCGATAAGAACAATCAATTTTATTTAACGCGTGATGGAGCTTTTCAAGTAAATGGTGATAAATCAATTACCAACAGCCATGGAGATCGCTTGTCGATTGAAGCTATTATTCCAACTGAACAATGGCCTGATGGAGACGTGAGTATTGCTCAGAATGGAGAAGTAAGAATCCAAACAGAAAATGGAACTCATTTGGTCGGACGTATTCCGTTATACACGCCAGCAATTTCAGATGCACTGATGCCGGCAGGAGAAAATAAATTTACATATGACGGGGAATTTATAGAAGGAACCGGTATGATTCAACAGCACTTTTTAGAAACTTCTAACGTTGATTTAGCAAGTGCGATCACCGATATGATGGTTGCGCAACGAGCGTATTCGCTTAATACCAAAGTAGCACAAGGTACCAATGAAATGATGTCCACAATCAATCAATTCAAACAATAGGTTATAATAAACTTCTGGTCATTGGGATTTCGGCAAATGCATTAACGGTTCTGGTTTGACACGAGTAGAGCGGGTCAGGAAAGAGTTCAAGGGGTAAGACGGTGATGAGACATGATTAAAATGAAAAACGTAGCAAAAACGTATCCAAAAGGAGTAAAAGCACTTCGAGATATATCGGTCACTATTAAGGATGGAGAGTTTGTTTATTTAGTGGGCGCAAGCGGTTCAGGAAAATCGACACGTGCAAAGCTGATTATTCGGGAAGAAAAAATGACCCATGGCCAAATGGAAGTGTGCGGCTATAATTTAGCTAAACTGAAAAGCAGCGATGTTCCCAAATTAAGGCGTGAAATCGGAGTCGTTTTTCAAGATTATAAATTATTAAATGACCGGACAGTTTTTGAAAACATAGCTTATGCTTTGGAAGTGATTGGGACTAATCCCGAAGAAATCGAGCCGCGTGTAATGGAAGCTTTGACTCAGGTAGAGCTTGAAGCAAAAGCGAATCTAAAACCAACTGAATTATCAGGCGGCGAGCAGCAAAGAGTCGGGATTGCCCGAGCAATCGTCAACCGTCCCAAAATGCTGATTGCTGATGAGCCGACCGGTAATCTTGATCCCAAGACTGCTCTAGAAATCATGCGGTTATTTTACCGTATCAATTTACAGGGGACTACTATTATTATGGTCACTCATAACCGCTCGATCGTTAATAAAGTACGCAACCGCGTGCTGGAAATTAAAGATGGCCAACTAGTAGGCGACGAAAGTAAGAATAATGGCAGTCTTCAATACGATTACGCTTCCGGAGATTACATACTAATTTAAGCCCAATTATTCTATCTAAAATGAGTCTAGACAAAAGTCTTGGCTTATTTTTTTTGAAGAGAGTATTTTTTCAGCAAGACAACCTTGCAATTGTTTATTTTACTAGCTGGAAAATTAAAATAATGGTTCTTACTATAAAGTTTCCTTTCAATCTGCCGATATAGATAAATAGAAAGAACTAAATTGATAAGAAGAGGATTGAAAAAATGAAAAAAAAGAAAGTAAAACAAAGCAAAATCAAAAACTTACGTACTAGAATATTATCAGGCTTTGGTGTCATCGTTCTGCTGCTGATGCTGTCAAGCTTATTTAACATATTGTGTTTGAATGACATCAATCGTTCAATGAAAACCATTATGGAAAAAGAAATGAAATTATTGATCAGTGATGAAAAGTTATTGACCGATATGAACAAACGGACCAGCTTAATGCGAGGATATCTGGCTTATGATGATGAAGCTTATCTTATACAATTCAATACAGAAACAAAAAAAAGCATTGAACTAGAAAATCAAGCTTTAGCATTAAGTAATTCAGCAGAATTGAAAACACTAATCGATAAGAAAATTGCTTGGGGCCGTTTAACGGATCAAGCATTAGAAGCATATAATAATGGCGATGCTGAAGAGGCCAAGACTATTATGAATACGCAAGCACAAGCAGTGGAAAATGAGCTGGAAAAAGGTTTTTCTGACTTAGCGGCGAAGAGAGAAGTACGCATTCAAGAATTTAGTGATGATATCATGAGAAAAGGAAAAATTATCCAAAAATTGGGAATTGTTGTCACTATTTTGGTAGCTGTATTATCTGTTATTAGCGCTTATATTACATCTAGAAGCATCACAAAGCCAATCAACTTGGTTATGAGACACATGCAAACCATCGCAGGCGGCGACTTGAGTGTTGAACCGCTGAATGTGGTGACAGAAGATGAAACTGGACAATTAGCAGCAGCTATGAATATGATGCAAGATGTATTAAAAGGCACCATGCACAAAATATCAGATGACTCAGAAACGTTGTCAGCTCATAGTGAGGAGTTGAATCAAGCAGCTTTTGAAGTGAAATCCGGCTCAGAGCAAGTAGCTACTACTATGCAAGAGCTAGCAACTGGTACAGAAACACAAGCCAACACAGCCAGCAGTTTATCTATTGTAATGGGAAACTTTACTAAAAAAGTTCGCGACACCAACAAGAGCGGTGAACAAATCTCTAAAACTTCCCAAAGAGTATTGGAAATGACAACTGAAGGCAGCCGATTAATGAAGTCATCTAATCAGCAGATGCAAAAAATCGATAGTATTGTGCAAGATGCTGTAGAAAAAATGGCGATTCTAGATAACCAAACCAAAGAAATCTCTGATTTGGTTTCTATTATTCAAACTGTAGCAGATCAAACTAATTTATTGGCTTTAAACGCAGCGATTGAAGCAGCGAGANNGGCTGAACAAGTCGCTGTTTCCATTGCTGATATCACAGGGTTTGTCACAACGATCCAAGCTGAATCAAAGAAAGTCAGCGACTCCTTGCAAAACGGTTATGCTGAAGTTGAAGAAGGTACCGCTCAAATCAATACAACAGGGCAAACGTTCAATAAAATCAGCCAATCCGTTACCAGTATGGTCAGTGACATTCAAAGCATTTCCAGCAACTTGGAAAGTATTGCAGCTAACAGCGAAATTATGAACGGCTCGATTGAAGAAATTGCTGCTGTTTCTCAAGAGTCAGCAGCCGGAGTGGAAGAAACATCAGCAGCTTCTCAACAAATCAGCAGTTCGATGGAAGAAGTGTCTGGTAATTCAGAACACTTAGCAACATTGGCTGAAAACTTGAGTCAAATGGTCAGTCATTTCAAATTATAAGCAAAAAATCCAGTTGCTAGGACTTATGTCCTTAGCAACTGGATTTTTTTATTAATTTAGCCTTTTCCTTCTTCAAATGATGGATACAGTGACATGCCGCCGTCAACAAATAAGCTCGTTCCTGTAACGTATTTAGATTCAGTAGAAGCTAGCCATGCAGCAGCTGCTGCTACATCTTCCGGTTCACCGAGAGAATTTATTGGGATCATGTTTAAAGTAGTCTCTTTTTCTTTTGGGTTGTTAAATTTTTCAGCATTAATAGGGGTTTTGATGGCTCCTGGAGCAATAGCATTCACCCGAATACCTTTGTGTGCGTATTCCATGGCAATGGTTTTAGTGAACATTTTTACGCCGCCTTTGCTAGCAGTATAGTGTGCAAAAGTTGGCCAAGGAATGACTTCATGGACGGATGACAAATTGATAATGTTCCCTTTTTTTCCTGCTTTTAAAAAGTAATTGATAGCTGCTTTAGAACCAAGGAAGACACCGGTCAAGTTTACATTAATGACTTTATTCCAGTCTTCCAAACTTAATTCATGTGTGGAGACTTGATTCTCCATTCCAGCATTGTTTACCCAAAGATCTAAGTCGCCAAAGTTGGAAACAGCTGCATCCAATAGAGCTTGTGTCCCTTCTTCAGTTCCTACATCAGCGTGAACCGCCACAGCTTTTCCACCTGCTTTTTCTAACTCTGCAACGGTTTCTTCAGCTCCTTCTTTATCGCTATGATAGTTGATGACCACAGCCATATTTTCTGCTGCTAGACGTCTGGCAATGGCATTTCCGATACCTTTAGAACCTCCTGTAACCACTGCAACTTTTTCTGATAAGTCTTGATACATAGATAATCCTCCTTTAAGTTAAGTGTTACTGGTCAGTGAGTTAAAAACTTTTTCTTTGTTTTACTGTAACTCATTTATTTAGGTTAAGCAAAACATATGTTAGTACCGCTTATTTATTAGAAAATCAATTGTGTAACGCCTTTCAATCCATTATGATAAGTAGAATAGAGGAATGCAGCAAGTCATTTAAATTAAGAAAGAAGAGAAGCCTACAATGGATGCGAAACAATTATGGAATGTATTTAGTGAACAATACCCAGAACACCAATCAGCAGATTACCAAGCGTGGAGTTATGGAGCAGCGGCGGATGAGTT
>DIDU01000176.1:15109-16888 GCA_002418295.1 Carnobacterium sp. UBA5792 | reverse complement strand
GACAAGCTGTTTGCATTACTCAGACAACTAATGTGTATGTTGTACCTTATAATGAAGTGACGAAAGAACAGGCTTTCAAAGAAGGAGAAGGCGACCGTTCTCTGACTTATTGGAAAGAAGTGCATCAGGACTTCTTTTCAAAAGAATACCAAGCAAAAGGATTGGAGTTTAACGAAACGATTCCGGTTGTCTGCGAAGAATTTGAAATGGTATTTAAAGCAAACTAAATTCGACTAAACGTTGAATCTAACAAGAGTAGTAGACTAAATGAAAAGACAGGAGGAGCTAACCATTATGGAGGATCAACGTAAAGTAGTCTTGTTTATTTCAATGAGTTTAGACGGTTATATCGCAACAGAAGAAGATACACTGGAATGGCTGTTTAAAGTCGAAGGAGAAGGCGACAATGGCTACACTGAGTTTTATGAAACTATTGATACAGTTTTAATGGGCAGAAGAACCTATGAATGGATTTTAGAACATATGGGAAGAGGATCTGAGTTTCCTTATCAAGGCAAAGAGTGTTATGTTTTTTCGACAACAGCGCATACGCCTGATTCATCTGTTGTGTTCGTTCAAGAAGATATCCCAAGCTTTGTGAAAAAGCTTAAAAATCAGCATGGTAAGAATATTTGGTTAGCGGGTGGCGGAGAATTGATCCGCTCTTTTCTAAAAGAAAAGCTGATCGATGAAATGCGAATCACTGTTGCTCCAGTAGTGATTGGAAAAGGGATACCGCTATTCAAACCGGATGATTACCATTTGGAATTGTCGTTAAAACAAACCAAACAGTACAACCAATTTGTTGAATTACATTATGAAGTGAAAAAATAGAAGGGAGAGAATGATTTGCGGACTGAGAAAGAAATGCTTCATTTAATTCTGAGAAGAGCCGAAGAAGACGAGCGGATCCGGGCAGTGATGATGAACGGTTCGCGGGTCAATCCGCATGTGCCCAGAGATCAGTACCAAGATTATGATATTGTTTATTTTGTGTCAGAGGTGGAAGCTTTCACTCGAAACCATGCATGGGTCGATGTTTTTGGAAAACGCATTATGTTGCAAATGCCGGATGCAATGACGCTTTTTCTGCCTGAACTGGAGAGACAAGGGCTATTTTCCTATTTAATGTTGTTTGAAGATGGCAACCGAATTGATTTAACACTTGCACCGATAGAAACAGCCAACGAGCTAGCCAAACAAGACCGATTGAGCATAATTTTGTTAGATAAAGAGGGTCTTATTGATCCGCTGCCGCCTGCTGAAGACACAGATTATCTGGTCAAGAAGCCTTCAGCAGAAAAGCTGAACGATTGCGCTAATGAGTTTTGGTGGTGTATGACAAATGTCACAAAAGGATTGTGTCGTAAAGAACTGCTATATGCTAAAACGATGATGGAAGGACCGGTCAGAGAAATGCTGCTGCTAGCAATGAGCTGGCAAGTTGGAGTAGAGACCAATTTTTCGGTCAGTATTGGTAAATTCGGCAAGTATTTGCAACGTTATACGACAGAAGAACTGTGGGAGAAATGGCTAAAAACATATGCAGACGGACAAATAGACCACATGTGGGAAGCCTTATTCACTAGTTGTGCTCTTTTTAAAGAAGTGAGTCAAAATATAGCTGAACAATTGGGCTATCCACTAGAAGACGAAGAAAAAGTATTCGATTATTTAAAAGAACTGAGTCGTCAAAGTAAAAAAGCTGAACAGTAGTGTACTGTCAGCTTTTTTATGTGTATAAATTAAGTAGTTTTTACAGTTAAAAAGTAATTAGTC
>DIDU01000176.1:2979-15071 GCA_002418295.1 Carnobacterium sp. UBA5792 | reverse complement strand
AGAAACCTAAATCATAGCGATATTTTTCATTTTCCAACCAAGGCTTGTGTTTGCCGCAGTAATGGATGAAGACAACGTTTGTTTCTACCCATTCCTGGTTATAAACAGCAGGGAAAAATACTTTTAATTTTGAATAAAAACGCGGGTCTAAATTATAAATCCGCCAATCTGCTTCGCCAATGTGGTCCCAATACAAATGATTGAAGATATCTTGGTCTGGCAAAACTAAACGGTTTTTGTTTAACTCTATAGCCTTAAAAATATCCTCTGAAGTTACCTGTTTGCGGATTTTCGGCAGGTTCATCAGTAAGATCCCAGTGTTGAAATAATCTTCTGATTTCAGAGTCCCTAAGCGAAGGTTATTAAGTGGCTGAATCCACTTTGTCGCATATTCATGAGTCGTTGCAATAAATAGTTTATCTTTGAATTTCTGGTTATAAAATTTAGCGAATGAGTTTAAATTGATGATATCAGGATCTAGGTAAAGAATTCGTTCTAGCTTGTCCGGCAAGACAAAAGGAGCCAATAAACGATAATACATTTCAATGGAATAGTACCGGTTGACTACCGTATCTTCTTCAAACAGATTCGTACAATCAATAATATGCAGAGAATGGCCTTCTCTATTGATAAATGCTTCTAATTGAAGAAGTTGAAAGTCCGATATATCTTTATGCATTAAATAAATCTCGAAGGATTCCTCGTGACTATTTGAGTGAAAAATCGAATGAAGCAAGGTGTAAAATGGTGGCAGATAATTTTCATTTAAAGTAAATAATAAGTTCATGTGATAAGCTCCTATATCATTTAACGTTCTGTTATTAGTAAGTATGTCTTAAATTGACAAAAAAGCATATGACTTAAGCTGTATTTTTTGCTAGCCTACAAAATCAATTTTGAACAAATACTGTTTCAAATACAAAATTTTGATAATCATGTCTGGTCAAAGAATATTCAAAAATACGGCCATCTTCCAGATGAGCGATTTTTTCGACTTCCATAATAAAAGTGTCTTTGTCGACATCTAATAGTTTGCAATCCTCAACTGTAACCTTATCCCCACGTACCCAAACATGAGCACGTTGCATTTTAAAACCTAGTTCCTCACGAATATAATTGTAAATTGAGTTTTCTAAATGTTTTGGTTCTAAACCTATGATGACTGAAAGCGGCATATAGGTATGTTCAACTGAATAAGGAGCGTGGTTCACGTATCTTACGCGAATAATTTTATAGACATATCCATTATCTCTTATTTCAAGTTTTTCAGCAATTTCATCTGACGGTTTTTCGATCGAAAATTGATAAGTTTTAGAGGTAATGTGTTCTTTTCCAACGGTACTAATCAAGCCTGATGTTGGACCGAGCGCAATAGCTCCTCCATTAGTAGATTTTCCTTTGATAAATGNNATAAATGTACCAGAACCGCGTCTGCGAATAACCATGCCTTCCTTTACAAGTAGATCGATGGCTTTTTTGACAGTCAATTTACTACAGTCGTACTCAATAGCCAGATCATCGCCAGTAGGAATTTTTTCATTGATTTTATAAAAGTCCGTGTTTATTTTTTGTTTAAGATCTGTATAGATCGTCATATATTTAGGAAGGGTGCTCATTAATTTCTCTCCTCATATTATAAAATGGATTAAAGAAGCCAGTAAAAGTATAACATAAACTTTACCTTTATTCTATAAGTAATACAACAAAAATAAAAAGTGTATATCTTTTAATAAAAGTATTTACTTTTTGATGAATGTGGATTATTATACTATTATAAAGAAAGGAGAATCATGCAATGAAAGAGATGATATCGTTCCCAAAAGATTTTTGGTGGGGTTCAGCTTGGTCGGCAGAACAAGCTGAAGGTCGAGGAACTACAGGGAAAGCAGAAACGGTTTGGGAACACTGGTTTAAGGAAGAACCCAATCGTTTTTATAACAGAATAGATTCAAGCGTTACGACAAATCATATAAATCACTACAAAGAAGATATTCAGTTGATGAAAGAAACTGGTCACAATTCATTTAGATTATCTATTTCTTGGGCGAGGATGTTTCCTGAAGGGGGTACCGGAAAAGTTAACCCTAAAGCTATTGAGTTCTATCGTAATTTATTAACAGAAATGAATGAAAACGGAATCAGACCGTTTGTTAATTTGTATCATTTTGATATGCCATTTGCGTTGCAGGAAAGAGGCGGCTGGGAATCTAGAGAGGTGGTTGATGCTTATGTAAATTACGCAACAACTTGTTTTAAAGAACTTGGGGATTTAGTTTATCATTGGTTTACATTTAATGAACCGCTTGGTCCAATTTTAGNNCCATTATCCAGCATTAGTAGATTTTAAACGTGGTGCACAAGCTGCTTTTTATACGATTTTAGCCCATGCATTAGCGATTCAATCCTTTAAAAAACTACAATTGAACTCAAAAATAGGCGTTATTCTAAATCTAAGTCCTACTTATCCAAGAAGCCAACAGCCTGCAGATATAAAGGCGGCAGAAATTGTAGACGCTTTATATACACGTAGCTTCTTAGATCCAATGGTTAAGGGGACTTTCCCAGAAAAATTAGTGGAGTTGTTGAAAGAATACGATCAAATGCCTGTTTATGAAGCTGCTGATCTAACAGTGATTCAACAAAATACTGCTCAAATTTTAGGACTAAATTATTATGAACCTCGTCGAGTAAATGCAAGACTAACTGCAATCAATCCTGAAGGGCCCTTCTTACCGGAATGGTTTTATGAAAGTTATGATATGCCGGGCAAACGAATGAATATTTATCGAGGCTGGGAAATTTACGAAAAAGGAATTTATGATTTATGTGTCGATATCCGCGATAATTATGACAACATTGAAGCTTTTATTTCAGAAAACGGAATGGGAGTAGCCGATGAAGAAAGATTTATGGATGAGAAAGGTCAAGTCATTGACGATTACCGGATCAATTACATTAAAGATCATTTAGCTTATGTGCATAAAGCTATTTCTGAGGGCTGTAATATTAAAGGCTATCATTTATGGACCTTTATAGATTGCTGGTCATGGATCAATGCGTATAAAAATAGATACGGTTTGGTTTCATTAAATCTAGAAAACCAAAAGCGCACAATTAAAAAAAGCGGAGAGTTTTATAAAGAAATGAGTCACAACAATGGTTTTGAATATGATACACATAGACTAGTTTAGGAGGAAATAATATGTCAGATTCATCAGAAAAAATGACCATTGCTGATCGTTTTTCTTATGTAGCACAAAAAATGGGAAATCAAATCCATTTGCGCACGTTAAGAGATGCTTTTGCATCTATCATGCCGTTCATTATTTTAGCAGGCTTTATGACATTAATTAATTATGTTATTTTAGAACCAACTGGATTTATGGGTAAAATCATTGCTCCCGAGACCCTTACAACTTGGCAGTCAATCGGAACATCTATATCAAATGGCACACTAAATGTAATGGCCTTATTGATTGCTGTTGCCATTGCTTACCACCTTTCTGTAAACCGCGGGTACAATAACGTTATAGCCCCAATTTTAGTGTCATTATCTACCATGATCGTGGTAACACCTTTAAGCACTACATTTGTACCAGAAGGGTTTAAAGAAGAAGTATTGGTGCCAGGAGTTATTCCTGTCAATTATACTAGTGCCTCTGGTATGTTTGTCGGAATAATAGTTGGTTTGCTGGCAACTGATTTATTTATCAAGTTGTCATCAAATGAAAAATTGAAAATAAATATTAGCGGAAATATTCCTCCAGCTGTTATTAAATCATTCAATGTACTGATTCCCATTATGATCAATGTATTGATCTTTGCTGTTGCTTCTTTTGCACTAAATCAATTGTTTGATATTGATTTTAATACACTGATCACAACTATTATCACTAAACCTTTAAGTTATGTTACAACCAGTCTTCCCGGTTTTCTATTATTGACAAGTGTAGCTAATTTGTTCTTTGGTTTTGGTATTCACCAAGCGGTCATTTCGGGAGCTTTGCTGGATCCCTTCTTATTGCAAAATATGCAAGACAACATGCTAGCCTATGCCAATCACGAAGAAATCCCTCATATCATCAATATGGCTTTCAAAGATACCTTTGCCGTTATGGGTGGATCAGGAAATACAGTAGCCTTATTGATTGCCATTTTTGTATTCAGTAAACGTAAAGATTATAAAGATGTATCTAAATTGTCTTTGGCACCGGCATTATTTAATATTAGTGAACCCATTATTTTTGGATTACCGATTTGTTTTAATCCAATGTTGATTATTCCATTTGTCCTGGCACCTATATTTTCATTAACTGTTGCTTATTTTGCGACATCCATTGGAATGATCAATCACGTTGTGGTTCAGATACCCTGGACAACGCCACCTATTATTTCAGGATNNATTCTTAGCTACAGGGGGCGACTGGCGGGCAGCCGCGCTTCAAATAGTCATTATTGTGGTTTCCGTATTTATCTACTTACCGTTCTTAAAAATTGATGAACCTGTGAATAAGATGCAATTAGCAGAACAAAATAATTAAAATTAAAAATAAATTTAGAGCTGATTTAGAAGGTAATAATCCTTTTTCTAAATCAGCTCTAGTTTTTTTATGAATAATGAAAAAGTTAATTAGTAGCTCTTACTTCTTTTGCAAGTGTTTCGATTGTGTAAAGAGCTGGAAGTTGTGATGTAATATCTGCATCTTTAATAGACTCTGGAGTAATATAATAAGGAATATTGACATCGGAAAGCCGAGCAATGGTTGATTTCGAACTGTTAGTGATTGAAATAATGGTACTACTGCTGAAGCTTAAGTGATTCAAATAATTAACGATATTTTTTGTTTCTCCTGAAACAGACAATGCAATGATACAGACTTGATCAGATAGTTTTTTTGATAAATAGTCAATTGGGTGGTTAGAAGGGTCTTCAATTCTTAATGCCATATTGAAAATAGACGAAAAATATAAAGCCCCATATTCAGCAATGATATTAGACGAACCTTCGCCAAGGAATAAAATCAACTCTTTATCTTGCAACAAAGAAACAGCTTCTCGAATTTTTTCTTTATAAAAAGGTTGTGTAGTCCGATTTAAGAAATCGATATAAGCAGTTTCATCAATAGACTGTATTTTTTGCTGTTTTTGTTCCTTTGAATACATTTGCAGTTTGATTCTAAATTCAGAAAAACCAGAACAACCAAATTTTTTACAGAAACGTAAAATACTGGTGGTACTCGTATGTGTTTCAGCAGCTAAATCACGGATTCGCATATAAGCTACTTGGTCTAAATGATTGGAGATGTATTTGTAAATAGCCATATCAAAATCAGTTAAATCAGGGGTTGTATCAAGAAACAACATTTTTCTTTTTCGCCTCCTTAGCAATAACCATATAGTAGCACATTCAGTATAACGAAACAATCTACGCGGCGCTGTTTAGAGAGCTTGTAAGAGTTGCGGCAACGGAACACTGCTTGTGACAAAACGTTTCTCTGTTGTGACAATTTTCTATTTGAATAACAGTTGCCCATATTCTCATGAAAAGCACAAACATTCATAAAAAAGACTATACTGGTGGTATAAAGAAAAGATAACGATTACATCAGGAGGCAACGTTTATGAAAAAAGGATTGAAAATTGTAACGATCGGCGGAGGTTCAAGTTATACGCCGGAATTAGTGGAAGGTTTTATTAACCGTTATGCTGAATTGCCATTAAAAGAATTATGGTTGGTCGACGTGGAGCTTGGAAAAGAAAAACAATCGATTGTTGGAGAAATGGCTAAGAGAATGATTAAAGCGGCAAATATCGATTGTGAAGTTTATCTGACATTAGACCGCAGAGAAGCCTTGAAAGACGCGGACTTCGTGACGACACAATTAAGAGTAGGCCAATTAGATGCTAGAATTTTAGATGAACGTATTCCATTAAGTCATGGTATGATCGGTCAAGAAACAAATGGAGCTGGCGGGATCTTCAAAGCATTAAGAACTGTTCCAGTGATTTTAGATATCGTAGAGGATATGAAAGAACTTTGTCCGGATGCTTGGCTGATTGATTTTACAAATCCGGCTGGTATGGTAACAGAAGCGGTTATGCGGTACGGAAACTGGGATAAAGTAGTCGGATTATGCAATATTCCAGTGAATGCGATCGTTGAAGAAGCTGCTTTATTAGAACGGGATCCTGAAGACTTGTTCTTCCAGTTTGCTGGCATTAATCATTTACATTGGCATACAGTTGTAGACAATAAAGGCAATTCCTTAACAGATGAATTGTTGGAAATCATGTATGGCGATGCTTCAGATTCTAAAAGTATTGTAGCTAATATTCAAGAAAATGATTTGATTTTTGAACAAGTGCAAAACTTGCATATGGTCCCTTGTCCTTATCACAGATACTATTACTTAACAGATGAAGCGCTGAAAGAAGAACTAGAAGACTTCAAAAATTCAGGTACACGTGCCGAAAAAGTTAAAGGAATCGAAAAAGAATTGTTCGAATTGTACAAAGACGAAAATCTGGATCACAAACCGCAGCAATTAGCAGAACGAGGCGGCGCAAGATATAGTGATGCAGCGTGCAATATCATCAATTCCATTTACAATGACAAACGTATGATCATGACAGTCAGCACGAAAAACAATGGAACAGTCACAGATTTGCCCGTCGACTGTGTGGTTGAGGTGACCAGTATGATCACTGGTAAAGGACCAGTACCTTTCCAATTCGGTAGCTTTGCGCCTGCTGAAAGAGGATTATTGCAATTAATGAAATCAATGGAACTATTAACAGTTGAAGCTGCAGTTACTGGAGACTATGGTACATTGCTTCAAGCATTTACGATGAATCCTTTGATTACCAGCGGATTTGTTGCTAAACAAGTGATGAATGAATTACTTGTGGCTCATAAAACGTATTTACCGCAATTTGCTGAAAAAATCAAAGAAATTGAAAAAGCAACTACAGCAAGCTAATTTATTGTTTTAGTAAAAATTGAAGTACTCTTAAGATCCTAGCCGATCTTAAGAGTATTTTTAATAAAAGCAATAATTTTTAGACAAATAAACTATTCTATTAGAAAAATTAACACTACTCCATTGGCCAGTAAGGAAGAAAAAAGGTATAATCTGTTAAAGAGAATATGTTTAATGCCTTCTTGATACAAACAATCAGTGAGAGGCATTGAGCTGCGAATTTGAATTTACTTTTGCAGAATGGAGATAGTATGAAAGCTAAAAACTTATTATATATTGAAGTCGCCAATAGTATAAAAAATGATATACTGGATGAAACCTATCCAATCGGAACACAGATTCCGACTGAAATTGAATTGGAAGAAAAATTTAAAGTGAGTAAGATCACAGTCCGAAAAGCCATTGAGATTTTAGCAAATGAAGGTTACTTAGAGAAAAAAAGCGGCAAAGGGACCACTGTTTTGAGTAATCGTTTATTTAATAAATTGTCAAAGGCGGAATCTTTTTCGCGTATGGTTGAAAAAGATGGATACCAATTGACTAAAGAAATTTTAGCCATTGAAAAAGTAAGCTTTACTAATGATGAAAAAGAACTTAAGCGTTTATTTGGAAAGCAAGCCTTTAAGTTGATCCGACTGTATCGGTTAAATGGAGCACCCTATATTTATTTTGAACATTATTTGCCTGTATTGGGAGATAAACAAGTATTGACACAAATGGAAAAAGTATCGCTCTATAAGTGGTTAGCTGGGTATGGAAAAACGGTTGACCGGTTTAAAGATAGTTTTGAAGTAACAGAAGTTGAAGAACCAATAAAAAAATTACTGGAAACTGAGCATAACCATTTATTAAAACGGATCAGAAGGTCTTACAGTCAAATGAATGAAATTATTGAAATTTCTTATGCAATTTATGATACTTCGAAGTATCCTTACATGATTGAATATGAAGTATGATCTCAGCAAGTAAAGAGAAAACAGCAAAAGAACTTATGACAAACCAATTCCTGTTTTCTCTTTATTGATCTATTGTTAAAAATAAGAAAAAAATACTATTTATAAAAATATTCCGAAACCGTTTACTTCTAAACATTATAATGTTATATTGAAATAGAAAGAAGATGAAGCATAAAACAGGAGGAAAAAGATGGATAATTTTGTTAGTTTTCTAGAAGAAAAAGTAACACCAGTTGCAGGTAAAATTAGTTCTCAACGGCATATGACAGCTATTAGAAAAGGGATTATTGCTACATTGCCGTTAACTATTGTAGGTTCGTTTTTTACGATTTTATTAAATATTCCCATCGAATCTATTGCCGCTATTATTGAACCTTATAAAGCTATTTTAGATGTACCATTTCGTTTCACAGTGGGTATTCTGTCATTATATGCCACTTTTGGGATAGCTTCCTCTTTAGCGAAAAGTTATGACCTTGATACATTATCTAGTGGTTTATTAGCTGTACTTGGATTTTTGATTTCGACTGTAGTGCCGACTCAAATAATAGAACCTATCGAAGGAGTAGTCGATGCAGGCCGCTTTGTTAATATTGCTGCTTTAAGTTCATCTTCATTATTTGGAGCAATTGTAACATCTATTATTTCTGTCGAGATTTACCGATTTATGAAAGAAAAAAATATTACAATAAAAATGCCTGAAGGGGTACCGCCTGAAGTATCAAATTCGTTTATTGCGTTGCTTCCAACAGCCGTTATCATCCTGTTCTTTTGGGTAGTAAGGTACTTACTTAATTTTGATATCAGTAGTTTTTTAAGTACACTTTTACTCCCATTTAAAGATATTTTAGCAGGCAATAGTTTATTTGGTGGTCTCTTAACAGTATTTTTGATTACATTCTTTTGGGTATTAGGTATTCACGGTCCTGCAATTATGGGTCCAGTTATTCGTCCATTCTGGGATATGTCAATTGCTGAAAATATGGATGCTTTTACAGCTGGAACAGGGGCACATGATTTGCCCAATATTTTTACAGAACAATTTTTGCAATGGTTTGTTTGGATTGGCGGAGCCGGAACAACTTTAGCGTTAGTGACACTTTTCTTGTTTTCAAAGTCTGAGTATATAAAGAGTTTAGGAAGATTATCATTCTTACCAGGCTTATTTAACATCAATGAACCGATTATTTTTGGAGCACCAATCGTAATGAATCCAATTTTAGGCATCCCGTTTATCGTAGCGCCATTAATAACAACAACTTTATCCTATATCCTTACAGTAACTAATGTCGTACCCATGATGATGGCCCGCTTACCGTTTACTGTAATATCTCCTATTGCTGCTTGGATAAGCACAGATTGGAGCATCATGGCAGGCGTCCTAGTTGTAATCAACTTTGGTATTAGTTTGGCTATTTATTATCCTTTCTTTAAAGTTTTTGAGAAACAACAATTGGAGCGTGAAGAGGCAGCAAAAATAAATGATGCAGAGACTGTTATGGATGGACAAGTAGTTGTAGAAGAAAATTAATCTAAATTGAAAGGAATAAGAGACAGGAACTGATTCTTGTCTCTTTGGTGCAATATAAAATGGAATTATCTTATTTTATTGGGTTTGTTCTTTACTTCTGTATTTGTCAGTATGTGATTGAAAAAGAAAAATTACCTAAAAAGTTATTTGAGGTGTCAACAATAAAGCTGTTATTGATGGGAATGGGATTAATTATTGCTAGCGTTGTCATAGCGGCAATTACACATATGGGTTCCATTCTGGTAATTGCTGTGACACTATTCGTTGCCAGTATGATCGCAGGCAAATATAGAAAAGTATTTAATAAAATGGAAGAGGGGCAAAAAGTATGAAAAGAAGATTAGGAATTTCCGTTTATCCGGACCATAGCATTCTTAAAGAAGATGAAACGTATATAAAAAAAGCTGCTGAATATGGATTTTCGCGTATTTTTATGAGTATGTTAGAGGTAACAGAAGGCAAAGAAGCAGTAGCTGAAAAATTCAGCCATATTATTCACTTTGCAAAAGAATTAGGTTTTGAAGTTATTTTAGATATTGCTCCAAATATCTTTGATGAATTAGGCATTTCTTACGATGATTTAGCCTTTTTCCATCAATTAGGCGCAGACGGAATCCGTTTAGATGTAGGATTTGATGGAAACAAAGAAGCAATGATTTCGTTTAATCCATATAATATGATCATTGAATTAAATATGAGTAATGATGTTGCTTATTTAGATAATATTTTGACCTATCAAGCGAATCGGCCATTTTTATATGGCTGCCATAATTTTTATCCACAAAGAGGGACAGCATTACCGTTTGATTTCTTTATGAAATGCAATCAACGATTTAAACAGCAAGGAATGAGAACAGCTGCATTTGTAAACTCACAAGCAGGAAAAATAGGCCCTTGGAATATTAACGATGGCTTGCCTACTTTAGAAATGCATCGAGACCTGCCGATTGAAGTCCAAGCAAAACATTTATTTGCTACTAACATGATCGATGATGTGATTATCGGAAATGCTTATGCTTCGGACGAGGAGTTACTGGCTTTATCTAAAATAAACCCTTACCAAATTACATTAGCTGTTGATTTTCTGGAAGCTGTGAATCCTATTGAAAAAGAAATTGTCACAACAGCTCAACATTATCGGAGAGGGGATATTACTGAACAAATGATTCGGTCAACTGAAGTTCGCAAAAAATTTAGCGAATACGCTAATCCTGCGCATGATCATACAGAACCATTTGAACGAGGCGATGTTGTCATCGGAAATGATCAATTTGGAAAATACAAAAATGAATTACAAGTAGTGCTGGAGCCTCATCAAGATAATCGAAAAAATTTAGTTGGAAAAATCAAAGAAGATGAAAAAGTATTGTTAGATTTTATTTACCCATGGAGCAAATTTAAATTTGAAGAATAGTGAAGGACTTGGTGGAATGGTTGACTTATATATAAAAAACGGAAAATCCGTCACAGGAGAACCTCTTGAAGTCGCAATTGAAGAAGGTAAAATTACGGCAGTTGGAGAAAGATTAGCAGTAGAGGCAAAAGAAATAATTGACCTCGAACACAAATCATTTATCACTGCCGGCTGGATCGATGATCATGTTCATTGTTATGAAAAAATGAATCTCTATTACGATTACCCTGATGAAATTGGCGTACCAAAAGGAGTCACGACAGTTATTGATGCGGGAACAACCGGTGCAGAAAACATTGCAGATTTTTATCAAATTGCTAAAAATACTAAAACCAATGTCTATGCGTTAGTCAATATTTCCAAATGGGGAATCGTTGAACAAGATGAATTGGCAGACTTAAAAAAAATCAAAGAAGAATTTATTCACCAAGTTTTAAAAAAATACCCTGATTTTATTGTTGGCATCAAAGCCAGAATGAGCAAAACGGTTGTAGGAGAAAATGATATTGTCCCTTTAGAACTGGCTAAAAAAATACAAGCTAAGAATGAGCATTTACCTTTGATGGTCCATATTGGTTCAGCTCCGCCTAACTTAAAAGACACATTAAATTTAATGGAACAAGGCGATGTGCTGACGCATTGTTACAATGGAAAAGAAAATGGCATTCTGGATGAAGAAAAAAACATAAAAGATGTTGTCTGGGATGCTTATCGCCGCGGCGTTTTATTTGATATCGGACATGGGACAGACAGCTTTAATTTTGAAGTAGCAGAAATCGCTAAAAAAGCTGGTCTTGTTTGCGAAACAATCAGTACTGATATTTACCATCGAAACCGTGAAACTGGTCCGGTCTATGATTTAGCAACCACAATGGAATTAATGCTGGTGATTGGGTATTCCTTACAAGAANNAAGCATTCCATTTAAAAGGAAAAGGCCATTTGGCTGTGGGAATGGATGGAGACGTAACCATTTTTAATCTGGAAAACAAAGAAAAACTAGTAACTGATTCTAATGGATTTACAAGAACCGCAACAGAGTGCATTAAGCCTATATATGCTATTGTTGGCGGTAAGAAATACAGAGCAGGAGGAGAGCAAGATGGATCTTTACGAAAAGTATAAGCTAAAAGAAGTCATCAATGCCAGTGGGAAAATGACCATTTTGGGCGTTTCAAAAATTTCTGAAACGGTATTGGCTGCTCAAAAATT
>DIDU01000176.1:1577-2950 GCA_002418295.1 Carnobacterium sp. UBA5792 | reverse complement strand
TTTTTTTGAAATGTCAGAATTGCTGGTACGAACAGGACGGCATATTGCTGAACTGATTGGTACTGAAGATGCGGTTATCGTATCCTCAGCTTCAGCTGGCATTGCACAATCTGTAGCAGCAGTTATTGGTAAAGGAAATGAACATCACGCTTATCATCCCTTCACTCCGCGAATCAAACAGCGGGAGATAATCTTGCCGAAAGGGCATAATGTTGATTATGGAACGTCGGTTGAAGTGATGGTCGAACTGGGCGGAGGAAAAGTAGTTGAGGCTGGCTATGCCAATATGTGTTCGCCTGAACACATTGAAATGATGATAACGGAAGAAACAGCTGCGATTCTTTACATTAAGAGTCACCATACTGTTCAAAAGAGTATGCTGACGGTCAATGATGCAGTTGAAGTGGCACACCGCCATCAGTTGCCATTGATTGTTGACGCAGCAGCTGAAGAAGATTTAGAGAAATATGTCGCTGCAGGCGCTGATTTAGTAATCTACAGCGGGGCGAAAGCTTTGGAAGGCCCAAGTTCAGGCTTAGTGATTGGAAAAACTCAATTTATTGAATGGGTCCGTCTACAAGGCAAAGGCATTGGCCGCGCAATGAAGATAGGAAAAGAAAATATTTTAGGTTTGACTGCTGCAGTTGAACAGTATGTTGAAAGTGGTAGTGAAACAGGAGAAGCAATGCAAGCAAGACTGGTTCCATTTATCGCAGCTCTCAATACAATTGATCATTTGTCTGCTAGCATGGAGCAAGATGCAGCTGGCAGAGAGATATACCGAGCCAAAGTAGAAATTGAACCAACAGCTTCATTATCGGCAAAAGAGGTAATCGCAGAATTGAAGACAGGCAATTTGGCTATCTATACACGAGAGTATCGTGCTAATAATGGCATTATTGAATTCGATATCCGAGCTGTGAATCAAACTGAAATGGATCAAATCGTTCAACGGTTAAAAGAAATCTTAATTCAAGAAAAATAAATTAATAAAGAAAAAGAGGAGTACCTAATGAAAAAAACACCCAATTTTTTAGCAGACCGTATTTGTTTGAATGTATTAGCACATTCAGTTGAAAATGCAAAAGACTGTTATGAAGCCGCAGAAGGACATGTTGTTTTAGGCGTATTGTCTAAAAATTACGATACAGATGAAGCAGCGATTGCAGATATGAAACTTTACCAAGCAGCGACAGAAAATGCCTTATCTGTCGGATTAGGCGCAGGTGACCCTAATCAAAGTCAGATGGTCAGTCGTATCTCTGGAGAATTACAGCCTCAACATGTCAATCAAGTGTTTACCGGTGTAGGAACAAGTCGGGCAACATTAAAGCAAGAAGAAACGGTTATCAATGGCTTGATCTCTCCTACTG
>DIDU01000176.1:0-1570 GCA_002418295.1 Carnobacterium sp. UBA5792 | reverse complement strand
TCAATATTGCGACTGGACCGTTAAGCAGTCAAGTGCCGGCAGGAGAAGTTCCAATCGAAACAGCTATCGCATTATTAAAAGATATGGGTGGCAGTTCCGTTAAATACTTTCCAATGAAAGGCTTGGCATATAAAGATGAATATGAAGCAGTTGCGAAAGCATGTGCTGAAAATGACTTCATGCTGGAACCAACTGGTGGAATTGATTTGGAAAACTTTGAAGAAATCATTCAAATTGCTGTAGATGCAGGAGTCAAAAAAATTATTCCTCATGTGTATAGTTCAATCATTGATAAAGAAACAGGCAATACAAAACCAAAAGATGTAAAAGTTCTTTACGAGATGATGAAACGTGTACTGAATCAATAACAGAAGGAAAATGAAGGAGCGTCTTATGAAAATAGCAGCTTTCGGAGAAGTGATGATGCGTTTGACACCACCTCACTTCAAATTAATTGAGCAAACCGATACCGTAGATTTATCTTTTACTGGAACCGGAGTAAATATTTTAAGCAGCTTAGCACACTTTGAATATGAAACAGCGCTAATTACTTGTTTGCCAGATAATCAACTTGGCAGAGCTGCTGCAGGGTCTCTTCGGAAGTTAGGAATTAAAGATGAATGGATCGTGTATCAAGGCAATCATATGGGGCTTTATTTTTTAGAAATGGGCTACGGCAGCCGTCCTGCTGAAGTAACGTATTTAAACCGTTTAGCGAGTTCTTTCGGCGAAAGCACCCTTAGTGATTATGCTTTGGAAGAAGCGGTATCATCAGCAGATCTCATCCATATTTGTGGAATTGCTTTAATGTTGTCTGAAGGAACAAGAGAAGCAGCTTTTCAACTGGCTGACACAGCTCATCGCTTAGGGAAAAAGGTTTGTTTTGATTTTAATTATCGCCCAAGTCTAAATGAGAAAAACGAACCGGAATGGGTAAAAGCTCAATTTGAACGCATTTTACCAAATTGTGATATCGTGATTGGCGGAATCCGTGATTTAGTTGAATTAATGGATATGCCTTTGCCAACAGATTTGGAAGAGCCGGCAGAAATCCTCGAAGCTGTGAGTCGACAATTTGTAGAAAAGTATCAAATTAGCTTNNTTATTTGCTGGAACGCTGCGTGAAAAAGAGGGGAAAAACCGAAGAATAAAAGGTTTTTTGCGTCATGAAAATCAGTTTGTTCTCAGTTCTGTGTATGATTTAGACATTTATGACCGAATCGGGACAGGAGATGCTTATGCGGCAGGCATCATAACCGGATTTATTGAAAAATGGTCTGATCAACGAATTGTCGATTTTGCAACAGGAAATGCTGTTTTAGCACATACTACTTTTGGCGATAGCCCAATTATCAGAAAAGATAGGGTGGAAGCTTTTATTGCAGGTCAAACAAATGACGTCATCCGTTAGTGAAAAATATTAAAAAAGTTGCTGTATTCCAAAGTTCATACGTGGAATACGGCAACTTTTTTGATGGTGTAAGATAGTATAAAAAAAGGTTAAGCTTTTTGTAGAATTTCATGCTGTTCCGCAATTAGTGAAGGATGAAGTGTAAGGTAGAGGCGTTCT
>DIDU01000174.1:58768-59656 GCA_002418295.1 Carnobacterium sp. UBA5792 | reverse complement strand
AATTTTACTTTCTTTAGTTGCCCGCCCTGCACCTAACATCATAGCAGCTATGCCTAACTCATCTGCTACGATTCCAGAAACTACACCATCTCTTGCTGCCTTCACTTCTATTTGATAGGCTGCTTGCGGCAGCTGTTCCGGATGATCGATTACGGCAGTATCTCCACCTTGGGAAGCTGCAAAGACTTTAAATTTTTCTAAGGCTTTTCCATTGTGCACGTTTTCTTCCAATAAGTCTCTGGCTTCGGCCAAGTCATTGCCGATTCCAGCCAAATGGACCCTTTGACTGCCTAATGTTAAACAAAGTTCTACTAAATCAGCAGGCCCATGTCCGTTTAAAGTATCAATAGCTTCTTTAACTTCTAAGGCATTGCCGATAGCGTATCCTAAGGGCTGGCTCATATCGGAAATAACAGCCATGGTATTACGGCCTACCATGTTGCCGATTTTTACCATGGCATGTGCTAATTCACGAGCATCTTCATCATTTTTCATAAAGGCTCCTGCACCGGTCTTCACATCTAAAACAATGGCATCTGCCCCAGCAGCAATTTTTTTGCTCATAATAGAACTGGCTATTAAAGGAATAGATTCAACGGTTCCAGTAACATCGCGTAAAGCATATAACTTTTTATCTGCTGGCGTTAAGTTGCCTGATTGCCCCACAACTGCGACTTTATTTTTATTGACTAATTCAATAAAATCTTCTTGTGACAATTCAACATGGAAACCTGGAATGGCTTCTAACTTATCAATGGTTCCGCCAGTATGTCCCAAACCGCGTCCACTCATTTTTGCAATGGGAACTCCTAGACTCGCCACTAACGGAGCCAAAACTAAAGTTGTGGTATCTCCTACTCCACCAGTGGAATGTTTATCTACTTTTAT
>DIDU01000174.1:54584-58755 GCA_002418295.1 Carnobacterium sp. UBA5792 | reverse complement strand
ATGCTCATGGTTAAATCACTGCGTTCTTGGTCATTCATACCTTTGAAGTAAATCGCCATCGCCATGGCACTCATCTGATAATCCGGTATTTCCCCAGTAGTAAACCCTTGAATCATAAATTTAATTTCTTCTGTTGTCAAAGCTTCTCCGTGTTGTTTTTTGGCAATTAAATCAACTATGCGCATATCTTCTAATCTCCTTTATGTTCGCTATTGTTTCATTTTAACATACCTTCAATTGATAACGGTTTCATTAATCAAAAATTTAGAATTCTCATCTGTCCCTATTCTAACTGCTTCAAGGCTTTTATTAACGGGCTGACACTTCTTCGATACCATTTTCATGACCAATGATCACAGTATTTACTTGGTCCAAAAATAAACCATGTTCTACTACACCAGTTAATCCATCAAGCCATGCAGCTAATTGATGTGGGTGTTCGATCAACTTTAAATGCAAGTCAATAATGTAATGCCCTCCATCTGTTACATAGGTTTGTCCATCGTCTCCTAAACGCAGCTGAGGCTGATAGCCTTTTGATTCAAATAAGCGGAATAACTGTTGATATCCAAAAGAAACTACTTCGACTGGCAAAGGAAAAGCGCCTAACTCCGATACCATTTTACTGTCATCTACGATCCAAATAACTCGCTTTGAATGATTCGCTACCATCTTTTCAAAGAGTAATGCACCACCGCCGCCTTTGATGCCTTGGTAGTCTTTACTGATTTCATCTGCACCATCGATCGTCAAATCGATTTGCATCACATCATTCAAGTCAGCTAAAGGTATCCCGACTGCTTCTGCTTGTGCTTTTGTTCGCGAAGAGGTGGTCACTCCTACTATCCGTAATCCTGCTCTCACTCTTCTGCCAAGAGCTTCAACTAAATAATAAGCAGTTGAGCCTGTGCCTAATCCTACGATCATACCATCTTCTACATACTCTGCTGCTTTTTCTCCAACCATTTGTTTGCTGTTCATCCTGCTCTCGCTCCTTCTGTCTTTTTTTCCTATTTTATTGATAACCATTTATGTTAAGCAGCATAGACTAACTCAAATTGAATACAAACGACTTCTATTTTTGTAGAAAAAGAATGTTGTTTTGCTTTACATTGCTGCTGAAAATAGAGTTGGTAAAATTCACGCCATGTTGACAACGTCCGGTCGCCTTCCCCTTCTTCATACGCGATCTCGTCTGTGACTTCATCGAAAGGAATGACTCTGACTTTTAGTATTTGGACAACTCCGATCGCTTGATGGCGTCCGTCCAAAATGATGGCATAGTCTCCTTTTTTGGGTATGGATTTGTTCTCTTCTTGGTATTCCAATAATAGTGTTGTTTTTGCCGTTTTCAGCCCTTCCAATACTAATGCAGCAGATTTATTCGCTGCTGATTCAGTCTGGCCGAATGTTAAAAATTCATAATGATCTGGTAAGTTAGGATTCTGAAGCTTAAAGTTTTCCCATAACTCTTCTACCGATTCGTTTATCATTGTTCCACCCTTACTTCTCTCAATATTTTCAACTCATTATTTTCAAATGATTTAACAGTGTTTTTTTCCTTTTTCTGATTAAAATAACGTATTTAATCAACTAACCGTCAGGAGCTATTGTACCATAATCTACTATTTTTTGTGTAAAAACAAGTATTTTAAACAGAATCTTCCTTTAGCTGATCAACCATAAAAAATAAGCAAAGTNNGCCGGCTTTTAAAAAACCAGCTTTGCTTACAGTTCTGTCTCTATTTTCGATGCATCTTAAATTCTAAAAATAAGTCATTGTAGCGTCCAATATAGTGTTTGCCTAAATCTTCATACACTTCTAAATTTTCTATCGTCTTAGAATCAGGATAAAATTGCTTATCTTCTGTTATTTCAGCAGGTAAGATTTTCATGGCCGCTTTATTGGGTGTTGAGTAGCCGATATATTCAGCGTTTTGTGCTGCATGTTCAGGCTCCAGCATAAAATTAATAAACGCATAAGCCGCTTCGGTGTTTTTAGCGGTTTTAGGAATAACAAAATTATCGAACCAAAGATTTGATCCTTCTTCTGGAATCACATAATGCAAATGCTCATTTTCAGACAACATTTCAGCTGCTTCACCTGAAAAAGTTACCGCAACAGAGCTTTCTTCTTGGATCATATACATCTTAATCTCATCTGCTACGATTGCTTTAACATTAGGTGTTAAACTATCCAGTTTTTCTGCTGCTGTTGACAACTCAGATGTGTTTTTTGTATTCAACGAATACCCTAGGCTGTTCAACGATAACCCTAATACCTCTCTAGCACCGTCTATCAACATCACATTATTCCGTAATTTAGGCTGCCATAAGTCATCCCAATGCTGAATGTCCTCTTTCGAAACAAACTTATCGTTGTAAATAATGCCTAATGTTCCCCAAAAATAAGGAATGGAATAATTGTTGCCAGGATCAAATGATAAATCTAAAAAGGGTTCATCAATATTTTCTAGCCCTTTAATTTTTTTGTGATCCAATTTAATCAATAAGTTTTCTTTCATCATTCGCTGAATCATATACTCACTGGGAACAGCTAAGTCATAAGCTGTTCCGCCTTGTTCTATCTTCGTATACATAGCTTCATTGGAATCAAAAGTTTCATAAGATACACGATAACCTGTCTCTTTTTCAAACGCTGTGATCAAGCTAGGATCAATGTAGTCGCCCCAATTGTATAAATTGAGTGTGTTTTCTGTCGTAATCCCTTGCGACTTACTTAATTGATGAACCGAGAAATACAAACCTGCACTCACCATTAAAATAGCAAAAATTAAGATTGTTAGCCGTTTCATCGTATGTTCACCGCCTCAGTTCCATAGCGTTTTTTGGATTTTTGTTTTTTTGAAAGATTGTGTTGTTGAACAAAATAGTAGCCGATCACTAACATCAAAGCAAAAATAAACATCAGCGCACTTAACGCATTAATTTCTAAACTGACTCCTTGCCGTGCCCGTGAGTAGATTTCTACGGCCAGTGTTGTGAATCCATTGCCGGTAACGAAAAAAGTTACGGCAAAATCATCTACTGAATACGTAAACGCCATAAAAAAACCGGCTAAAATTCCTGGCGTAATACTGGGTAAAACAATTTTACTCAATACTTGCCAGTTATTTGCTCCTAAGTCACGAGCAGCCATCAGCATGGAATCGTTCATTTCTTTTAATTTAGGCAAAACCATCAATACGACAATGGGAATACTAAAAGCAATATGTGAAAGCAAAACAGAAGCAAAGCCAAGACTAAAACCGATAAAGGTAAATAAAATTAAGAAGCTTGCCCCAATGATTACATCTGGCGACACCATTAAAATATTATTCAAACTCAATAAAGCATTTCGGGCTTGCCTTTTTTTAGTATAGTAAATAGCCAATGCACCGAAAGTCCCGATTATGGTGGCAATCAAGGATGACAGTAGTGCAATCAGCAAGGTATTTAATACGATCGTGATTAAGCGGACATCTTCAAAGACTGCTCGGTAGTTATCCCATGTTGCTCCACTGAAACTGGTCATATCTCCGCCAGCATTAAAAGAATAAAGAATCAAATAAAAAATAGGAGCATATAGAATAATGAAAACAGCTATCAAATAAAGATTCGACCATTTAAACCGTTGCTTTTTCATTTGTGCATCCCTTCTTTCTTCTTCTTTTCACCAGTTATCAACATAATAATCAACATGGCTGCTATTAATACAACGCCAATCGTGGAACCCATACCCCAGTCCTGTGTAACAAGAAAATGCTGCTCAATAGCTGTACCCAAAGTAATCACGCGGTTTCCGCCAATTAAACGTGTCAGCATNNGTTTTTACGCCATTCAATGTCAATGGGAAAATCACGCGTCGAAATGTTTCAATATTATTAGCACCTAAATCACGGCTGGCACTAATGTAAGAAGGATTCAATTCTTCCAGTGCATTGAAAATCGGCAAAATCATAAACGGTATTTCAATATAGGTTGCCACTAACAAAAAGCTAACATCTGTAAATAAAATCTGCTGCCTGCCAATTCCAGCAAACGCTAGAAAATCGTTAACTGAACCGTTAATACTAAAAATCCCGATAAATGCATAGGCTTTTAATAACAGATTGATCCAAGTCGGCAAAATAATCAACAGCAGCCATAATTGCTTATGCTTCGTTTTATT
>DIDU01000174.1:54197-54545 GCA_002418295.1 Carnobacterium sp. UBA5792 | reverse complement strand
TGGATAACTGATCAATAACGTTAAACAGGTAATTAAAAAGGCATACCAAACAGAATTGAATGTCATCGTCAAATAAGTGCTGGATGCAAAATAAGTTCCATAATTAGCAAGTGTAAATTGACCATCAATAGTAAAAAAAGATTGATAAAAAATCAGCAACAAAGGAGCGATCACAAATAAAATCAACCACATGCTGTACGGCACAAAATAAAATACTTTCGATTGTTTATTCATTTGGACTACCTCCTTTACTCTTCTTCATAGCTTTCAAGCCGCGCATCAAACTCTTTTTCAGATTCACCAAACCGCATGACGTGTACGTCTTCTGGTTCAAAATAAAGACCGACT
>DIDU01000174.1:52810-54167 GCA_002418295.1 Carnobacterium sp. UBA5792 | reverse complement strand
CTAGCCTTTTTAGTTGAATGCACCATCCATTCATTTTGGTCACGGTCATATCCTATGATTTCATAATGAACCCCTCTGAATAATTGCGTATCCACTTTGATAGAAATTTTACCTTGTTCAACTGTTGTCAGGACCAAATCTTCAGGACGTAAAACGACTTCAACTTTTTCATTTGGCTTCATACCTCCATCTACGCATTCAAAAGTATGTCCTACAAAAGAAACCTGATAATCAGCCAGCATATGTCCGTCAACAATATTGCTCTCACCAATGAAATCCGCTACATAGCGATTAATGGGTTCATCATAAATATCAACAGGTGTCCCGCTCTGAACGATTTCTCCGTCTTTCATCACAAAAATTTCATCGCTCATAGCCAAGGCCTCTTCTTGGTCATGCGTTACAAAAACAAACGTGATGCCCAACCGCCGTTGCAATTCGCGCAACTCATATTGCATTTCAGTTCTTAGCTTCAAGTCCAATGCCGATAAAGGTTCATCTAGCAATAAAACTTCTGGTTCATTCACTAACGCGCGAGCAATCGCTACCCGTTGGCGCTGTCCGCCTGACATCTCACTAATATCTCGTTCTTCATAGCCGGATAAACGGACCATTTTCAATACTTCTTCAACTTTTTCTTGAATCACTTTTTTCTCCATTTTTTTAATGCGCAAGCCAAACGCAATATTCTCAAAGACATTCATATGCGGAAATAATGCGTAATCTTGAAAAACAGTATTCACCTTCCGCTTATTAGCCGGTAGTTCATTGACAACTTTTCCATCCAATGTAATGGTACCTTCAGAAACTTCAGTAAAACCAGCAATCAAGCGTAAAATCGTTGTTTTTCCGCAGCCGGAGGGTCCTAGCAAAGTATAAAATTTCCCTTGTTCAATATCAAAATTAATATTTTTTAAAACTGGTTTGTCGTCATATATTTTTTTGACGTGTTTAAACCGAATAATTGTTTTTTCAGCCATTATTTACGCTCCTTTTTTGTTCTTAGCTTATTACTATTATCATAGATTTATCCTTACGATAATGCCATTATTCTGTTTCCTTTTTACAGATAAGAATCTGTTACGACCATTAATAAAATACTCTCTCCTTGAAAAGCATTCGCTATTTTATGCTTTTCAGTCGCATGAAAATAAAGAGAATCGCCTTTATTTGCAAAGTAGCGTTTCATTCCAATTTCTATACAAACTGCTCCTTCTTGGACATAAGCAAACGTTTCAGCTAATGAAGGACTAAACTCTTTAAATTCCCCTTCTTTTTCTAATTTTAAAATAATCGGTTCCATCTCATTTTCATTGGCCTCTGGAACAAGCCATTCAATTTCATAGCCTTTTTCCAG
>DIDU01000174.1:51875-52771 GCA_002418295.1 Carnobacterium sp. UBA5792 | reverse complement strand
CTTCCATTGAAGGCATACTCAAATCTCGTTCTACTTGAGAAATGTATCCTTTACTCAAATTAGTCCGTTCCCCTAATTCCTCTTGTGTAAAATTTTTCTGAATACGTAAGTTTTTAATCCGCTTGCCGATTTCCATCTTTTTCCGCCCCCTTTTTTAACTTTAAATAAAGCGTTTTTGCGATAGTTAAGAATTATGAGTTTACTGATAGTAAACAACAAGCCGTTAAAGTTATCTAACAGTAAACATTAAGTTTACTAATACTTTTCTATTATAATTTTTTTTTTAGTAAAAGCAATAAAAAAACCAAAAACAGCAAAACTGTTTTTGGTTTTTCACTAACTTATTTTGTTTCCACCCATACATCTTCTCCGATGATCCGAACTTCCGGTACTAACTCAACACCTGTATTCTCTAAAATAACTTGTTGAATGTAAGCAATCAGCTCAATATAATCGGTCGCTGTCGCATGGTTGATGTTCACAATAAAGCCGGCGTGTTTTTCCGAAATTTGAGCGCCTCCCCAAATTCTGCCTTGCAGACCAGCTTCTTGAATCAGCTTTCCTGTAAAATAACCAGTGGGTCGTTTAAAAACACTTCCGCAAGAGGGATATTCTAGTGGTTGTTTGGATTCTCTTAAAAATGTTAGTTCAGCCATGCGTTTCTTGATCTCAGCTGGTTTTCCTTTTTCTAATTGAAATTCAACTTCCAACACGATATCGTGGGTTTCTTGAATGGCACTATGCCGGTAACGAAAATCCAACTCTTCGTTTTTCAGTTCTTTTATTTCTCCCTCACGCGTTAAAACCGTTACAGTCTGAATAACTTCGCTAACCTCGCCACCGTACGCTCCTGCGTTCATAAATACAGCTCCGCCGATACTGCCGGGAATCCCGCA
>DIDU01000174.1:51323-51839 GCA_002418295.1 Carnobacterium sp. UBA5792 | reverse complement strand
AAATCGTGATTTCATTCATTTCTGTCAGTACCATTACGACTCCATGAATACCGCCGTCCTTGACAATTAAATTACTGGCATTTCCTAATACAGTTAACGGCAATTCATGCTGATTGATCCACTCTACCAATGCAATGACTTCTTCTTTTTCTTTAGGTAATACTAGGATATCAGCTGGCCCACCTGTTTTTGTGTACGTATAAAGCGACAATGGTTCATTTTCTTTAATAATTGAATTTGGAAATTCTTTTTTTATTTGTGCTATTGCCATTATATAATGATCCTCTCACTGTTGATTTACTACTGCATATTCTAACATGTTACTTGCTCATTTGAATAGCATTTGCTTCAATTCTTACCTCAAATTTATCTTGCAACTCCTTAAAACTACAAAAAAAGATTATCCAGCGTAATAAATATACTGGACAATCCATTTTTATTTTAATTTGTTCAGGTAATCGTACCGTTCAAACACTTCAGATTCAGCAATTCCTACGATAATATCGGTCTCTTCAA
>DIDU01000174.1:45890-51261 GCA_002418295.1 Carnobacterium sp. UBA5792 | reverse complement strand
ATTGGTGGACAAAATTCAATTACCGCAAATTGGTCATCTAAATCCACGATATCTGTAATGTGACGTCTTAGTAGGTTTTTAGCTACTCGTTCTCCCATTTCTTTTTCAGGACGAATAACAGTAGTTGCTCCTACAGCATTTAAAACTTCCATAAACATCTTATTCTTAGCTTTTGCAATAATTGGATTGATTCCGATCTTTTTGCAGTTCATTACAGCTAAAACACTTGCTTCTAGACTGGTACCGGTCGCCACCACTACAACGTCACAATTTTCTAAACCGATATCCTTAAGAAAATCTAAATCTGTGATGTCTCCTTGAATGGCTTCTGTTACGTAAGGCTCCATCCGTTCAACGTTATTTAAATCTAAATCTACTGCGATCACTTCGCAGTCAAACTCACTTAACTCTTTGGCGATAGAAGAGCCAAAAACTCCTAACCCCAATACACCAATTGTTTTTGCTGCCATTTTATAACTTCTCCTATCCAATTAAAATATTTGTTTTGGCATAGACTTGTTCTTTTCCTTTTCGTTTCCGTCTAACCAGGCTTAAGAAAATCGTGATCGGTCCTATCCGACCGATAAACATCAATAGCATTAATACAACTTGGCTGATTTTTGAAAGCTCCGGTGTTAAATTCACACTAACACCCACCGTTGCCAAAGCAGAAACTGTTTCAAATAGTAAATTTAGAAACGGCTGGTCTTCAACCAAAAGCAAAATGCTGACTCCTACCATTAGACAAGTAAAGAAACTAACTACAACGATTAACGCCCGACGAATGGTATCCTCTGGAATAGTATGTCTCGCATAATTAATAGAACGCCGTCCTTTAAGCTCATTATGGATCAACAATAATACTAGTGCAAAAGTGGTGGTCTTGATTCCTCCAGCAGCTCCGCCGGGAGATCCTCCGATAAACATCGTAAACACAAAAAACAACAGTGAAAAAGGCAAGACGTTTGCATAGTCAAGGGTAGCAAATCCAGCCGTCCGCATGGTAATCGTTTGGAAAAAAGCTGCAAGTACTTTTTGTCCAACCGTAAAGGTTCCAATTGATTTAGGATTATTCCATTCTACTACCATAAACATCATCGTTCCGATAGCAATCAGCAATAGTGACATGTTGATAGCCAGTCTTGTGTGGGGTTTCAACAGGCGATACATCTTTTTAAAATTAAGTCTTTTTTTGTTTTTAATAATAGAATGCACATTGTGCGATACATCGAACCAGACTGAAAATCCAATTCCGCCCAAGATAATTAATGAAGCAATCACTAAGTTAACTAGAGGGTCATGAACATAATTTTGCAAACTTACAGTTCCCATATTATCAAATCCGGCATTGCAAAATCCTGAAACAGCCAAAAATAAAGAGGTAAATAATCCCTTGGCCCAGCCAAATTCGGGGACGAAACGCAACGATAATAATAACATTCCGGTTCCTTCGATAATAAAAGTATACTTAGCAATAGACAACAAATACGTCTTAAAGTCTCCTAATTGATCACGGTTCAGTGCTTCTTTTACTGCCATGGTATCAGAATAACTGATTTTCTTTCCTAATTGGATGACCATAGTTGCAATGATCGTCATCAATCCGAGTCCGCCTATTTGCATTAATACAATACAAACAATTTGTCCAAAGAGAGTATAGGATTCAGCTACCGAGGAAGTAAATAGCCCTGTCACACATACCATTGATACCGATGTAAATAAATTATCAAAATAACTAGATTGTGATGTTGCTAAACTACTAATCGGCAAAGACAAAAATAACGAACCAATAAAAATAACTGAAGCAAAGCTCAAAGCTATTCTGGTCGATATCGACAATTTTCTGAATTTATCTAGCATGATTTAATACCTCTTCCTCTAAATTCTTAGATGCATGAATGTATTATAATCTCAATCACTGAAAAGTAAAGAGAAATTCATGAGTTTTCTGCTTTTAAATGAAAGAAAAAGAAAACTCGTCAAGCCTTCTTTTCCAACCTATTACTTACTAGTTTTCGTTCTGCTTTCTTTCTTATTTACTGATAAAGATTTGCACTTTCCTCTCCTTTAACGATTTGGTCGCATAGCTGATGTGACAACAAGGCTGATTGAGGAGATACAGGATTTCCACCTAATTGAACGGCATCTAAAAATAAACGGATCAAAGAAGCAAATCCTCTTTTTTCAAGCGTAGGCTCCCAGTCGCCAAAGGTTTCATTTGTTTTAACCCCCGCCACATCCTTTTGGTAGTCGGTTAAATTAATAACACGGTGCATTCCAGTCGGAGAATGGACTTCGACAGATTCATGGTTCGCTCCCGATACATAGTTCATCGAAACAATACAACTGGTGGTTTTCGTTGTTAAGTGTGCTACGCAGTTTTTTAATTCGCCATTTTCTTCTGTTACTTGATAAGAAGTTTGAATAACGGGTTCATCCAGTAAATACAGTGCCGTATCCACTACATGAATAAACATATCATAAATAGCAAATTTTACTGTTCCACTGCTGTTCGGTTTTGTTTTTTGAACAAACAACATGTTTTTGTCCGGAACCATTTTTAATTTTTGGATCATTGGAGCAAAACGACGGTTAAACCCTGTTGTGAGCAAAAGGTTTTTCTGCTTCGCTAATGCCATTAGTTCTTCTACTTCTGTCAGTTCTTCACTAATCGGTTTATCGACATACACATGAATGCCATGTTCTAACAATTGTTTGATGATAGAAGCGTGTGTATGAGTTGCGGTATGTACAAATGCTGCTTTGATCCCGCTTTCTATCAACGACTCAATAGAAGGATACAAATTTGAAACACGGTATTTTTCGCCAATTATTTGCAGCTTTTCTTGATCGCGTGTATAAAGGTGCCATTCAACTTTGTCCTGCATCGCCATCATAACCGGCAAGTATGCTTTTTGTGAAATACTCCCTAACCCAATGATTCCTACTTTTAACATGTTCATTCCTCATTTCTTTCTATTATTTATCAGTTTAACAAATACTCAACAAGCTCAGCAAATCTTCTCTCTAAATGTACTATCTTTTCTTCTTCGTGTACAATAATAGTGTCATATTATTTTTAGAGGAGTGGTAGCAATGAAATTTATTTCCTGGAACGTGAACGGTCTGCGTGCCATCGTAAAAAAAGGTTTTTTAGATGTTTTTAATGAATTTGATGCAGATTTTTTTTGTTTACAAGAAACCAAACTGCAAGAAGGCCAAATTGATTTAGAATTACCCGGTTACTATGATTACTGGAATTATGCTGAAAAAAAAGGGTATTCTGGAACGGCTATTTTTACTAAGCACAAGCCTCTTGATGTTTTTTATGGGATTGGAAAAAACGAACACGATACAGAAGGCCGAGTGATTACGCTCAGCTACCCTGATTATTACGTCGTCACTTGTTATACTCCTAATTCTCAGAGCGAATTAGCTCGTCTAGATTACCGCATGGATTGGGACCAAGCTTTCTCTGATTATTTAAGTGAACTTGACAATGAAAAACCCGTTATTTTTTGCGGCGACCTAAATGTAGCTCACGAAAATATTGATTTAAAAAACTGGAAAACAAACCGTAAAAATGCAGGATTTACTGATGAAGAACGTGCTAGTTTTACAGCTTTATTGAATAGAGGATTTATTGATACGTTCCGGTACTTTTACCCAACCGTCGAAGGCGTCTATTCTTGGTGGAGTTACCGCTTTAATGCGCGTAAGAACAATGCCGGTTGGCGGATTGATTACTTTTGCGTTTCTGAACGACTTAAAGATCAACTAGTAGACGCAAAAATCCATACAACTATTATGGGTTCTGATCATTGTCCTGTTGAATTGATTTTAAATAAATAAATAAGCAAAAGTACCTCAATCATTCATATAATTGGTTGAGGTACTTTATTGTTTAGTTGCTTTTATTGATATCTGAGATAGTATAACTGCGGGTATCATAACGATGTCGGCTTCTTGAGTATTCAAAAGGACGTCCATCTTTTAAATAAACAACTTGTTCTACTTCTAATACTGGATCATCTGATTTACAATCCAAATATTCTTGATCGTATTTAGAAGATTTATCCGCATGGATTTTACGGAACGCTCCGCCAAAATACAAGTTCAGTTCTTCATGAATATATTGATAAATAGATTTTTCAAGAATTTCTTCTGTTAGTCCTACAGCTAGATCCGTCGGCATATAGGTGTGTTCTAATACATATGGCTTGCCATCTACGATCCGCAAGCGAATCAAGTTATACACAGGTTGATTTTTTTTTAACATCAAATGTTCCATAATTTCTTCTGATGGAAATTCTACATTAAATTCAATCACTTTACTCGTAACAGCGTGTTCAGTTAATTGGCTAGTCAACCCTTCATATTCATTCACGAGTGCATCTTGCCGATTCAGTAAGGCTGTTTTCATGACGTATGTACCCGAACCGCGTTGTCGATAAATCAACCCTTCCATCGCAAGAATATCGAGCGCTTTTTTCATCGNNACACCAAATTCTTTAGCTAAACTAATTTGGTCAGGAATAAGGGATTCAATGGGGTACGTACCTTTTAGTATTCGCTTTCTTATTTCGTTGGCAATGGTTTCATATTTTACCATCTGAACACCTCCTAGGTTTCAAAGAGTATCATACCTCATCCTTTCTAAAAAGACTAGTCTTTTCCCCACGTTAATTTGATTATTTTAGCGTTTATCCTTCCTTCGATCGCTGCATAACAAAAAATAAGCAACCAGTCTCTCATGACTGACCGCTTATTTTTTTCGTACGCTTAGATTAAGCTTGTTCAGGTTCGTTCATGTTAACTTGGTTTAAGTTAGTGCGGTCAACCAATTTCAAGAATGGGAACCAAATAACACCAATCAAAGCCATATCAATGATTTGAAGCACACCGCCCATGAAAGAATTGGTAGCCATGATTCCATTGATGATCACTGGTACCGTCCAAGGAACAGAAACCCCTGTTGGTGTTGGGAAGATATGTGTGGCCATCATGACGTAGTTAAAAGCAGTCACAACCATTGGAGCTAACACCCATGGAATAAAAATAGAAGCATTTAATACCAACGGCATTCCAAAGATAAGCGGTTCATTTACATTAAAGATTCCAGGTCCTAAAGCTAAGCGGCCGACATCTTTCAATTGTTTACTCTTCATAATGAAGGACATCAATAAGACAACCATTAAAGTGCTGCCAGATCCGCCCATTCCTACCGTATAAATTTCCATAAATGGTTTTGTAACGATATGCGGTAGAGCATCTCCTACTTTAAATGCATCTAAATTATCTAACATCAATGTATTCCAGATTGGATCCATCACTGAATTGACAATGATTTGTCCGTGAAGACCAAAGAACC
>DIDU01000174.1:26107-45870 GCA_002418295.1 Carnobacterium sp. UBA5792 | reverse complement strand
GGCGGTACCCCTTCAGGCATTTTAATGACAATTCCTTTTTTAACAATACGTGTATATATTTCTGCAGCAATAAATGCAGCAATCATTCCGATAAACATTCCTTTAGCGCCTAAGCGATCTAAAGTTAAGACACCTGTTATAGCTTCGCCATTTTCAGTTACGGCTTCAAATGGAGTCAAGATCAGGTAAGCAGCTAATGAAACAGCTCCTCCATAAATAGGTTCTACATCATAGGACTTGCTTAAATAATACCCAATCCCAAAGGTAACAAAAATAGTCATGATCGACATTGTCGCATTTTGACCATTTCCAAATAATGTTCCTAATGTACCTTTTGTTGCATCACTGAAAAATGGCAAGTTATTTAAAACAACGACAATAGATCCAAACATTGTGATCGGGAACGATAGCATAAAAGCATCACGTAAAACTTTTAAGTGTCTATTATCACCCAGTTTTCCAGCAATCGGCATCAACTTTTCGCCTAGTTTATCAATAAACTCATTCATTGATATACCTCTTTTCTTTTTTATGATTTTTTCTTTACTGACTAAAAACTGGCCTATTTCTAGTCAAGTTCCACAACACTGAAATCGATTACAAATAGAAGTGTAACACTTTTATTTTAACATGTCTAGTCTTTTAATAAATAAAACTTCTCTTTTATAAAAAAAGAAGACACACGACTTATAGAGTTACTTTTAACTCATGATTTTTTGTGTTTATTCAGTAAAGCTCTTATGCAAAAAAGGATACAAACGAGCTCGGCTCAGAATGTACCCTTTTGATAGCTGCTACATTTCTTTATTCTCCTATCTTAAAACAGAGAGAAATTAAAACTTGGCAGACATTAAATTTTGGTTGCTTTAAGGTCAACTTTTTTATTAGTTAAAACCGTTTTGACTAGTCATTTCTTTAAACCAGCGACCGCTCTTCTTAATTGTCCTTTTTCCTTCTTGATCTAAATCAACCGCAATAAATCCATAGCGATTTTTATAGGCATTAGTCCATGACCAGTTATCCATACAGGTCCACATGTGGTAGCCTTGAACATTACTTCCTTCTTGTATCGCTTGATGCACGTAAACTAAATGGTCTTTAACGAATTCAATTCGATAATCATCTTCAATCGAACCGTCTGCATTGATATAAGCTTCTTCGCCTTCAACACCCATTCCATTTTCAGAGATGAAACAACGGATATTGCCATAGTTTTCTCTTAAATTTGTTAANNATTCCTTTTTCGTAAATTTCCCATCCGCGGTAAGGGTTCATTTTACGTCCAGGCATAATGTAATTATCAAAGTAATCGTCCGGCATTGGGCCTTCAGCAAGTTTAGTAGTTGATTCTTTTGCTTTGATCCGTCTTGGCTGGTAATAATTTACTCCTAATAAATCTACAGTATTTTCTTTAATGATTGCGCNNGAAATTGGCCTTTTACGGCAGAATCTAGGAACGAACGATTATAGAAAGCATCTGCGATTGCCGCCGCTTTAACATCTTCCGGATTATTTTCATCACGCGGATAGCTTGGCGTTAAATTCAAAATAATCCCAATTTCTCCTTTAAGATCCATTTCACGATAAATTTTGATAGCTTTTGCACTTGCTAATGCTTCGTGGTAACCAACTTGCACAGCTTTTTTCAGATTCACTTCTAAAGGATAATGGAATTGATAGAGATAACCACCTTCAACTGGCACGATGGGCTCATTATGTGTAAACCATTTTTCCACACGGTCGCCAAACAATTCAAAACAAGTCTTAGCAAAATGAACATAAGCCTCTACTGTTTCGCGACTTAACCAGCCGCCTTTTTCTTGCAGATTCATCGGCATATCAAAATGGTACAAATTCATAAAAGGTTCTATCTCATTAGCAAGTAACTCATCAATAACATTATTATAGAAATCAACAGCTGTTTGGTTGACTTCACCAGTACCTTCTGGGAATAACCGGCTCCATTGAATGGAAGTACGGAAACTATTGTGTCCTGTTTCTTTCATTAATTGAATATCTTCTTTGTATTTTTCATAAAAACGTGATGTTTTTTCTGGCCCTACTTGATTGAAGAACTTAGTCGGTTCTTGTTCATACCAGTAGTCCCAAATGTTTTGTCCTTTATGATCGCCTTCATATATCCCTTCTGTTTGCGGGCCGCTGGCAGCAGAACCCCACCAAAAGTTCTCAGGGAATTGATATTTCATACAAACGCACTCCTTTTCGTTGTTCTCTTTAATTGTCTATACATTACGATAAAATAAGTATACATTTAATTGGTACCGAATACAACCGCTACCTTGCTTTTCTTCCATAAATTTAACTTTAAAAGCAAATAAAAAAAATAGACTTTCTATTGCTTTATTTATTAAGAGATTATATACTATGTAAGAAGAAAAACGACAGGTTAGCCATTTTCATACATAAGGGAGTAACTGGCAGCAACGGCTGTGGCAACATCACCAACAAGTAAGTTCGCAAAATTTACTGGTGTTGTCTTAAATTGTGAGACTTATGCACATTGTTTCTGTAAAGAAGCAATTCTGCATAAGTCTCTTTTTTTATCGTTTTTCTAAAAACTATCANNTTTTAAATAGTTTTACACCTTGTTTTGCCGACTAGTTGTCTTGTTTTCAAATTTGTGGAACAATTTGATCCTACCTAGGCAAGAAGTTTTTTGTAAAACTATCACCGATATGCCAGTATCTAAATGTAAAAAGTCTTTCCCTTATTCAAATACTATTAAGGAGTGTCTTACTTGGAATTTTATCAAAAAGAACAAAATAATGTTTTATCTGAATTAAACAGTACACCAAATGGGTTAGAAACTACTGAAATAGCGGCTCGGCTTGAAAAAAGCGGGTATAATGAATTGCAAACAAAAGAAAAAGATTCTATTTGGAAACTTTTTCTTGAAACCTTTAAAGACGCTATGGTCATCGTCTTACTAATCGTGGCAGTCATCCAAATTTTAATGGGATCTGTCGTTGAATCCATCATTATCTTTGCTGTTTTGATGATTAATTCAGTAGTCAGTGTGGTACAAACTAAAAAAGCTGAAGGATCATTAGATGCTTTAAAAAATATGTCGGCACCAATGGCTAAAGTGATTCGAAGCGGCGAAAAAATAACTATTCCTGCTAAAGAACTAGTCCCTGGGGATATTGTTATTTTAGATGCAGGAGACTATGTACCTGCAGATGGGCGGCTGATTGAAGCGGGTTCGTTGAAAGTTGACGAAGGAATGTTGACTGGAGAATCTGTTCCTGCCGACAAAGACACAGCTGCTTTGAAAAACACCGTACCTATCGGAGATCGTTCTAATATGGTCCACAGCGGTACACTTGTTGTTTATGGACGAGGTGTTTTTGTTGTTACTAAAACAGGAAACCAAACTGAAATCGGCCAAGTTGCCAATTTACTTGAAAATGCAATGGCAAAACAAACTCCACTGCAAAAGAAACTAGACGAGTTCAGTAAGCAATTAGGAATTGGGATTCTAATTTTATCGATCTTAATTTTTATCATTGAAGCAGCTCGAATTTATTTCGATGGCTCAACTAATATCAGCACAGATATGTTGAATGCCTTTATGTTTGCCGTAGCTGTAGCGGTTGCTGCGATTCCTGAAGCCTTACAATCGATCGTTACGATCGTTCTTTCAATGGGAACCAATAAAATGGCTAAACGCCATGCGATCATCCGCAAATTACCGGCTGTTGAAACTTTAGGAGCTACAAGTGTTATCTGTACAGACAAAACAGGTACTCTGACACAAAATAAAATGACCATCGTTGATTACTTTTTATTAAATGGACAATCTGGTGTATTCAATGATCAGCCTGCTGATTGGACGATTGATGAACAGCGCTTAATGCAAGTTGCAGTTTTAGCAAATGATTCTACAATCAGTGAAGACGGACAAGAACTGGGCGACCCTACTGAAGTCGCAATGGTGGCTTTCAGCAATAAACTCAACCAGCCCTACACTGAATTGCGTGAACGTTACCCACGTGAAGCTGAGTTGCCTTTTGATTCCGACCGTAAGCTGATGTCAACCGTTCACCTAATTGACGGGCAACGTTTGATGCTGACTAAAGGTGGTCCAGATGTTGTTTTCGGGCGCAGTAATAAAGTCCTGGTCAACGGGGAAGTCCTTCCTTTAACAGAAGAACGTTTAAAAGAAATGCAAGATAAAAACGAAGGGTTCTCAGATCGTGCTTTACGGGTCTTAGCTTTTGCTTATAAACCAGTTGAAGATTCAACGATTCGTTTTGAAGATGAAAATGACTTGATTTTAGTAGGAATTATGGCGATGATCGATCCTCCTCGTGAGGCCGTTTACGGAGCTGTTGAGGAAGCAAAAAAAGCTGGAATCAAGACCGTTATGATTACAGGTGACCATAAAACAACTGCTCGAGCTATTGCACGTGACATCGGAATTGCTGAAGAAGGCGATATCGCTTTAACTGGTCAGGAATTAGATGCTTTAACTGAACAAGAATTACATGCTAAATTAGAAAAAATCTCTGTTTATGCACGTGTTTCTCCAGAAAATAAAATTCGTATCGTACGGGCATGGCAAGACAAAAATAAAGTTTCTGCAATGACTGGTGATGGGGTTAATGATGCTCCAGCTCTAAAACAAGCCGATATCGGTATCGCGATGGGAAGCGGAACAGACGTAGCCAAAGACGCTGCTGCCATGGTCTTAACTGATGATAACTTCGTTTCTATCATCAATGCTGTTGAGGTGGGAAGAAACGTTTATGACAATATAAAAAAAGCAATCGCTTATTTATTTGCTGGTAATCTGGGTGCGATCATCGCAATTGTCGCTGCGTTGATTATGGATTGGGTCAACCCCTTCACTGCTTTGCAACTATTGTTTATCAACTTAGTCAATGACTCAGTTCCTGCTATTGCTTTAGGAATGGAAAAAGGCGAACCGGATGTTATGGCTCCTCAACCAAAAGATCCAAATGAAGGTATCTTTGCTGGTCAGACCCTTGTTTCTGTTCTTTATCGTGGAATACTGATTGGTGCAGCTGTTATTATTTCTCAATTTATCGGGTTAGGCTACTCGGATGAGATGAGTATCGCAATGGCCTTTACTACTTTGATCCTTGCTCGGACTTTACAGACTTTCCCAGCCCGTTCTAATTCACAAACGGCAATTGGCGCAGGTTTCTTTTCAAATATCTATGTTATTCTTGCCGTTGTCTTTTGTTTTGCTTTATATGGCTTAACCGTTATTCCTGGAATCCGTGAATTTTTTGCTATTCCAACTGATTTTGGTTTAACTCAATGGGGAATTGCTGCTGGATTAGCAGCTGGTGCTGTTGTTTTAATGGAAGTAACTAAAGTAATTGTCCGCAGAAAAAATTAATTAGCTAAAAAAGGCAGCCTTGGTTCATTAATGAATCAAGGCTGTCTTTTTTTATTGACTTTTCCTCTCCTGAGTCGCCAGTTCTTAGCGACTTTATCTTTAAATACAAGAAAGGTGAATTGAACTAATTGCTTTTCATCAATTCATTTACATACTCTACTGTTTCAGGTTGATTTTTTTCAATTTCTTTTATTTTTTCAGCAAATTGCGGCAAATAATCTTTATGTGCATAAAGCAATTCATCCAACAGTGTTTTAGCCATTGTTCCACCTGGCACTAATGGGTTGATGGTGAAGGCTTGCAGTGCTGCACCATAATCTCCATCAATAGCTGCTCGAATCGTGGTCTCTTCCATAGCTTTCATATTTTGAATAATGCCTCTGGCTGCTGGAGGAAATGCTCCCCAGTTATACGGCTCTACTCCATGCCCTGTCACCGCACCAGAAACTTCTACAATACTATCGTAAGGCAAGTCTGTTATCGTGCCGTTATTTTCAGTAGAAACGACCATATCTGTACGTTTATCATTTTGAATAGAAGCAATGATTTCACAAGCAGCATCACTGTAGTGGGTACCGCCACGTTGCGATAATTCTTCCGGCTTATAGTCTAATTTTGGATCTTTATACAGATCAAATAGACGTGACTCTGTTTCTTTAACCACTTGTGCTCTGGTTTCGCCTCTTTCAAACTCTTCAATAGAATGTTTCAACATTTCATCTTCAATATAATAATAGCGATGGTATCCGCAAGGCAACAGACCTAAATCCTTGATTTGTTCATAATGGAAAGGAGCACTATGAATGTTCTTCAAATGGTTGTCATCTTCAGATTGATTAGGTCCATAGATCAAATCAATCAGTTCTGCTGTTCTTTCTTTACCTGTTTTGTCCCATACCCGATGCCAATGAAAATGATTGATTCCGGCAAATTTAAAGAACAACTCATCTTCTGGTATGCCTAATTTTTCTGAAGCTGCTGAGCAATGGCCAATTGGAACATTACATAATCCAACGGTCTTATTCCAACCGCCGTGTTTGATCGCTGCTTCAGTAACCATCCCTGCCGGATTTGTAAAGTTGACTAACCATGCATCTGGGCAAATTTCTTTCATGTCTTCAATGATGTCTAAAATAACGGGAATCGTGCGGAACGCTTTAAACATTCCTCCGGCACCATTAGTTTCTTGTCCTAAAACACCATGCGACAATGGAATCCGTTCATCTTTTACTCGCGCTTCCAATAAACCTACTCGGAATTGCGTAGTGACAAAGTCAGCTCCTTCTAAAGCCGCTCTACGATCAAGTGTCAATTCAACATTCCAATCAAGTCCTGCTGCTTTAACCATCCGTTTTGCCATTTCGCCCACAATTTCCAATTTTTCTTTACCCGCTTCAATATCGACCAAAACGATTTCTTTAATTGGCAATTGGTCTTTCCGCTTGATATACCCTTCAATTAATTCCGGCGTATAGCTAGAACCTCCACCAATTGTAACGATTTTCAATGCTTCTTTCGACATATGTAATTGTCCTCCTTCTTTTTAAAACCGCTTTCTTTTCCTAATTTGACTATACTGTATGTAATGCATTACATGTCAAGCGCTATTTTTAAAAAGATATCCGGTCGAACACAATAAGTTAATAAATCATACATTGTCACTAAACTACTTACGAGTTTGAACAATTATTTTATCTAGATAATTTTTTGTTAATTGATAGAAATCAATTTTATTGACTGAGTTAAATTTATGGTTCCATTTAAACATCTGTATCAACATTGAAAAAGTCGGCTGATAGTTTGCACTTTCTAATTTTACTATTTGTTTTAGATATCTAAAGATAATTCGTTTTAATCTAACCAAGTAGGGAATGTCTAGCAGGATAATACAATCCGCTGCAGCAAAACTTCTAACAATCCACTTTTTAGTGCATGTTCCTTCTAAAATCCAAGCATCACCAGTAACTATTTCATCTAAAATATTTACTATTTCCTTATCTGAACGTCTAACGTCTCCTGATAAGTGTCTTTCAAAAATAATATTGTCTATTTCATAATATGGAATCCCCAACTCTATAGATAGTTTTTTTGCTAATGTAGTTTTCCCGCTCCCCACGGACCCTGTGATATGTATTTTTTTCTTCTTACTCATCTTCATTTGAATCATCGAAATTCTTTTTTCTAAAATGATAAAGAACCGTAAATGGTACTAAAAAACAAATAAAAAAGAGCGCTCCTATTAAAACTATAGTCCTAATAGAACTAGATGGCGACATGATTATCGTCAATACAGCTACAGCTACGCCTATTAGTAAAGAAACAAAAAAATAATTAGAATAACTGGGAGATTTTTTCAGATTCTCATGGTCTGTTGAAATAGGCATTGCTCCAAAAGCCATTACTACATTTGTTATTATAAAAAGCAGCCATAAAGGATTTCCATCTAGGCCTTCTTGGCCATTCTTTATGTAATCATAACTTAACAAGCCTATTATTCCGATATATTGGATGACAAAAGCCAAACGTATGACCTTCAAATTTTTAAGCTTTAAACGTTCATCTGTAATTTTTTTCATTCCTTATCTTCTCCTTCTGGCCAAAATAATTGATCTAGCGTTTTATTTACAACAAAACAAATATTTAAACAGAGATTTAAAGAAGGATTATATTTTCCCTTCTCTATTAAACTAATCGTTTGTCTAGTCACTCCAGTTTTTTCTGCTAATTGTTGTTGAGTTAAATCGGCTTCAACTCTAGCTACTTTTAATTTGTTCACCTATTGATCACCACCACATAGCAATATATTTATTACTTAATTCAATATATATATTACGTCAGAGGCAATAAAAAAGCAAATCTAATAAATAGTCTGCTAGTTTAAAGTCATTTAGTAATATTATGCATTAATTTGACCGTTTGCTTTTATTTTTCATAACAAAAATAATAACGATAAGAAAGAAACCAATCCACATTACCTTACCTCCTTTTTTTCGCTAGTTCCTTTCTTTTTATTTATGATGCTGCTGATTATCAGCTTAATATTCGCACCAATAAATAGAACAATACCTATAAATAGTGCTAAATAACCTATTTGAATCAAAAACTCTCCAGCAGGAGAATGAAAAATATATTTTAAGCTAAGTACGACTATACTATAAATAAATGCAATTACCCAAAAAGACTTTCGGGTCAATATTGTTTTCATCTGGATTCCTCCTAATTGAGTTGAATGATGATACCAGTCAAAACTATCGCTAACATTTCTCTTTCAGTGTATCTTTAGCTGATTTCATTTACAAGGTACATCTATCAACAATGATCCCTATAACCCTATATTAAAAGCGCCTATCAAAAGGTTGATAGCTATAAAAAAGCACAAAAACGTCTCCAGAAGCGCTCCAATGGCTAAACTTTTCCAGCAGTTAGCGTTTAGTTAACTTTAAGATAATCACTCAAAACACTTTTACAAGATATCATTTGCTACTTTTGAGATATCACCGGCTTGAAAACAAAGGGTACTAAATTATCGCTTTTTAATTCCTTTTTCTATATAATCAAAAAGAAAAAAAGGAGGAATTTTCTATGATTATTTGGAAAGGCTGGGGTTTTATTATACTTCCTATCGTGATGGCAAGTATCGCACTTATTTATTTTCCAGCATTATTTATAACGGGAAACAACGATGTGATGAATCAATTTCCATATTTATTTGGGCTAGTCTTTTTCATCGCAGGAACATTATCTTGGTTTATTGGTAATAAGCTGCCTAAAAAGGAAAAACGCTTATTCGATGAAAACGGAAATGAAGTTATTATTAAAAATACACATTCTTTTTTCTTTATTGAAGTAAAATACTTTATTGTTGTATTCTACCTGATTGGATTGTACTTGTTGATTACAGGGCTATTTTAACCGGAGACTTTATATTCTCGCATCATCTTAGTTGATAAAATAAAAACCGTAAAAGCAGCAGCGAAAATTACTTTTCGTTGCTGCTTTTTTATCCCATTTTTCTCATCCAAAATGGTTATCCTCTATTTCATGCAGTATACAGTAAGGAGAAATTGGGGAATTCTTAAAATTTTCTTATAATTAAACTGGAAATTAGCCTTTTGAGTTAAAAGCGACTATACTGTTAACAGAATATTTGTTCGAGGAGGAAAAAAATGAATTTTGTTGCACTGGATTTTGAAACAGCCAATCACCAACGGCACAGTGCTTGTTCTGTAGCGTTAACCATTGTACGAAACAGCCAAATTGTGGACCATTATTATTCTTTGATCAAACCGGAAACCGAATTTTTTTGGCGCAATATTCAAATTCATGGTATCCATGAACATGACGTGGCTGATGCACCAAACTTTGCTCGTGTCTGGGAAGACATTAAACCTTGTTTTAAAGAAAATAAATTAATTGTTGCTCATAATTTGCCGTTTGACCGTGGAGTTTTGCAAGGCAGTCTAGACTATTATGGTATTGAGCAGCCTCACTTTCAAACCCTTTGTACTGTTCAATCCAGTCGCAAACTGATTACTGAACTTCCTAATCATAAATTAAACACTGTTTGCGACCATTTAGGAATCAAATTAGAAAATCACCACCATGCTTTGGATGACAGCAACGCAAGCGCTGAAATTTTATTGTATTTGGAAAATCATTTTGGGACAGATCCCTTAAAAAAACTGGTTAAACATGTTTAGTTTTAGTCACATACAAGCTCAAGATATTGAATAAAGCAGCTGGGATTTTATTCCCCGCTACTTTATTTTTTTATTGGAAGCTACATACAGGAACCGTATTTGCTTTTTTCTTATCTGCTTTAGTTAATCAGCTTCTCCGATCAGCTGGCTCATTAAACAAACATCAAGATAGACACCGCCATCTTTTACGCCACGTTTCATGATGGCTTCTTGTTCAAAACCCAGCTTTTCATACACATGAATAGCACGTTCATTCCGTTTTTGAACTGTTAATTCCAACCGTTTAATCACTTGCGAAGACTCAGCCCATTCAATCAAATCTTTTACTAACAACGTACCTAATCCTATACCCCAATACTCTTTTAAGATAGAAATACCCAATTCTCCGATATGCTTGATTTTCGGACTAGTCCCTCCTTTGATAGAAGCCATGCCGATGATTCTTTCATCAGCTACTGCTAATAATAAAAGGTTATTCTCTGATTCAGCAATCATTTCAAGATGACGTTTTTCTTCTTCCGGTGCGATACCAGGTCCTTCAGCACCAACTGTCATAAAGCCGGTNNTACTCCCATTGCATCGCTCGGTAATGCAGCACGGATGGTAATAGCAACAGCTTCTTTTTCTGACATTTTATTCTCCCTCTTTTTCTGTTAACATTTCAGTAAAGCGATGTATTAATTCTGCATAATGCGGGCCTGTTGCTGTAAATGTGATTTCTCGTTCTGCTAGGTCTTCTCCGATTGGCTGCAGTTTGATTTGAAGGTATTCGGTCGGTAAGTCTTCTGGGATAAATTTAGCCCACTCTACAACTGACACTCCATCGCCTTCAAAATATTCCTCTAACCCTAAATCTGTCCCGCCTGTTTCTTCTAAACGGTAAACATCCATATGGTATAACGGCAATCTGCCGTCTAAATACTCGCGAATAATCGTATAAGTGGGACTTTTAATGACACGTTTTATCCCCAAGCCAACTGCCAATCCTTTAGTAAAGGTAGTTTTTCCAGCACCTAAATCTCCCTCTAATAAAATCAGATCTCCTGCAACCAATAAAGTTGCTAGTTTAGCTGCAATGTTTTTTGTTTCTGCTTCATTGTGTGCTTGAATTTTTTCCATTGTTTCCCCTCTTATCTTTTCATACATTATTTTCCAACCAAGGCTCTTCTATTGTAATGTACTAAGCGAAAAAAAGCGAAAAAAATTCCGCCAGCAGCTGCGTTCAGACAGTTGCGGCGGGTTTTCTTTACTTGCTGCAGACTGTAAAACGTCTGCCTTCAAATGCTCGATTTTCAATCTCATCGACTAAGGCAATAGCGTAATCTGCATAACTGATTTCGCTTTGACCCAAATGATTCGTCAGCAGAAAATCTGTTCCTATTTGATATTCTCCAGTTCTTTTTCCATTCGGTTCAAATGAGGCAGACGGACTTAGGTAAGTCCAATTTACATCGGTTGTTTCTTGTAGCGTCTCTAAAGCTTTTTCCATATGAAAAGCTGTAGGCTTAGCTTCATCTGGAAAATCAGCTGTATCAGCTAGTCGAGTTCCATCTGTTCTGTTAACAACCAAACTGCCGGCTCCGCCTACGACCAGCAAGCGTGGTTTTTTATGCCCCTTCAAAATATCAATCAGGTGTTCGATGCTCTTTTGATGCAGCTCTTCCCGTCCTTGCGGCGCTTTAAACGCATCTACTACTACATCCAAACCTTCAATATCATCGTAGGTTAAATCAAACAAATCTTTTTCGACTATATCCCAATCCTGCTCTTCAAGTTTATTAGCATTCCGAACGAGCGGGACAACCAAATACCCTCTATCTAAAGCTTCAGCCGTGATCCGTGAACCTGATTTTCCTGTAGCTCCTATAATTCCTATCCTCATGGTCTTTTCTCCTTTCATTTCTTCCTGCTTCTATTATAAAGAGTAGGTGCTGGTAAGCGCAAACAATCCCCCCTAAGAAAAAAGAAAAGCAAAACTTTATAATCAAGTTTACTTTTCTTTTAAAACGATTTTTAATTCATTAAGCTTTGAGTAGCTGTGATGATAGCTAATTTGTATACATCTTCTTCATTACATCCACGTGAAAGGTCAGAAATTGGTTTGTNNTATCAGGGAAAACAAAAACGGTAGCTTGTCCGGCAACAGTTGAATCTGGTGCTTTTTGTTGACCAACAGAAGCGACATAAGCAGCATCAAATTGTAATTCGCCATCAATTGGGTATTGAGGAGCTAATTCTTGAGCAATTTTAGTTGCTTCTTCGACTTTTGTAGCTTCTTCCGCTTTAGCTGAGCCTTTAGTTGAAAAACTCAACATAGCGACTTTAGGATCAATTCCAAATAATTCAGCTGTTTTAGCACTTTCAACAGCAATTTCAGCTAATTCTTGAGCGTTCGGATTAACGTTGATCGCACAGTCTGAGAAAAGATATTTTTCATTATCGCGACCGCGCAGCATGATAAATGCTCCACTTGTACGGCTCACACCTGGTTTAGTTTTAATGATTTGCAATGCTGGACGAACTGTATCACCTGTTGAATGAACCGCTCCGCTGACTAATCCATCAACAATGCCCATATACGTTAACATTGTGCCAAAATAATTTTCATCTTTGATCATTTCTCTTGCTTGCTCAGGAGTCACTTTTCCTTTGCGGCGTTCAACAAATGCATCAACCATTTCGTCTGTATCTTCATAGTTATTTTGGTCAATAATCTCAATATTGTCCACATTAAATCCACGCTTTTTAGCAACTTCTTTAATTTCTTCCGGATTACCGATCAATACTGGATGAACCAGTTCCTCTGCTTGCAAACGAACAACTGCTCCAATAATACGAGGTTCAGTTCCTTCTGGAAAAACAATTCGGATATTCTTTCTTACAATATTAAATTTTAGACCATCAAATAATTCCACGTTAATTCCCTCCACATAATGTGTTTTTTCACTTCTAGTCTATCATACTATTTTCTAGTAAAAAATAACAGTTTTTTAGTGCTGTTTTATGAAAATACACTATATTTCTATACATTTTTCATATTTCTTTCATTTTTGATTAGTACAGTTTCATTTTCCCTGTTTTTTCTGCCTTCATTTGCTAAACTTTTTCGGGCAATTGCCAATTAATGGGTTCTTGTCCCATTTTAATTAAAGCAGCATTGGCTTTTGAAAATGGTTTTGAACCAAAAAAACCTCGATAGGCAGATAATGGACTAGGATGTGGAGAAGTAATAACGGTGTGCTTTGTTTCATCAATCAGACTTCTTTTCTTAATAGAAGGGCTGCCCCATAAAATAAAGACCATAGGGACTTCTCGTTCATTTAATTTTTTGATGACCATATCCGTCACCTCTTCCCACCCTTTACCTCGATGAGAATGTGCTTCTCCTTGACGGACTGTCAAAACCGTATTCAGTAATAAGACACCTTGTTCTGCCCAAGATTTTAAATAACCATGTTTGACAGGCGGGTAACCCAAATCACTCTCAAGCTCTTTGTAAATATTAAGCAACGAAGGCGGTATCTTCACATTCGGTTGTACTGAAAAGCTCAATCCATGCGCTTGATGTGGACCATGATAAGGATCTTGTCCTAGAATAACGACTTTTACTTTATGATACGGGGTCCATTCAAAGGCTTTCCAAATATGGTCCATTGCTGGATAAATAGTCTTTGTTCGGTATTCTTCTGCTAAAAAATGTTTGAGCTTTTCGTAAGTTGGAGCTAAACTGGGCTGATTTAAGATAGGAGCCCAATCATTTTGGATTGGTATTGCCATATAATTCCCTTCTTCCGTTTAGTCTCTTTTTCTTCTTCATCGTACTAAAGTTTTTACTTTCCTACAAGTATTTAGACTACTTGTCCATTGCCAAGCTATTCAAGAAAAAACGTGTATTCGTACTTTTTTTTACCAATAAATGGTAAACTAGACTAGACAAATGAAACTTAGGAGGAAATACAATCATGATTGAACTTATTGCATCGGATATGGATGGAACATTACTGAATGAACGGATGGTCATCTCAGAAACGAATGCTAAAGCTATCTTAGCAGCTCAAAAAGAAGGAATACATTTTATGGTAGCCACTGGACGCGGCTATACAGAAGCTAAGCCATTACTTGAAGAAGTTGGGATTTCGTGTCCATTAATTACATTAAATGGAGCACAGGTGTATGATGAAGATGGTACCGTTATTGAAAATATCGGAATTGAAAAAGAAACAGTTCGCAATATTTTGAAAAAGGTAAGAGCGCTAGGTCTTTACTGTGAAATGACTACTTCTCATGGAATTTACTCAGATAATAAAGCAAAACGTATTGAATCTGTCGCTTCATTGATTTATAAAACAAACCCTGATACTTCATTTAAAATGGCTGTTGTATTAGCAGCTGCCCGTTTAGAGATCATGAACATCAATTATGTTTCGCAATATGAAGAACTTTTAGAAAACGATACAATCGAAATCTTAAAAATGATTACGTTTAGTGAAGAAGGACCGACCGTTCTTGATCCGCTAGCTCAAGAATTAAATGTCTCAGGCGACTTAGCGATCACTGCTTCATTCATCAATAATATTGAAATCAACAACGTTAAAGCTCAAAAAGGATTAGCGTTGGCTCGGGCTGCAGAAAAACTAGGAATTTCTACAGAAAATGTAATGGCGCTCGGTGACAATTTCAATGATGTTTCCATGCTGCAAGTAGCTGGATATAGCGTGGCGGTCGGCAACGCTGAAGAGGGTGTTAAAGCTCATGCCAAATACCTAACTTCCACAAATAACGAAAATGGGGTAGCAGAATCTGTTTTATTAGCTNNTTAATTTGATAAAAATTAATTTGACAAATCAGCTGAGAACAGTACAATAAGACTAATCATTCAGGCTTTTCATCAATAAGCCACTGAACTATAGGGGGAAATAAGCATGACAGATATCAAAAGAACATTAACGATTGCAGGCAGCGACTCTAGTGGCGGTGCTGGCATTCAAGCTGATTTAAAAACATTTGCTGAATATGGAACTTATGGGTTATCTGCTTTAACAGCCATCGCTACAATGGATCCTGATAACAACTGGAGTCATGGTGTGACAACTATTGATGTTCCCGTATTAGAAGCCCAATTAAAAACTGTTTTTGCAAGTGATCACAAAATTGCTGCAATGAAAACGGGTATGTTGCCGAACGTAGCCATTATTAAAGTCATTGCCAAAGCGATTAAAGAGCAACAATTAGAAAATATTGTGATTGATCCTGTAATGGTATGTAAAGGCGAAGATGAAGTATTAAACCCAGAAAATGCAGAAGCATTACGCGACATTTTAACGCCTCTTGCAACTGTCATCACCCCTAATTTATTTGAAGCTGGAGAATTATCCGGGTTGGGCAAATTAACAACTTTAGAGGATATGAAAAAAGCAGCAGAAAAAATTCATGATTTAGGTGCAAAAAACGTTGTGATCAAAGGTGGAAAAGCTCTAGAAGGAGATAAAGCCATTGATTTATTCTATGACGGATCAGAATTTACAGTTTTAGAAACTGAAAAAATTTCCCCTGCTTATAATCATGGTGCAGGCTGCACATTTGCAGCAGCTATTACAGCTGGCTTATCACAAGGTCTAACAGTTAAAGAAGCTACTTTAAAAGCAAAAGATTTTGTTTCCGAAGCCATTCGCAGCGGTTTTAAATACAACCAATATATCGGTTCTGTTTTCCACAGCGGTTATCGTTTAGCAAAACAAGATTCTATCTAATTCAAAAGGTAAGAGGATGAGACCTAAGTCTCATCCTCTTACCTTTTTCTTAACTTTTTTCTTAAACATGCTCCAAAAGGCAGACTCACTTTTTCATTCTATGTCAAGTCATGTTGGTAATTTTTAACCAGTGAAATTTCTTCAAAAATCAGTTAAAACCCTTTTTTAGATTTCTATAAAGGTAACAAGTTAGTTACTGATCGCGTTATCATTAATGGAAAGGTCGTTTTAAAGGAAGGAGGAAATTGAATGGAAACGAGTCCAGAGTGGCTTTCTGCGATTGCAGAAATTGTCGGCAGCCTTGGTTTTCCAATTTTTGTCGCCTGGTTTCTATTGCAACGAATGGAGTCTAAACTAGATGAGTTGGTTAAAGCTATTCAAGATTTGAATCATGTTTTTAAAATGAACGGCTAATAAAAGTATCTAGAGTAAGAAGTATTTTTTCTTGCTCCAGCTATTTTTTACGTTCTACTGATTATTTAAAAGAAATCTTAGTTAATGAATCGTTTATTTAAAGCTTTAATAGGTCCTTTTCGCTTTTGCCATTCACCCCTCTTATTTAAGTTTTTAAATCCTTAAAAAAGTTGAACTATTTGCAGCTCTTCGTTTTTGGTCTTTTTTTTGTTATACTAATAGAACAGGAAGAGAAAATGATTTTTATTCAAGCAAGAGCAAAAACGGAGAACTACTAACTCGAGGTGAGTAAAGAATGGTTCATCTTTATATGAAACAAGCTTATGTATCGCTTCAAAATCGAATTATCGTTAAAGACGAAGCGGGCAAAGATATTTTTTTAATTATTGGAAAATGGGGTCGAATAGGCGATGGCCTTTCTTTATATGCGATGGACGGCACATTACTGATGGAAGTAAAACAAACCGTTTTATCCGTTTTCCCTAAATTCAATATTTATGTTGCTGGCGATAAAGTAGCCTCTATTTCTAAACAACCAGGAATAAAAGGTCCTTATTTTAAAGTAAGTCAGTTAAATTGGATTGTAAAAGGTGATTTCTATAATCATCATTATACTGTTCAACATCGGCTGCAGACTATTATGCAGATGGAAAAAGCCTATTTGCCTTTTGGTGACTTTTACGCTCTTTCCATTACTCATTCACAAGATATCCCAATTTGCTTGTGTATCGCTGTTATTGTTGATCATCTTACATTAACAAGACTACCTACTAAAGCAAAAAGAAAATCTTATTTGCCTATCTAATCAAATAAAAAAATCTGTCTTTCCTTTTGTGTGAATACTAAAAGGAAAGACAGATTTTTTATTTACTGATTTGGTATTGCATATGGTCATATCGATGGCCGCTTAACGTGTTTTCTCCAACAGTTTGGTACCCCATTTTTCGGTACAAAGACTGAGCCGATGCATTCTCTTGGTCACAATTTAATCCAATGATGGTTTCTCCCTGGGCTTCAGCCACCTTAGGAAGTGCAGCTAATAATTCCATAGCTACTCCTTGTTTTCGGTAATCAACAGAGGTTACTAATGTATCAAGATACCATTCCCCAGGACCTGTTTCAGAATCCGTAAACAACTGTACTTCTCCTAAACCAGCCTTCTGCAGCAAATCCGTTAATACTTGATCAATATACGGTTCTAATTCCCCTTTATACCCATAAGCGACACCAGCTATTTGACCTTCGCGTAGACAAACTATTGCTCGTCGGTAGCTGTAACGGTAATCTTCACTTTGCATAGCTTTATGAAGAAGAGCCTTTAACTGCTGCTCCGGAATAATCTCTAGAGCCGGCAACTCCATATCTTGTAAAACGATCCAAACCAATTCAAGCATCTGCTCTGTGTCTTTTTTTTCAGCTTGCCTTATCATATTCACTACACCCCTTACTTCTCTTTACAACTATAGCTAATAATTTCTTAGATATCAACTTGTCTTCTGGTAAATTGACCATCTGAGTGCTTATCAGCAAAACATGTCAGCTTTTCTCACACAGCTAGATGATATACTGGTTGCAATCCTCTTAAAGTTAAATTAAAATAAAACCTTATATAGGAGGAGGAAATTTATGAATAAGCACAATCGTTCACTATTTTTAACAGCAGCAATTTTATTAATCGGTACTATTTTTTCTGTTTTACAGCCTCAAAGTGTTTCCGCGAAAACAGCAGAAGGCAAATACCTTATTGGAACTGATGTTACTTTTGCACCTTTTGAATATCAGGATGCAGACGGTAAGTACATTGGAATCGACATGGATTTATTAAACGCAATTGCTGAAGACCAAGGTTTCGAATATGAACTCAAACCATTAGGATTCAGCGCAGCTTTGCAAGCACTTGAATCTAACCAAATTGATGGCATGATTGCCGGGATGAGCATTACTGATGAGCGAAAAGCTACTTTTGATTTTTCAGAGCCTTACTTTGAAAGTGGCGTAGTCATGGCCGTAGCTGCATCGAATGATGACATTACGAGCTACCAAGATTTAACTGGTAAAACAGTTGCGGTCAAAACAGGTACAACCGGTTCAGCTTTTGCAGAATCGATTCAAAAAGAATACGGTTTTAAATTAAACACTTTTGAAGATTCTGCTAATATGTATGAAGATGTTCAAGCCGGCAACTCAGATGCTGCTTTTGAAGACTATCCTGTTATGGCATACGCACTTAAAAACGACCGTTTAAAATTAAAAATTCCAACTGAACCAGAACCAGGCGACAACTATGGTTTTGCCGTAAACAAAGGANNTCCTGAATTAATTGAAATGTTCAACAATGGCTTAGTCAATATCCGGGCTAATGGCAAATACCAGGAAATTTTAGACACCTATATCGGTGAAAATTCTACCGCTTCAGCTGCTAACATCGGCTTTTTGGGGTTAATCAAAGAAAATAGCAGTGAATTAATAAAGGGATTGGGCCGTACATTGGGCTTAACATTGGCTGCTTTTGTCATCGCTTCTATTGTCGGTGTTCTATTAGGACTTTTCAGCACTTCGCCAAATAAAGGGTTGAATTGGATCGCTTCACTTTATGTCGATTTATTTCGCGGCATTCCTTTAATCGTTTTGGCTTTCTTTGTTTACTTTTCCATTCCGCAACTCCTTGATTTACGTCTTTCAGCAACGATTGCCGGAATCATTACCCTTAGTTTGAATACAGCGGCTTATATTGCCGAACTCGTACGCGGAGGTATTTTGGCAGTCGATAAAGGTCAGCTAGAAGCAGCTCGGAGTCTAGGGCTTCCATACAATCTTTCTATGCGGAAAATTATCCTTCCTCAAGCTGTCAAAATTATGATTCCATCATTTATCAATCAGTTCGTTATTACGTTGAAGGATACTTCTATCTTATCTGTTATTGGGATAGTCGAATTAACTCAAACCGGAAAAATTATTATTTCCCGCACATTTTCATCCGGGAATATGTGGTTAGTTGTAGCTTTAATGTACCTGATTGTAATCACTATTTTAACGAAACTTTCAAATTATTTGGAAAGGAAATTACAAAATGACTAAATTAAAAGTAGAGAATCTAAAAAAAAGCTTTGGTTCATTAGAAGTTTTAAAAGACTTGAATGTTGAAATCCAAGAAGGCGAAGTTGTTTGCATCATCGGTCCCTCCGGTTCAGGTAAAAGTACTTTTTTACGTTGTCTCAACCAATTAGAAGATATTACAGGCGGAAAAGTGATCATCGATAATCATGACCTAAACGCTTCTTCTCAAAACATCAACAAAATAAGAGAAAACATCGGAATGGTATTCCAGCACTTTAACTTGTTTCCGCACTTAACTGTCTTGAAAAATATTACTTTAGCTCCTAAAGAATTAAAGAATAAAAAAGAGGCCGATATTAAAAAAAGAGCACTAGAGTTATTAGAAACAGTCGGGCTATCTGAAAAAGCGAATGATTATCCAAATTCTTTATCAGGAGGACAAAAGCAACGTGT
>DIDU01000174.1:20161-26071 GCA_002418295.1 Carnobacterium sp. UBA5792 | reverse complement strand
GAAATGGGATTTGCTAAAGAAGTCGCAGACCGTGTGATTTTTATGGATGGTGGTTATATTGTCGAAGAAGGTACACCTGAAGAAGTATTCAATCATCCTCAGCATAGCCGTACACAGGATTTCTTAAATAAAGTGCTTGTCTAAATATGGAGAAAACTGTCCGCTGAAAAGCAGGCAGTTTTTTGTATCTTACTTTTTTGATCGTCTTTAACCTATACCCAATAGTGGATAAATTTATTTATCCGCGGTATGATTAAGGTAGTCTATTCTAAGGAGGTTTGATTTGGTATGTTTATAGAAATCACTGAATCTGCACAACAACGAATTGCTGCAGCTCAAGCCCTTAAACCTGGTAAATTAATTGTCTATTATGAATCTCGCATTGGCTGTATTTGCGGAAATAACGGCATTTTCACTTTAAAAATCACACAAAAAGAAGATCCTGAAGTAGATGCTACTATTAAAACAACACTAGGCGATTTGCCTATTCAAGGGTGGAGTTTAGATTTTCTAGATGAACAAATGAAGTTAGATTTCAGCGAAGAAAAACATGCTTTAATTTTAAGAGGAACCAGCGGATTGATCAACCCAAATGTGATGATCACCGATGACTCAGACGCTTCTGTTTTCTTGGCTTTACACTAACTATTAAAAAGAAGAGGTACAAAAGGAATGCATTCCTCTTGTACCTCTTCTCATTTTCATATTTATTTGTTAAAAAATAGTTTTAACAGAGGTGGCGTTACCAGCGTCGTCACGATAATGACAATGATCATAGGAGTATAATATTCAATTGGAATCAGACTATTTTCTAATCCCATCGCAATAACAATCAACGCTACTTCTCCTCGTGAAATCATTCCCGATCCAATCCCCATTGAAGAACGGTTATTGAAACCGGATAAACGTGCACCCAATCCTTCACCCACAAATTTCGTAGCAATCGCAACGACTGACAAAATAATGGTGAAGGCTAATTGGTCTTTGATCCCATTAAACGAAACGGCTAAACCGATACTTGCAAAAAAGATGGGAACAAAAATACCATAAGCTATAGATTCTATTTTTGTTTCTACTTCTTTCTTATAGTTCGTTTGCCCAACAGCAATCCCTGCAATAAATGTCCCAATAATTCCCGCTACTCCTAAAGATTCGGTAAAAAAGGCAAACGCAAAGCACACGATCAACGCTCCGCTTAATAACGGTTCGGTTACTTTTAGTTTTGAAAACAGTCTGATAAATGTAGGAACGATCCATTTTGAAATCAAAAGACTCACTACAAAGAACGCAACGATTTTCCCTAATAATGAAACTAAGTTAACATTTGTTCCCATAAAGAAACTCATATCCAATGCCAGCAAAATCACGACTACAATATCATCTATTACTGCAGCACCNNTACTTTGCAGCCAGCCCAGCTCTTTTAACGTTTGCACTGAGATGCTGACAGATGTTGCCGACAAAATCAGACCTAGGAAAATGGCTTCCGGAACAGATAAGCCATAAGCGTATCCACCGATAAATCCTCCGAAAACAGGAAATAAAACTCCTAAAAAGGCTACAAGTATAGAAGACTTCTTATTTTTATTTAAGTCGGTTAAATTGGTCTCCAGACCTGCTAAGAACATCAAGAGTAATACACCGATATCACTAAATACTTTTAGGATTTCTGTGTCTTGTATCCAGCCTAATAATGCTGGTCCAATAATGATTCCGATAATGATTTTTCCCAAGACAGAAGGTTGTCCCAAACGGATGCTCAATTGCCCTGCTAACTTTGTAGCTATTAAAATAATTAAAAACTGTAAAATAAACATTTATCCACTCCTACTACTTTTTGAGATAAAAAAATAGAGTGTTGGTCATTTGCAACGCTCAAATTCCCTTCTATTTTTTAATAACTAGTCCATTATACTGTTTTTTATACTAATTTTCTTTAAAAATTAAATAGTTTTAATTATTTTTTTAAAAAAATGTTCATCCTGCTGTTTTTTCAGGATGAACGGTTTTTAATCTAATTCTTCTTTGATTCTTTCAGCTGTTTTAACTGGTATCCCTAAAGCTTTATATTCTGATACATCAGCCTCTTTAGCTTTCTTCAATGACTTAAATTGTTTTAAAATTTTAGTTCGAGTCTTTGGCCCGACCCCTTCGATTTGATCTAATTTTGAAGATAAACTATTTTTACTGCGTAGTTGACGGTGGAACGTAATGGCAAAGCGATGGACTTCATCTTGAACCCGCTGTACTAAGTAAAACGCTTGACTAGTAGGTTTCAATTTGATTTCTTCATGTTCTTCTCCAAAAATCAAAGAAGAAGTTCGGTGCTTATTGTCTTTGACCATTCCAGCTACGGGAATAGACAATCCTAATTCATTTTCTAAAATGTCAATAGCGGCATTTACTTGGATTTTTCCGCCATCCATTAAAATCAAATCCGGCAATGGTTTGTTTTCTTTAAGAAGGCGTTCATAACGTCTGCGGACTACTTCTTCTGTAGTCGCCATTTCATTGCTGCCATGAACCGTCTTTATCTTGTATTTACGGTAATTGCTTTTATCAGGTAGCCCATCTTTAAAAGAAACCATTGCTGAAACTGGGTTTGTTCCTTGGATATTCGAATGATCAAAAGCTTCGATTCGCTTGATATACGGCAATCCCATTGCTTCTGATAGTTCTTTTACAGCCCCTACTGTTTTACGGTCATCCATCTCAATTAGTTTAAACTTCTCATTTAAAGCAATCTCGCTGTTTTTAGTAGCTAGATCCAGCATATCTTTTTTACGCCCTCTAACAGGGATTTTTACAGCAATGCCTAAAACTTCTGCTAAGACAGTTGTTTCTACTTCTTGTGGAACAAGGATTTCTTTAGGCAAAAGATGGTTTTCCTCTTGATAAAATTGAACGATATAAGAAGCTAATTCTTCTTCTGGAGAATCGTAACAAGGAAAGATCGTAGCTTCTCGTTTAATCAGCGTAGCTTGGCGAATGAAAAAGACTTGAATCGAAATCCAGCCTTTATTCATATAAAAGCTGAATACATCGCGTGTTGTGTAGTCATTTGTAATAATATTTTGTCTCTCAACTGTTGTTTCAATATAATGGATTTGGTCGCGGTATTCAGCTGCTCGTTCATAGACTTGCTCAGCAGCAGCTTGCATCATCTTAGCACGTAGCTCTTTTTTTACTTCTTTAACGTCTCCATTTAAAAAACGTTTGATGTTTTCAATTTGTGCTTTATACTCTTCCACAGGAACCTCGTGATCACAAGGGCCCAAACATTGGCCCATATGATAATATAAACAAGCTCTCTTCTGACTTCCATTGCATCTTCTGAGTGGATAAATTTTTTGAATAAAGTGTTGTGTCTCACTCGCTGCATAAACATTCGGATAAGGCCCAAAATAAATACCGCCATCTTTTTTTACTTCTGAGGTGATAATCAATTGCGGATCTCGTTCATTAGTGATCTTTAAATAAGGATAACTTGTGCCTTGTTTTAATTTGATATTGTATTTAGGTTGGTGCTTCTTGATCAATGTAATCTCCAACAATAGAGATTCTTTATCGGTTGCTGTAATAATCGTTTCGAAGTCCACGATTTCTTTCACTAGCAATTCGGTTTTGCCTTCATGGGTTCCTCTAAAATAAGAGCGAACTCGGTTTTTTAAATTTTTAGCTTTTCCAATATAAATAATTTCATTTTCACTATTTTTCATTAAGTAGCATCCAGGCAAATCAGGAAGCAACAGTAATTTATTATTAATGTGTTCACTAGTCATTTTTTACTCCCATTCCTTATGCATAATTCAAACGTACTTATTTTACAACCCCCTGCTGCTATTGTAAAGTTTTCTGCTTATTTTTTCCGTGTAAATGCTAAAAACACACCCTGAAAGTTAGATTATTTCTAACTTTCAGGGTGCAATGCATTATCGTCATTTTTTTAATAGCCTCTTTATTTTTTTGTTTGGCTAAATAAAAATAAATTGTTGAATGAACTGTAATCGCAATAACCTACCAAAACATCCTGATAACGGTAGCTTTCGCCTAGTTTCACTTCTTTATTTTGTATTTTTTCTTGGATATCTAAAGCGATCTTTTGGTATAAATCGTCAATATCTTCATCGTCGATTGGTCCATACTTAACTTCCCAAGCTTCTAAAAAAGCTGCTTCATCTTTGTCTTGATAAAAGTCTATATTAACTTGTTCAGCCAATTCATTCACCATTCCTTCATGTTGTGATTAATTCAATAATTTAATCGTAATCGTTTTTCTGCCCCAAGCATTGGCTTCAGCAACAGATGAAAAGTGAACATCAATTTTATTGCCTTTGATGGCTCCGCCAGTATCTCCGGCAATTGCTACGCCATAACCTGGTACTTCAATCATAGTGCCTTAAGGAATAACACGTGGGTCAACAGCAATAACTCTTGGATTTTTTGTTAAATCAATTCCAGTTGCTGTATGCGTGCTTAGTCCTGCTTCAGCTGTTGAATAACCAGTTGCGGAAACGACAAGTGTTTTTCCGGTCGCAGGAGCAGGTTGTTGTTCTGTTTGAGTTGCAGTCTCTGATTTCGCTGAATTCGTTGATGCAGCTGGTTTGGTTTTTTCTGCAGCTTCTACTGTTTCATTTTCTTGAGCAGCTGCAATTTGAACCGCTTTTTCTTTTTCTGCTTTAGCTGAAGTTTGAGCTGCTTTTACTTTTTCAGCAGCTGCTGCTTCTTCTGCTTTCTTTGCTTCTGCTAGTCTTGTTTCTTCTGCTCTTTTTTCTTTATCTAATTGATTTAGAATATCTTGGTTCTCATCCATCGTTTTTTGCAAAGTTGCCACTTGCTTATCTAGATCAGCTTTTTGCTTTTCTGCTGTTTCTGTTTGGCTTTCTAATGCCACAGCCTCATCATTCAATTTTTCTTTTAAGTCAGCTAATTTCATTTGTTCTTTTTCTGCCAGATTAACTTGGTCATTTCCGGCTGATTGCAATGTAGCTAAGACATAAGCCCGATTAAATAAATCTGATACACTTTCTGATTCAAATAATGAAACAATTACGTTTTGATTCACTTCAGAAGTTTGAATCGTCTGTAGTCGTTCTTTCGCTTGTTCGACGCGAGCAGCAACAACTTCTTCTTGTTCTTTTATTTCGGTTGTTGTTTTTTCGATCGTTCCTTTTTTTTCTTCAATCTTTTCTTTTAGTTTTTCAAGTTCTGAATTTTTTTCATTTACTTTAACTAGTGTCTGATTAACTTCGCCATCTAATTTTGCCATTTCTTCTTGTTTTGCCTGTTGCTGAGATTGAATCTCATCTAACGTCGATGCAAATGCAGTAGTCGGAATAACACTGACCAATAAAAATGCCATCATTGAACTTATGACTAATTTACCAATTTTCAAAAATTGACAACACCTTTCTTTTTTCGTTTTTTATTTAAATTCCTTTGTATTTATCACTTCCATAGTATAACGGATAAAATCCTATATTATATTTCGGATCAATTACTTTTTGTTACAAATGCAATTTAAGGTATACTGTTTTTGTAACAATCGTATTAGGAGGAAAGAAAATGACAAAAAAAGCTTATTTTGCAAGCCCATTATTTTCAGAAATGGAACTTATGTACAACGATTACCTTGTAAAGGAAATCAAGCAAAAGTTTCCAGCACTCGATCTTTATGTACCTCAAGAACAAACCGAAATCAATGATAAAAATGCCTATGCGGATTCTATCATGATTGCTAAAATGGATACAGACCAATTATTAAGTTGTGATTTTATGATTGCTGTATTAGATGGAGCTGCTATTGATGTAGGCGTGGCTACTGAAATTGGTGTTGCTTATCAAGCCGGCATTCCGATTGTCGGGCTATATACCGATTCAAGACAACAAGGTGCAACCAATCAGAAAAAA
>DIDU01000174.1:9946-20081 GCA_002418295.1 Carnobacterium sp. UBA5792 | reverse complement strand
ACTCTTTTTGTAACATAGTTATTACAAAAAAACCCAAAAGACTTTATTAGATTCATAAACTCCATATTTTAAGTTAACGCAACTTGAAATATGGAGTCTTTTTTAAATTAAAATAACTATAATAAAAAAATTTTCCATCTAAAGTACACTATTTTTAATAACACATTAAAATATAGGCTATCAAAAATTTACTTATTTTTTAATTTCGATTTGGCTAAAGAAAGGTTTACATACTTATGATGACGCTACTTTTAATGATTGTCTTTATTTCTTTTATTAGTTTAGGCCTACCCGATTCTTTATTAGGTGCTGCATGGCCTATAATGCATCTCGATTTAGGTGTTCCTTTGGCAAATGCCGGCAGTCTTTCCATGATCATTAGCGGAGGNNTGCACGTTTCGGTACTGGAAAGTTGACCTTGATCAGTGTCTTTATGACAGCAGCGGCACTCTTCGGCTTTTATGCATTGCCTTCTTTTTACTGGCTGGTTATCGCTGCTATCCCACTCGGTTTAGGCGGCGGAGCCGTTGATGCCGGCTTAAATAATTTTTTTGCTCTGCATTATCGAGCACAATATATGAATTGGCTCCATTGTTTTTGGGGTGTGGGTGCAACAATAGGTCCACTTATTCTTGCTTATTTCATAGGGCAGAATAACCAATGGCGAAAAGGCTATCTTACCATTTCAATTATTCAATTTATTTTAGTTGCCATCCTGTTTCTCTCACTCCCTTTATGGAAAAAATTTGAAACAGATTTATTAAAAACTCACCCGGAAAGCAAAAAGAATGAATCTAACAACTTGTTTAAAGTCAAAGGGATTTTTCCTGCCTTAGTTTCTTTTTTTTCTTATAGTGCTGTGGAAACAACTGCTCATATCTGGGGAAGCAGCTACTTGGTGAATGATCAAGCTATCCCCGCAAAAACTGCTGCAAACTGGCTTTCTTTGTTTTTTGTCGGCATTACTTTAGGTCGTTTCATTGCCGGATTTCTTACAATAAAAATAACAAGCAAGCAGTTAATGAGAGCTGGATCACTGGCTATCTTAACTGGCAGTTTTTTAATGATCCTTCCATTGCCAAAGGTCTTTTTGTTGATTGGTTTAATATTGATTGGATTAGGTTGTGCCCCTATTTACCCTGCCATGGTACACGAGACCCCTCAACGTTTCGGCAAAACTCTTTCTCAATCCATTATTGGGTTTCAAATGGCTTTCGCAGCCATTGGCAGTATGACCATGCCCTTATTTTTCGGTTTTTTGACAACAACATTCAGTATGTCTATTTACCCTTATTTCCTCTTAATCAGTGCTTTGGTTATGATAATCAGTACAGAACGCATCAATCACTCTTTGAAAAACAAATAAAAAAATAAGACAGAGCAAATGAAAGTCTTTGTTCTGCCTTATTTCAGTTTTTCTTTATGAAGAATCTAGTTTTTAGTGAATTGATAAATTGCCTCTCTTAAAAAAGCAGCAGCTCCTTTACCAGCTCGTTCATCATAATAAGCTGTAAAACGTTCATCACTCACATACATATCAACTAGATTGCGATGAGCTTCTGGAGAATAGTCCGGCCAAGTGAAACTCAACCATTTTTTGTGCAATTCTGCAACATGTCTTGTTGCATCACTTGAAGCATCACCTTTCACCATAGCTGCTGTCAATTCTTGCTGTAGCTCTTTATCCAATTCTTGCCATTCAGCAAATTGTGCTTCACTCATTCCGGCAACTTTTTGATTGGAGTGGTCTACAACTTTTTTCCCATAACTTTCCCTAATTTCTTGGCCGTACGTTGTTTCATTTTCATCGATCAGTCGTTGTTTAAATCCTTCGAATTTTTCATTATCAGTCATTTGTCTTTCTCCTCTCTTATCTGCTAAGGTTTTTTCAATCGTTACCAGCAATGTATCTAATTGTGCTTTTTTCATTTCCAGTCGTTGTTGATGCAGTAATAAAGCTTTTTCTTGATCAAAATCAGCAGCTAAAATAATTTTTTTGATTTCTTCTAGCGGCATTTCCAATTTGCGATAAAATAGTATTTGCTGCAGTAACCCTACTTCTTCCGTTCCATAGATGCGATAGCTGGATGAGCTCACTCGTTTCGGTTTTAACAAACCGATTTGATCATAATAACGCAATGTACGTCCACTGATTCCAGCAAGTTTGCTCAATTGATTGACTGTATACTCCAATCGTCTTCCCCTTTCCTTTGACTAATCTTAGTTTAAACCTTAACGCAACGTTAAGGTCAAGTTCAAAATAAAAAACCGACTCAAAAAGCCGGTTTTACAAAATCAGTGAATCATTTTTGGTTTAGGTCTCGTTACTAAACTAATCAGCCAGCCAAACATTAAACCAATTGTTGCAGGCAATATCCAGCCCATTCCACTATCGAAAAACGGCAAGTAATGACTGTAAAATTTCAAAATAGTTTGAACTGCATCTAAGTTACGAATAGAATTTGGCAAGGCATTTAGCATATCAGCCACGCTGACAAAAACAGTCAAAAGAGTAGTCATCCCGTAAACGATTTGTCGATTTTTAAACAAAGGTGAAAGCAAGGCTAACAGAATCAATGTGATTGCCAATGGATATAAGAACATCAGTACCGGTATAGAATAAGCAATGATTTTAGTCAATCCGACGTTCCCCACCAAACAAGCAACGGAGCTAAAAAGAATGACATAAGCTTTATAACTGATTGAATTCGGAAACATCTCACGGAAAGTTTCTGCACAAGCCGTAATCAAACCAATCGCCGTTTTAAGACAAGCGACCGTAACAATAATGGCTAATAAGACACTGCCAAAAGAGCCAAAGTAATAACGCGCAAGCTGCGTTAAGGCTATGCCGCCGTTTTCAGAAATCGGAAACTGGCCGATGCTCATTGTACCAAGATAAGATAAACTGCCATAGATTACGCCCATTAAAATAAGACTGACCAAGCCGGACTTGATTGTATCTTTTGCAATCGAAGCCGGTTTAGTAACGCCCATTCCTTTGATTGTTTGAACAACAATAATGCCAAAAGCCAAAGATGCTAAAGCATCCATGGTGTTGTAGCCTTCTTTAAAACCACTAGCAAATGGTGTCGCTGCATATCCGCTTGTAACAGGAGCAGCTGCAATTCCGCCTAAAGGTTTCATAAAAGCAGTCACTACTAAAACACCTAAAAAGACTAGGAACAGTGGATTTAATACTTTTCCTACATAAACTAAAATTTTTGTTGGTTTCAACGAAAACAGCAAGGCTGCTCCAAAAAATAGCACGGTGAAAACAGCCAGTCCCAACGTTTGATATNNACATAAGATACTGTTCCAGTTCTCGGCAATGCGAAAAACGGCCCGATCGTCAGATAAAGAGCAATCGTCATAAAGTATCCATAGTAAGGATGTACGCGACTGGATAATTCAAATAATCCATTGCTGTTGGAGGCGCCAATTGCCACAACTCCTAAAAACGGGAGACCAATACCTGTCAATAAGAATCCCCATGTAGCCCAGCTGACATTAGCTCCTGCCAGCTGTCCCATATGAACTGGGAAAATCAAGTTTCCAGCTCCAAAGAATAAGCCAAAGAGCATTGAACCGATATAAAGATAAGATGATAGCGATAATTTTTTTTCCATAAGGGATTCCTTTCTAAATGCATTTTACTTAGTTTTGACTATAACGTTTTTTAAGTATCACTTCAAGAACCAAATTGCTTTTTGAAGCACACTACCTTTAAAAATAGGAATTTGGTATACTAAAACGAGTGAGTAACCAATTAGGAGGTGAATACAAGTTGTCTAACATGCAAGATATTGCAAAAAAAGCTGGTGTCTCTTCTGCTACTGTTTCGCGTGTTATCAATCAAAGCGGGTATGTCAGCAGTGCGACACGGAAAAAAGTAGAATTAGCTATTCAACAAATGGATTATGTTCCGAATAGCCAAGCCGTTTCTTTAAAGACCGGTTCAAGTAAAACATTAGGTATTGTTGCTCCCAATTTCTCAGACACTATGATGATCCTTGTACGCAGTTTTACATTGGCTGCTCAACAAGAAGGATACACAGTAACTTTTTATATTACAGATCAAGACAAACAAAAAGAACTGGACGTTTTAGAAATGCTGCGCGGAAAACGTTTAGACGGTATTTTTCTATTGATTCGTCTCAATGATTGGTCAATGATTGAACCGTATACTAAGTATGGTCCAATTGTTACATGGCAACGAGTCGATTCAGACCATATTGCTTCTGTTTATATGGATCAATACCACGCATATACTTTAGGCTTAGAACATTTGTATGCTAACGGATGCCGATCGATTGTGAATTTATATAGCAACATTCGGGGCTTAAACACAAAAAGTCGGATTAAGGCTTATGAGGACTTTTGTAAACGTTATAACTTACCTGCCCACCCGGCTGATTTATTTATGGGGTTAAATACAAGTAGGGATGGCGAACGAGTCGCGCAGTGGTGGCTAGAGCAATCGATTAAACCGGATGCTTTTATGACCAGTTCAGATTCTGTTGCTGCGGGGCTCGTAACTCAAGCACAGCGTTTAGGGTGTCATTTGCCTGAGGATTTTTCAGTGATTGGTTTTGACAATATTNNCTTGAGGTCGCTCGCTTACTTGATATCTCAACGATCGATTATCCCGTCGCCAAACAGGCTAAAAATGCTTTTGCTTTGATTTACCATCAGCTGACTCAACGAGAAGTGCAGGTAGAACCTTTAGCTTTTCAATTGATTCCGCGTAAAACAACTAAAAATTAAAAAGATAGGATGAATGGGCTATCACTTCCCTTTTTAATGACAGTACGACTAGTTATTCTATCAACGAATAAAAATAAACAAGTCCTCCAATTCATAGGAGAGACTTGTCTAAGTAGGTAATCATTAATTGTAAAGTGAGCAGTCAGGTTAATTACATACGAGTTTCTTTTGTTGCATTAATTTGTATAAATGGCCATCTTTTTTTCAAGATAATTTTGGAATACCGTAAAGGCACTGCAGACTGCCCAATACACTAAAGCAACTAAAATATACATCGTCATATAATCAAATTCACGGCCACCCACAATTTTAGCTTGTTGAAAGATTTCCGGTACAGTGATCATAGCTGCTAAAGCTGTTCCTTTGATTAAATCTAATAAAACATTGCTGAGTGGCGGAACGGCTACACGCATGGCTTGCGGAACAATTACTTTCCGCATAATAAAAGACCATTTTAAGCCCAACGCATAAGCTGCTTCCCATTGGCCTTTATCGATTGAAGCCAATGTTGAACGCAGGATTTCAGCAATATACGCACTAGAACTCACGCTAAATCCAATAATCGCTGCATTGACCGCTTCAAATTGAATTCCGATAAATGGAAAACCAAAATAAAGAATAAACAAAAGAACCAATGTTGGAGTTCCCCGCATAAAAGAAATATAAATTCTTGCAAGAACTGAAAACAGTTTAAAAGAAGACATCCGCATAATAGCTAAAATGAAGCCTAATAAGGTTCCAATTATCATACTGGTCACCGAAATTCCTATGGTATAGCCTAAACCTCTTAAAACGTACGGCAAACTATCCACAGCTAAAGCGGGATCAAAAACATATTGCCATTGAACTCCAAACATTTATCCACACCTGCCTTCTATTCCGATAAATCAATTTTTGGAAAATCATAATCAATTTGTTCAGTGACATCAGCCCCATCATAAAATTGTTCTGACAGTTTCGGCATAGTACCATCTGTTTTCATATCTTCTAAAACAGCATTTAATTTTTTAGTTAATACATCATTGCCTTTTTTAATGGCATAATTGGTTTCAGATGGATTATAAAAAATATCGTGAACTTTTACGGGAATTTCCGGCAAAGCAGCTACGGCCAATTTTTGTGAATAATAATCATTCAAAATCACATCCGTCCGTCCGTTCGCCACGTCACTTAGGTACTGATCATTTGTCGCATTGTCGTAAATGACTTCTTCTGCTCCATAGTGTCGTGCTACTTTCATATAAGAAGTTGTGGCAGCACCTGCTGCTTTTTTACCCTTTAAGTCTTCTAATTTTTCAATGCCAGAGTCATCAGATTTTCTTACTACCATTGAACCGAAAGAATATTTATAAGGGATCGTATAATTGTATTTATCCGCGTTTTCTCCATCACGATCAATTCCCATGGCCGCTACATCAATTGCCCCGCTGTTGACAGATGTTAACATGCCATCAACGCCCATTTCAGTGAATTCTACTTCCAAATTCAATCTTTTTGCAGCTTCGCGAATCACTTCAACTTCATAACCAGTTAAATTATCTGTTTCAGATTCATGAAAAGAACTTGGATAAAGAGTGCCAGAAGTTGCTACTTTCAACGTTCCTCGATCTTCAATTTTTTCCCAAGCTGTTTCACTTGAAGGGGATTTATCTGATGTAGTGTTTCCAGAACTACATGCTGCTAAAGATAAACTAATAAGGGCTACCAATCCTAATCCTAATTTCTTTTTCAACACAAAGCAAAACTCCTTATCTAATGTTGTTTTTTTTACTTACCTAACTCTATCACTGGCAGTTCATCGGCATTTTCAATTGCTGTCGAGACATCTTCTCCTGCAAAGAATTCTTTGGACAGTTTAGTCAATGTACCGTCTGCTTGCATTTCTTTAAGAGCTGTATCAACCGCTTTTTTAATCGATCCATCATCTTTTTTCATCACTATTCCAGCCGATGTCGGATTGTAATAAATGTCTGACATTTCTACTCCCAAATCTTTGAATTTGTTAACCGCTGTATTAGAAACATAAAAATCATTTAAGATCACATCAGTCCGGCCGCTAGCTACGTCTCGGAAAAATACATCATTTGTCGCATTGTCGTAAACAACAGGTTCTGCACCAAATTTCTCAGAAATCTGCATGTAAATCGTCGTTGCTCCGCCTGCTGATTTTTTACCTTTTAAATCTTCTAATGATTCAACGCCAGAATGATCTGAAGCTCGCACAACGATTCCACCAAATGAATATTTGTAAGGTTCAGAAAAAGTATAATCTTCTAACCGTTTTTCTGTAATATCAAATCCATTTGCAGCTGCATCCACTTGTCCACTATTGATAGCCGTCAGCATACCGTCAACGCCCATTTCAACAAATTCAACCTTAATCCCTAAGCGTCGGCCAATTTCATTCACTGCTTCAACTTCATACCCGGTCAATTCATTATCTTCTCCCTCATGAAAAGAACTGGGGAAAAGTGTCCCTGACGTTGCGACCGTTAATTTACCTTTTTNNCTCCACAAGCTGTCAATACTACCAAAAGACACAATAAAGCAAAACCTACACCCGCTATTTTTTTATAGTTCAACACAACTAAAACTCCTTTTTTGTTCTTTTATCTTCTCAGACATAGTAACAACTGCTACTTCTGTAGTCAAAAAAACTTATAAATTAGCTTGAAATTCATTCTTTCTAATTACATAACAGGACAAAAACGCTGCAAACAAGGAATTTTTCCGTCTCTGATTAAGAACATTATTGTTTTTATAAAAAAAGAAACAGTTCGCTTATCTGTTATAAATACTTTGTTATAGTATAAAAAAATACCGTATCCACTCTGCAGAAGGTTGGATACGGTATAAAATATTTACTTTTTTACAAAATCAGTAGCTTTTTTTATAATCGATCAAATTTTCAGGCAACTCTTCTCCAGCTACATAAGCTTTCAGATTCTTTTCAAAGATAGCAAATAAACGCTTTTTAAGATGTTCGGCTATTCCAGAAATATGCGGCGTAACCAAAACATTTTCATGCTCCCATAAAGGACTTTTTGCTTCCAGCGGTTCAGTTTCAAAAACATCTAATCCAGCAAAAGCCACTTGTCCTGCATCTAAGGCATGTAGTAAACTGTCCGTTTCTACTGTTGGCCCGCGTCCAACATTTAAGAACAAAGTGTTTTTTTTCATGGTATTAAAGACTGATTCATTGAAAAAAGCAGTCGTTTTATCCGTTAAAGGTAAAATATTAACGACAATATCTGCCTCATTGATATGTTGAATTAAGTCTTCTTGTGAAATAACTTGGTCCATATAATCCGCTTCATGTCCGCTGCTGTTTACACCAATTGTTTTCATGTTAAAAGCTTGTGCCAACCGCCCGACTTCTTTACCGATTTTTCCTGTACCGACAATCATTATCGTCTTTTCATGCAATTCGATTAAACGTTCAGCTTCTTCCCAATTTTTAACCAGCTGGTTTTTGATTGAGGCTTGAATGCCTCTTGTATAAGCCAGTAACATGCCAAAAACCGATTCAGCAATCGGGATACTGTGAATGCCGCTGCCATTCGTTAGCCACACTCCTTTTTCCTTGAGACTAGCTAAATCTAAAAAGTCCACACCGGCTGCTTTGCCTTGAATCCACTTTATTCGGCTATTTTCTTTTTTTAATAATTCATCACTTTTTTGGCCTTTCCATCCATAGATAATTTCAATGTCTTCTAATGGAAAATCAAAAGCAGTATCTTTCCATCCTTCAATCACTTCGTAGTCAGGCGCTATTTTCTTTATCGTTTCGATTTGATCTTTAGTTGTTTCACATGCTAACCAAATACCTTTTTTTGTCATTGTATTGCCTCCTCAATTTGCATTTTTTTCATTATCTCATTTTGTAGGTGAATAACCAAGCAAACTAAATTCCTTATGAGCATTTTTTCCCATCCCTTCTATGAACATGTTACAATAGAAAGTAAAGAGAACGGTCACAAAAGGGGTGTGAAAATGGACAATGAACATCTATTAACAACAAAAATCACCATTAAAGGTACTTTTCAAGATTTTCAGCTTTATAGTGGAAAGTTTTATTTATGGACTAAACAAAATGATTTACTGGTTTACGACTGGAATAAATGGATGAAGCAATTGGCTTTTGTAGAACGGCCGATTTATTTTGAACCTCAGCCTGCAGAACAACTAACGGTTCATTTGGATGAACTAGAACCTTTTAAAGAACGGGTCATTTCCTTTACAGAACCCATTTACGACAGTGCGATTTTTGACCATATTTTATACTTTTCTGATCCAAGCGGGTTTTATCGTTTTTCTNNAAGAACAAATTTCTCCGCTTGTTGTTTTTCAGATCAACCTTTCTGCAACTGGGCGGATGGCCTTAGCTGCAGGAGAAAAAGGGTTATTTGAATACTTAGCTTCAACTCACTATTTGTTCCGATCAACCATTACACATTTAACACCCCGCTTAATACAATTATCGACAAATGAAACCATAAAAACGGAATGGAATCAACATGACTTGATCCGATACGAGAAAAACAATCCGCAAAATGCGGCTCTTCTACACTTTAAAGTACAAAAAGGAATCATAACATTCGTTGAAGAAAAACCATTGCTGGATAAAACAACTCTCCCTGTACGTATTCAAGAATTGCCATTAGCTTTGTCTCTCAGCGAACCGTCTATGGACGATGGCTACTTATTTGCTTACGAAACAGACAAACGTACTTTAAAAAAAGACCCGCTTTACCGCTCTCCATCTATCCAATTAGCACATGCAGCTCATTCTGCTGCGAAAAATCAAGTCACTGATTTAGATCGCCTGCTCGTTCAAGAAGCAGAACACGATTTATTCGTTTCTTTTCAAAATCAAACTTTACTAACGTATTCTTTATCAGATATAAAAAAAAGACGGATCTATACCCGTACTCATAATTATCGTAACCAATTGCATCTTTTATTTTCCAATCAGTTAGTTTTGTATCTATTTACAGAAGTCACACGGTAAACAACAGCCGGCAAAAAACGGAAAAACGTTTTTTATCGGCTTTTTCTCTGCAATCTCTTTTAAAATCCTTTTCAAAAGAGGGTTAGCCATTGAAAGCTAGCTCTATAACCGCTATAATGCTGGTAGAATCATGAGAATAGACTATTTGGCATCGCAATTTCACTCTCTTCATGTTAAAATAGTTTAGATATACTATAGAATAGAGGTAAGCAACTTAAATGATTACAGTATCTAATGTTAGTTTAGAATTTTCTGACCGCAAATTATTTGATGAAGTCAATCTTAAATTTACCCCCGGCAATTGTTATGGCCTGATCGGTGCAAATGGTGCCGGTAAATCCACATTTTTAAAAATTT
>DIDU01000174.1:9541-9913 GCA_002418295.1 Carnobacterium sp. UBA5792 | reverse complement strand
TGGCTACTTTAAGCCAAAACCACTACGGCTATGAAGAACACACCGTTTTGGACACCGTTATCATGGGACATGAGCGGTTATACCAAATTATGCAAGAAAAAAATGAAATCTATATGAAAGAAGATTTCACTGATGAAGACGGCATTCGTGCTGCCGAGTTAGAAGGCGAATTCGCTGAACTTGACGGCTGGGAAGCTGAACCTCAAGCTGCTGTTTTACTACAGGGCTTAGGAATTCCGGAAGATCTGCATTATGCTAAAATGAGCGAATTAGCCGGCGGACAAAAAGTAAAAGTTTTACTTGCACAAGCTTTATTTGGAAAACCGGATGTCTTGCTATTAGATGAGCCGACGAATGGTTTAGATAAGGCAG
>DIDU01000174.1:3584-9520 GCA_002418295.1 Carnobacterium sp. UBA5792 | reverse complement strand
TTTTTGATCAACTTCCCTAATACCGTTATTGTCGTATCCCATGACCGTCACTTTTTAAATAAAGTTTGTACACATATGGCCGATGTTGACTTTGGCAAAAATAAACTTTACCTTGGCAACTACGATTTCTGGTTAGAATCTAGTCAATTAGCCAGCAAATTGGCCGCTGATGCAAATGCAAAAAAAGAAGATCAAATCAAAGAGTTACAAGACTTTATTGCCCGGTTTAGCGCAAATGCTTCTAAATCGAAACAAGCCACTTCTCGGAAAAAGACGTTGGAAAAAATCACTTTGGACGACATCCAACCATCTTCGCGCCGTTATCCTTTTGTTGGTTTTACTCCAGAACGTGAAATCGGTAATGATTTGCTGCGCGTAGAAAACTTGACAAAAACCATTGATGGTAAAAAAGTATTGAACAACATCAGCTTTGCATTAAATAAAGAAGACAAAGTGGGATTCAGCAGTCATAGCGAATTAGCTATCACCACGCTTTTCAAAATTTTAATGGGCGAAATGGAACCTGATTCAGGAACTTATAAATGGGGCGTCACCACTTCTCAAACATATCTGCCAAAAGATACAAGTTCAGAATTTGAAGAAAACCACCTTACTATCGTGGATTGGTTGCGTCAATTTGCTTCAAAAGAAGAAAGCGATAATACTTTCTTGCGCAGTTTCTTAGGCCGTATGCTATTCTCTGGAGAAGATGTCTTAAAAGAAGTAGGCGTTCTTTCGGGAGGAGAAAAAGTTCGTTGCATGTTATCTAAAATGATGTTGAGTAAAGCCAATGTCTTGGTTCTAGATGATCCGACGAATCACTTGGATTTGGAATCCATTACTGCTTTAAATGATGGTTTAATTGCATTTAAAGGTGCTATTTTATTCTCATCTCACGACCACCAAATTATTCAAACTGTTGCAAACCGTATTATTGAAATTACTCCAAATGGTATCGTTGACCGTGCAGATACCACTTATGAAGAGTTTTTAGAAAATAAAGATGTCCAAGCACAAATCAAAAAACTATANNAACTATACGCAGAATAACAAACTTAATTAAGACAAGAAACTAGCTGAACTACTTCATGAATATATGAAGAGTTCAGCTAGTTTTGTTTTATATTTAGAACATTTTACATCTGCTCATTTGACCAATCCCAATCTGAAAATTCTTGGATCGTCATTTTGTGAATAGTCGTACCTTCTATCATAAGTTGTGGGTCAATAGGATCATGCTGGATAAAAGGATCATCTAATATAATGATTTTTTTATTCAAAGCCATCCCTATGCCTATTTCCATATACCCTCTAGCATCGGCTATACCTTTAAGAAAAAGAACATCTGCTTCTAGAATAACTGGTCTGGCCGCTTCTATTTGTTGAAAGTAATCTGATTCAATCACTTCTACATCTTCAGAATATTGAAAACCAACACCGCTTAAATCTTCTTCTGTATGAATATTATAGATAATCATTTTTGGCAATTCCTTCCAGTTTCCTCATAAAAGTATTCTTTGAAACAACCTGCTTCAGCTAATTTTTCTTCACCTATTGCTTTTAAACGTTTTTTATTTATTTGCTTTATGAACTTTCAGTTTTTTCCCTTTAACAGTTCGATCTTTCATTTCTTCAATGACTCTCGGGCCTTTTCCATTCAATACTTCTACATAGGTGACATTTTCTTGAATGGTAATGATACCGATATCATCTGCGTTGATTCCTGGAATATTCGTCAACGTTCCAACAAAATCTACTGCGCGAAGTTTTTTCTTTTTCCCACCGTTAAAGTAAATTTTTGTAATGCCTTGATTTAACTCTTTATTACGTGCTCTTTTCACAACTAACCGTTCCTGAAGTTTCTTTTCAAAAGCCGATTTATGGCTTTGTACAACACGAGCATTTGGAGCAGTGATTTCTTTTATTTCTTGTTGCACATACGCTCTAACTTCTTGCCACCAAGGTCTTTCTTTTGGAGTGACCAGCGTTAATGCTACACCTGTCTTCCCGGCGCGCCCAGTTCGTCCTGTTCGGTGGACGAAGCTTTCTTTTTCTACGGGCACATCATAATTGATGACATGCGTCACATTATCAATGTCGATTCCCCGAGCCGCTACATCCGTTGCGACTAAATAACGGAACTTCCCTTTTCTGAAGTCATCCATTACCTCAAATCGGTCTTCTTGGATCATACCGCCATGAATTTTATCGATTGGCAGACCCGCTTTATTTAAGAACGTATACAACCGATTCACGGCTTCTTGCGTATTACAGAAGATCATGCAACTATCTGGATTTTCAACGATCAATAAATCCAACAATTGCTGCTCTTTCTTTTCAGGTTCGACTTTAAGATACGATTGCACGATTTTAGGTCTGGATTGTTCAGTCATTTCAATTTTAACAGCTACTCTTTCGGGTTTCATATAGAAACTAGCCAATCGTTCTATCTCTGGCGGCATTGTAGCCGAGAACAAGAGTGTTTGCCGTTCTTTTGGCAAGAATTCGATAATCGCTGCCATTTGGTCAATGAACCCCATATTCAGCATTTCATCCGCTTCATCAATTACTAAATAACGTAATTTATCCACTTTCATCGTTCCTTTTTGCAAATGGTCCAAGACACGACCAGGCGTCCCTACTACAATATGGCTCTTTTGTTTTAACTCAGACTTTTGCTTGTCAAAAGAAGCTTTGCCAAATACTGAAGTTACTTTGATGCGTTTTAAACGACCAATATTCGTGATATCTTCTTTTACTTGCAACGCTAATTCTCTTGTAGGTACTAAAACAAGAGCTTGGGGTCTATTTTCTTCCCATATCACGTTTTCGCATAATGGAATCCCAAAACTTACGGTTTTCCCGCTGCCTGTTTGTGACTCAACGATCACATCTTTTTCTGCTAAAGCCAACGGCAGTACTTCTTCTTGCACTTTAGTCGGCTTAAAATAGCGTAAACTTTCTAATGCTGTTATCAGTTCTTCTCCAATACCAAATTCTTCAAATGTATTCTTTTTCATAATAGCCTCACTCACTCGTTTTATTTTTATTAGTATAACAGTATTTCACTTGAAATATAGCTTTTTGCTTCTTTATTTTAGCAGACTCTCACAATTTTTAATTTAAAAGCTCTTTTCAAACGATTCGTTTATTTTCCTGAATCGTTTTAGAAAAATCCGCAAATAATACATAAGAAAAGAATACGAATTTTTTCAATCTGCTTGTTCCGCTCTTGAAAAGTGCTAATTCTTATTTTGATTTCAGCAAAATAGCTGGCATTCATCATGGATGGAGGAATTTTTGATTTATCCTTGATTTCGAGTATACTAGTCTTAAATAGAAAAGAGAAGGTGGAGAAAAAATGGTTGAAGTCAAACGTATCGTAACAGGCGCTATTGAAGAAAATTGTTATCTTATTTATGAAGATGTCACTGCTTTGATCGTTGATCCAGGCGATGATTTCCCAAAAATCATGCAAACTATTGAAGACCTGCAAGTCACTCCTGTCGCTATTTTGCTAACTCATTGTCATTATGACCATATCGGAGCTTTAGAAGAAACACGCACAACTTACAACGTTCCTGTATACGTTAGTTCTTTAGAAAAAGATTGGCTTGGCAATCCAGAGCTAAATCTTTCTGCTCATGGAGGCAAACCGGTTATCGCACAACCAGCTGATTTTGAATTTGATATGATGAAAGATTACACCATAGGTGACTTGTCTTTCAGAGTCGTTCCGACACCGGGACATTCACCTGGAGGAGTCAGTTTTATTTTTGAAGACTNNGTTGGAAGGAATCCGCGAGCAGCTCTTTACTTTAGAAAACGAAATGCAGATTTATCCAGGCCACGGCGATGCTTCAACTATCGGAGACGAAAAATTAACGAACCCTTTCTTCAATTAATTAAAGAGTCAGTCGTGAACGAATCAAGTACACTGCTAAAATCTTCATTTAGCAGTGTTTTTATTATGAATAAGGAGGCATTTTAAGTGAAAACCATTCTAGTTTTGCACACCGGAGGAACCATTGCGATGAGCGAAGATCAAACGACGGGTAAAGTACGCCCAAACGCAGAAAATCCTTTACAAAAACACAGCCATTTGTTTGACCATGAAGCTCATCTGATCGTGGAAGATTTTTTTCAGCTTCCTTCTCCGCATATCACACCCAAAGAAATGTTATTGCTAAAAAATCGGATCGAAAAAGCCATATTATCAAAAGAAGCTGATGGAGTAGTTATTACACATGGAACCGATACACTTGAAGAAACAGCTTACTTTTTAGATTTAACACTGGATCACCAAGTGCCCATCGTCATCACTGGCGCAATGCGTTCCAGCAATGAAATTGGATCGGATGGTCTTTACAACTTTCAAAGCACTGTTTGGGTTGCTCTAACAGATGAGGCACAAAATAAAGGTGTCTTGGTAGTTATGAATGACGAGATCCATACAGCCCGCTATGTGACAAAAACACATACATCAAATGTTGCAACTTTCCAAACGCCTACTTTTGGTCCGATCGGCCTTATTTCTAAAAATGAAGTTCTTTTTTTCCAAAAACTGATTGCTGAAGAAAAATTTGAGATTTCAACTGTGGATAAAGCTGTTTATCTTTTAAAGGCCTACTCTGGAATGGACGGCGTTTTATTTGATGCATTAAACAATGACCAAACCGATGGACTGGTCATAGAAGCCCTTGGTGCCGGAAATTTACCACCGGCGACTTTGCCGGCCTTGCAGCGTATTTTGGACAGGAACATTCCTGTTGTTTTGGTTTCACGCTCGTTTAACGGAATTGCTCAAGATGTCTATGATTACTTAGGCGGTGGCAAACAGTTAAGTGAAGCAGGCGTTATTTTCACCAATGGTCTAACTGGCCCTAAAGCTCGAATCAAGTTAATGGTCGCTCTAAATAAAACACAAAACCTTGAAGAAATTGCTCAATATTTTTAACTGAAAAANNTATCAGAGAGCATGGGGCTTTTTTTTTAGATCAATTTTCTAATGTATACAGTGTGATGTGAGGTTCTTTACCTGTTTCACAAGCACATATATCAATTGTCTTTGCTTCTGGTTCCGGGAAATACCGTAACGAGAAGACCTCTTCCCCTTTATTTACAAAGAGTTCTAATGAGGAACTTTCAAGAAACAAATGTAGCTGCGTTAATGGGTTCTTCAAAGTAACTGCTCGTGTTTCTCTATTACCAGTCAACCAATTTAACCGTGAAACCTCCACTCGATTTAGCCGTGCATCATATTCAACGCTACTATTATTCCTTATCTGAAGCTTGAATGAACCGGCTGTTTTTCTCCACTCTACCAGAATTTCATTTTGAAATGTGGGCAGCTGCAGAGAAGCTTCGGCCTTTCCTTCCATGACCATCGGAGAACCCTGTCTTAGTTGCTTCAATTCTGCTACTGGCTGCTGTTTTAGCTGTCCATCACTATACGTTAATTCTCTAGGAATAGTCAAATTATGGATCCAGCCATCTTGAATAGTCGGCACAGCCGCTTCAACTTCCGGTTCCATTACGCCCATCCATCCAAATAAGATTTGGCGGCCTTTATCATCTTGAAATGTTTGTGGAGCATAAAATTCAAATCCTCTATCCAATTCTTTAAAAGGCTGTTGATTGGTTAAAAACTTGCCAGCTTCTGTAAACACTCCTGTTAAATAACCGGATTGGTAAATATTGTTACATTCATCGCCTTTAGCCAACAACCCTTGCGGAGAAAAGATAAATGCTGATTTTTGATTGAATTGGACGACATCCGGACATTCCCACATAAAACCGAAATCAAATTCCTCATCCAAAAGCGAACCTTTGAGTGTCCAATCCATTAAATTATCCGAATGGTAAACCAAAGCATCGCCTGTTAACTCTTCTTTTTGAGCACCTAACACCATCCACCAGTCGTTATTCTTTCCCTT
>DIDU01000174.1:3237-3525 GCA_002418295.1 Carnobacterium sp. UBA5792 | reverse complement strand
TGATCTCTTATATGTGCCGTGTACCCCTTTGGTTGGTTCAAAATGGGACCTTTCTTTTCAAAATGGATGCCGTCTTCTGAAACAGCTAAACATTGGTAGCTTTCGCGTTCATTTAGTTCATTTCGAACATTTCCGGTATAAAATAAATATAATTTATTTTCAAATGCTATGGCACTACCGGAATAACAGCCATTTTTATCAAACCAATCAACCGGCTCCAAAGCTACTGGCTGTTCAGTCCAGTGAACCAAGTCCATCGAAGTGACATGTCCCCAACTTTTGGTATTA
>DIDU01000174.1:2121-3188 GCA_002418295.1 Carnobacterium sp. UBA5792 | reverse complement strand
CATTTTGGTTCCATTGATAAAAGACATGATAAACTCCTTTAAATTGAATCAGTCCATTGGGGTCATTTAGTAATCCTTTAGGCGGCGTAATGTGGTATCCCAGATCATATTTCCCCATATTTTTAGTACGTGTCATGCTTAAACTTCCTTTCAAGCTTCTATTTCTTTTTTCATTTTGTCGCTATAACCGAATAAATAAGTTAAGACAAAAGCTACTGCAATGGCGATCACATTCGTCAATAAATACCACAGAATTTGGCCGTTTAAGTAAAGCAAAGTTCCTGGAATAACCGTTACAGCCATCCCTGTTGCTTCTAAACCAATAATATTTCCAAAGAAACCTCCTGCTGCTCCGCCGACTAAACCAAAAATAAACGGTTTAACATAACGCAAATTCACTCCGAAAACAGCTGGCTCTGTGATGCCAAGAAAAGCTGACAATGTAGAAGGATAAGCCAATGCTTTTAATTTTTTAGATTTCGTTTTCATGGCTACAGCTAAAGAAGCTCCGCCTTGTGCAGCAACACTGGCAGTGATGATTCCGTTATATGGATTCACTCCAGTATTTGCCAATAATTGAATTTCTAGGAANNCAATAATTTGATTTAATCCGCCAATGATCAATCCTGCTAAACCAAACGGCAATCCTAACGCCCAAACAGTCGCGTTTAAGACGACTTCTTCTAATGAATGGAAAATAGGACCTATTGCAAATAACGATAAAATACTCATAATTAAAAGCGTTAAGAAAGGCGTAAGCAGTAAATCTAAATACTCTGGAACGTATTTCCGAATCCATCTTTCTAATTTAGCTCCTGCAAAACCAGCGATAAAAGCAGGTAAAACAGTTCCTTGGTAACCAACTACTGGGATAAAACCAAACATTGTGATGGGGTTTGCGGTACCTGCTGCCACTTCATAAGCATTTGGAAGAGCCGGATTAACTAACATCAACCCTAAGACGATTCCAATGACGGGTGATCCGCCAAATACTTTAAACGAAGACCAAGCAACCAATGCCGGTAAGAAAGCAAAAGCAGTATCAGTCAATACTTCTGTATACATTA
>DIDU01000174.1:0-2073 GCA_002418295.1 Carnobacterium sp. UBA5792 | reverse complement strand
ACCGCGTAATCCCATAAACAACCCAGTCGCAACTAATACTGGAATGATTGGAACAAACACGTCTCCAAAAGTACGAATCATCCGTTGGAATGCATTTCCTTGTTTTTTGGTCTCTTGTTTCATTTCAGTAGTTGATCCTCCAGAAGCACCTAATCCAACCACTTCTTCATAAATTTTATTAACGGTACCGGTTCCAAAAATAATTTGGAATTGCCCTGAATTAAAAAAGGCCCCTTTTACTTTATCAATATTTTCTGNNGTCTATCTCTTCTTCTTTGTTGACCATAATACGCAAGCGAGTGGCACAATGAGCCACGGAATGGATATTTTCTTTTCCGCCCACTGCAGCAATAACTTCTTGAGCAATTCTTTGATTTTCTGTCATTTTTATTTCCTCCTTTTACTGGTCCGCCAACATTCGGAACCGGTTCTATTTTTATTGTAACCGTTTTTATATTATTTGTCCAGTACTAATTGACTAGAAATAAGAAAAACTCTTATCTCTTTGATAAAAGCTTTCTCGTGTTTTTTCTATTCTTTTGGTTGCTAGGCCGCCTCTACCTAACACTTTTAGCCTGTTTTCTATTTTTCTTGTCTGCTAGTCCCGCTTCTAGCTAGCACTTCTAATCTATTTTCTGTTACTTGTGGAGCAGTATATGAAAGAGCAAAAGCGATCCTGTTTTAACTGGTTCATTAGTCATTGAAGGCAGAGCATTTTTATAGAACAGCTACTTTATTAAAAAAAATCTGCAAACAAAGTTGCAGATTTTTTTAAACGTATCTTTTAGTCGATTCATTTACAATTAATTCATTGGTCAAGACGGTTTTCTCGGGGATATCCGTTCCCTCTAGTAATAACAACATGTTTTTAACAGCCATTTCTCCTAATTCTTGATAAGCATATTTTACAGTAGTAATCGTTGGAGAAACGACTGAAGTTATTTGGTATCCACCGAACCCTGAGAGTGAAAATATATCGGGAATGGCTATTTTTAACTGGTGTGTTGCTTTCAACACTGCCAGTGCGATATTATCAGTTGCACAAATAATATAAGATGCTTTTATTGTAGGCAGTACTTTTAAAGCCTGTTGGAAAGCAGCTTCAAAAGAAAAGCTGGTTTCCATCACTTCAATAGTGCTGTCTGGACTTTCCTTGAGAGCGTCTACTACTCCTTTTTTACGCAATTGACCTACAGCCACATCTGCTTCAAAGACATTAAAGTAAAAGAACTGTTTATGACCTAAATTTGTCGCATATTTTCCTAGTTTAAAACCCGCTTTATACTCATCATGAACAATGGAATAGAGCCCTTCAGCTTGCTGACCCAGTAAAATAACCGGCACCCCTACGTCAGCAATGGCTTTTTTATGAGCTTCTGTAACAACTGTGGCAAATAACAAGATTCCAGCAACTTTTTGTCTGGCTAAGGAATAAATACTCTCCACTTCCCGTTCTGGCGTTTGATTCGTATTGGTAATCAGCAGTTGAAAGTTTCGTTTTCTCAGCCCTTCATCAATAGAAAATAAGGCTTCATTTGCAGAATAAGAATCTAAGCGGGGTATGATCGTTCCAATCATATTGGTTTTCTTTGCTTTCAAGCTTTGTGCGAATGTATTCGGGACATAGCCAGTTTCTGCAACAATTTTGTCTAATTTTTCTTTTGTTTTGCTNNGGCTAACAGATCCGCCATTTAAATACCTGGAAACGGTGCTCTTGGCCACTCCTGCCTGTTTGGCAATATCATTGATCGTTACCATCTTTTCACCTGCTTGTTTCTTCTTCGATTTTTTGCCATTCCATACTGGCTTCGCTGTTCACCACATCTCCAGTCTTTATACGGTGAGCAGTGATAGTCTTTCCTTCTGCATTTTCGTGCAGACTCATTTGGCTTTGTATACGGTTGCCATAATAAACTTCTTTTTCAAATTTGATATTAAGATACGTCAGTTTTTGTCTAGTCAAGAAATCGTAATCCAATGTATCCAAAGCCCAGTCAATGTACTTTGAGTTGTTTACATGGCGATTACTGTCAATATCTAAGTAACGAACACGGTACTCATTGGTTACAGCTG
>DIDU01000175.1:14509-22468 GCA_002418295.1 Carnobacterium sp. UBA5792 | reverse complement strand
ATAAGCAAAAGGATAAGCTAAACTAGTTTCTGCTACAATAAAGGAGCGGCCTTTCGTTTCTTTTTTAGCTGTAACATGATAACCATAAGGCAAGTACTTTTCATTTTTTTCTTCTGTCACAATCGCTTGCACACTCAAGAAATGATTCATAATGCTGCGGTCATCAAATCCATTTCTAACTGGTTGGATCAATTGAAACTGTCCGTTTTCTAATTGCCGAGCAAAATTAGCCACTTGACCGTTTGTAATTGAAAGATAGGAAGATAATCCCATTCTCTCTAATAAGATCATTTGATTTTTAATCTTTCTGTCTTGTGAAGTAACTCCTATTCGATAAATTTCTTTATCGTGTTCTTGAATCAATTTTTCAGCGCCGCCAAATGTAGCTGAGTATGCCTCGTCTGCTGTGCCATAGTCAAGTAAGGTTTCCATTGTATTTTTTCCCCAAGGATAATAATACCCCATTGCATTATAAGCTAAATTTCCCATGATCAATGCTAGTAATAAAAAGGAAAGTCCTTGCTTATCGAACGGCTGTAATGTTTGTCTTTGTCGTTTGATGGAAATGATGAATAAGACACCCCACATTGCCCAAGCAAAGAGCAGTGGAGCCAGATACATGAAGCGATAACCCGTTACTCGAATAGAAATCCCAGTGACTAAAGTAAAGAAAAGCAGCGAAGCAACCATTGCCATTAAGTCACGCTTCATTAACTGGAATCGTTGATTATACAAATAGGCCGCTCCCCACGCTAAGAAAAACGGCAGTGCAAATGTCCAACGATTGTATGGACCGGAAAAGCCGTTCATGATCGAGCCAAATGCCGGTAGTAGCAACATACATCCAAAGATAAATAATAGACTGACAATAAAACTGAATTTTCTCTTATGGCGGATAATATAAGGAATCACTAACATGACAAATGCCGAAAATCCAAGCGCAGTCCATAAATAACTACCAGGAATAAAAAAATTCCGAATCAGAGCCACATAATATTCTGCCGGATATACCCATAATCCTTGCGCAAATTTGCTGGAAGCTTTTCTGGAAGACTGCAAAAAACTCCAAACGACTGGAAAAAATACGATACCGGAAAGTAAGACGCCAATAGCATAAGAATAAATAGCGGTCCAAATGAAAGGAAGGATTCTTTTGATTTCTTTTCTGCCATATAAATGAAAATAACGTACTAACGCGTAAAGAAAAATTAAAATAGTCAACATATAAAAAAAGTAAAAATTACTAAACGCTCCCAGAAAGATACTTCCTATAAAAAGAGCATTTGACTGACGATGCAAAATGCGTTCCATTCCTAAACACAACAATGGGAATAAAATCATCGGCAACAGAAAAAAAGGATGCCGTGTAGCACTCAATACCACATAATAAGTAAACGTATAAATCAGTGAACCAATCAAAGCCCCAGGCAGATCAACTTCTATTTTTCGGCAAAATACTAAAAAAGAACCGCCTATTGCATACATCCGTAATAAAATTAAAACATGAAACGCCAGTTCCGTTTGGCTGGCCGGGAACAATAACCCTAAATAAACAAAAGGGTCTCCAATAACATAGTACCCATATGAACCGATGACATCCGCACCTAAACCAATACTCCAGTCCCATTGTTCTATGCCTGCTGAAGGATGATGCAAGAAGTTACGAATGATTTCTAAGTATTCTTTAAAGATCAAATAATGTTGGCTAAATCCGTCGCTTTCCCAGATAAACGACTTCTGCACAATAAAAAAATAACCATAAATCAAGGCCACCATAATGATAAACAAAAATGTGTAACTATAGATAGGATGAGATCGTCTCTTTTTGTTAAAGGCATTCATGGCGTCCCTTCCTTTCTATTTAAAAATAAACCATTTACTGAAGAAGTAATTCAATACCACTACAATAAACTGTGTTGCCAACTTGGCTAGATTTGAATCTAATTCAANNCCCAGCTGAAACCAAGCGGAAGCTGCAGAACAGAAGGAACTCTTTCAACCAAGCTTGTGTCGTTATGGTTTCAGATTTAAAGACGTATTTTTTGTTTGTAAAAAATGCAAATAGAATAGATAGTACAATAGAAATCGCATTTGCAATTAGGTACTGAACATCTAATAAAGAATTAAATACAAAAAATACCACCACATTGACTAACGTTGTCAGTCCTCCAAATACTAGATAATTGATTATTTCTTCATTCTTTTGATAAAGTCTTTTTAATGTTGACATTTTTTTATCTTGCACCACTTTCATCTCTATTCGATTTTTGTTGTTTTTCCTCTTCTTCTGAGTATTCCTGAATAAAATATAAGGGCCGTTCTTTTGTTTCAATAAATACTCGTCCTAAATACTCGCCGATTACACCCAATGAAATCAATTGAATACCGCCAAGAAATAAAATCCCCGCAATAATAGAAGCATAGCCTGCTGTTTCAGTTCCAAAAGCCAAAGTTTTTATTAGTTCAAATATTAAATACGCAAATGCAAATAACGAAATAACGAAACCGACGATAGACCATATTTTCAAAGGAATTGTGCTGTAAGAAGTAATTCCATCCAAAGCCAATTTGACCAATTCTGAAAACTTCCATTTGCTTTCACCAGCCGCTCTAGGTTNNTGTATAACGTTCTTGCTCGCGCAAAGTTGTCAGCGCCTGGATACATTTTTTGTCTAATAAGCGAAAGTCGCCTGCTTGCGGATAAACTTTTTCTTTGGCTACCTTTTGTAAAAGTTGATAATATACTTTTGAAGCCCATTTTTTAAACCATTTTTCGCCTTCTCTTGCTTTTCGGATAGCATACACATCATCGTAACCAGCTTCCCACCAGTCTAGCATTTCTCCAAACAATTCAGGAGGTTGTTGTAAATCAGCATCGATAATGATCGCTGCATCTCCTTGAATGTGATCGAATCCCGCTAACATAGCAATTTCTTTACCAAAATTCCGTGATAAATCAATATACTGCACTCGCTGATCCTGCTTTTTAAATTGCTTAAGCTTATCCAATGTTCCATCAGAACTGCCGTCATTTACAAATAAAAAATTAAACTCATAATTCAGTAAAGCTGCACAAACAGCTGTCAGTCTTTCATACATCTGATCAATAATCGCTTCTTCGTTATAGGCAGGAATTAGTATTGTAATATTTTTCATCTTATCCAACCTTTCACTTGTTAATCAACTCTCTAAAAATTATTTGAATTATTCTTAGTATAACCTGTAAAAAAACGGTCGTCTATTCTATTTACTTGCTTATCTATTTTTTAGATAAGATCCCTAAAAAAGGAACAAATACTTAAACCCATCTTTTTGTGTCGAATTGTTCATTAAACTGGCTCTAGCTACACTACTGCCTGTTTTTCAGCTTTTATTGTGAGATAGATACCTATTAGCCGCTGCAGAACAAAAGCAAAAATTGTGAGCTGCTTGATCTTTCAACATTTCTTTTCTCTATTTTTTTATAAAATCCAATCTATAAAAAATAAAGGGTCGAGACTAAGTCTCAACCCTCTTCCCTTTTTCTTAACTATTTTTCTTAAACATGCTCCAAAAGGCAGGCTCGACGTCCACTTCACGAATAATGCTCGATGGTCGGTGACCATACTGCGCTTATTCGCTCCAGTTGCCTTAGCCCTTGCAGCTTTAGCTGCTTAGGGATATGGTATGCGAGGTAGAAGTTTCGAGTCTAAACGCCTTTTGTCCCACTCTCCTCTTTTCTATTGCTCAATGTTTTTTCTTAAAGGTAGTATTTTTTGATCACTGACAACTCATCATCTAATTCATAAACAAGAGGTTGTCCAGTCGGTATTTCTAATTCCATGATATCTTCGTCAGAAATTTCTTCAATGTATTTTGCCAAAGCACGCAAAGAATTCCCGTGAGCAGCTACTAAAACAGTTTTCCCCTCTAGTACAGCTGGTGCAATTTGATCTTCCCAAAATGGAATAACTCTTGCCAATGTAGTTTTCAAGTCTTCTCCCATTGGAACGACACGCTTTTGCAGATTAGCGTAGCGACGATCATTTAAAGCTGAATTAGGATCATCAGGTTTTAATAAAGGAGGCAACGTATCATATGACCGACGCCAAAGTTGAACTTGTTCGATCCCATATTTGTCAGCCGTCGCTTTTTTATTAAGGCCTTGCAAAGCTCCATAGTGACGTTCGTTTAAACGCCAAGTTTTGATTTCCGGCACCCAAAGCTGATCAGAATCTTCTAAGACGATATGGCAGGGCTTAATGGCACGTTTCAAAACAGATGTGAACGCCATATCCAACTCAATTCCTGCTTCTTTCAATTTATGTCCTGCTTCATGAGCTTCTTTCACTCCTGCATCACTTAGATTCACATCAACCCAACCAGTAAATTGGTTTAACGCATTCCATTCACTTTGCCCGTGACGCACAAATACAATTCTTCTCACATTTATCCCTACTCTCACTATTTAGTCTCCATATTTATTGTACACCTTGTATGGATTCAANNATAAAATGATTGGTAGAGTTATTGAACCTTACTAAATCAATAAAAAGGCTTCAGCATTTAAGTTTTTGTCTTTTTAAATACCTGCAAATCATTTGACATTTCTTAATGAACATTGTAAGCTTCAGGTAACGAACGTTTACATTTGTAAACAAAATAGATTTTTGTAATCAAGGAGGAATTCAGATGTCTGATAAAAAACAACCTACAAACCATTCTGACCATACCAAACACCAGGCTATGGAACAAGTAGATCATAGCAAGATGAATCATGAAGCAATGAACCATAGTAAAATGGATCACGGTTCGATGGATCATTCGATGCATATGGGAAACTTAAAACAGAAATTTTTTATTTCTTTGATTTTGGCCATTCCGATTATTTTGCTTTCGCCAATGATGGGCGTTGCCTTGCCTTTTCAATTTTCCTTTAATGGTTCGGATTGGGTCGTTTTAATCTTAGCTTCTATTTTATTCTTTTACGGCGGAATGCCTTTCTTACAAGGTGCCAAGATGGAGCTTCAAGGAAAAAACCCAGCGATGATGACCTTGATTTCTTTAGGAATTTCGGTTTCTTATTTCTACAGTGTTTATGCATTCATTGCTAATAACCTCCTTCACACTCAAAATCACGTGATGGATTTCTTCTGGGAACTGGCCACGCTGATTTTAATTATGCTGCTTGGGCATTGGATTGAAATGAATGNNGCAATGCTCTGCAAAAGATGGCCGAATTATTGCCTGGAACAGCCAATGTACTTGATGAAGAAGGAAATACTGTTGAAGTTGCGCTAAAAGAAGTGCATGTTGGAGACAAAATCGTTGTAAAAGCCGGCGGAAAAATTCCGACTGATGGAATTATTATTAACGGACAAACAACTGTTAATGAATCCATGGTCACTGGTGAAGCAAAAGATGTTACGAAAAAAGAGCAAGACAAAGTCATCGGAGGTTCCATCAACGGATCAGGAACCATTTCCATCGATGTGACNNTAGCAGCGCTCAACAAGAAAAATCAAAAGTAGAGTCGCTTTCAGATAAAGTTGCTAAATTGCTTTTCTATGTAGCTTTAGCTGTTGGTATTTTAGCTTTTATTATTTGGCTAACGGTTACAAAAGATCTGAACATTGCTTTAGAACGAATGGTGACCGTCTTCATTATCGCTTGTCCACATGCCCTTGGTTTGGCTATTCCACTAGCAACAGCCCGGTCCACTTCTTTAGGAGCTCAAAATGGGTTGTTGGTCAAAAACAGACAAGCTTTAGAAGTTGCAAAAAAAGTGGATGTCATTATGATGGACAAAACCGGAACCTTAACAGAAGGCAATTTTACAGTCTCAGCCTTTAAATCTTTTTCAACGGACTATACTGAAAATGACGTTTTGGAATATATGGGAGCGTTAGAAAAAGACTCCAGTCACCCGCTTTCCATTGGAGTGCTAAAAAAATTGGAAGAATTAAACTTAACCACTCCTGCAGCAACAGACACTTCAACCATTCCGGGTGTGGGAATCAAAGGAACCATTGATCACCAAACGGTTAAGATCGTCAGCGTCGCTTATCTAACTAAAAAAGGTATCTCTTACGATCAGCAACTTTTTTCTGAATTGTCCACTAAAGGTAATTCGGTTAGCTTCTTGCTGGTCAACGATAAAAATATCGGCTTAGTTGCACAAGGCGATCAAATCAAACCAGAAGCCAAAACCATGATCCAAGCCTTAAAAGCTCAAAACATCAAACCGGTCATGTTAACTGGCGACAATCAGCAAGCAGCTGCTGCCGTTGCTCAACAACTTGGAATCGATGATGTCCATGCAGAATTACTGCCTGAAGACAAAGAAAAACTCGTTAAGGAATACAAAAATAACGGTTTAGTTGTCATGATGGTCGGAGATGGAGTCAATGATGCGCCAAGCCTAGTCAGAGCTAATGTCGGTGTTGCGATCGGGGCCGGAACCGATGTAGCCGTAGATTCAGCTGATGTGATCCTAGTCAAAAGCGATCCAGCAGATATTCTCCATTTCTTATCTCTAGCTAAAAATACTTCTAAAAAGATGGTTCAAAATTTATGGTGGGGAGCTGGCTACAACATCGTCGCAATTCCTTTAGCAGCAGGAGCGCTGGCTTTTGCGGGAATTCTCTTAAGCCCTGCAGTAGGCGCCATTATCATGTCCTTTAGTACAGTGATCGTAGCTGTAAACGCTATGTTGTTGAAAATCGACTAAACATCTAAATAAAACATCTCCAGCAACGGATCTGAAGTCGTTGCTGGAGATGTTTTTAGTTTGGTCTGGAGTTCCATAAAGATAAAATTTAAGCATAAATCGACGTTAAGTCGCTAGCAACGGTTGGGTAAGCCAAAATCAACTGTGCTACATCCTCTGCTGGTGTTTTTTGATCAATCAAAATACTCAAGAAATTGATTAAATCGTCAGCTCTTTTATTGATGCAGGTTGCTCCGACTAATAATCCTGTTTTACGTTCTGTAATGACTTTGATTTTCGAAACGGGTTCGTTCACCCGATGNNAATCCTCTTCTTGTTCAGATGCTTTTGCAGCCGTTATTCCAGTTTGAGCTAATTTAGGGCTGGAAAAAATTGTGGTTGGAATACTTGGATAAGCAATTTTTTCTGTTGTTTCACCTGTCAGATAATGAACCAAATAACTTCCTTCAAAGGTAGATACAGGTGTCAGTTTGGGCTGGTTTTTCGACAACACATCGCCACAAGCAAAAATAGCCGTATTGCTAGTTTGTAAATACTCATTGACTTTGATGCCTTTTTTGTCAGCTGTTACCCCCGCATTTTCTAATTTCAACTCATCTATATTTGGGACCCGGCCGGTCGAACAAAACACTAGATCACTGGTCAATTCAAACTCTTTTCCATCTGTTAAAATGAAAGAGTCGGCTTTTTTCTCAATTTTTTTAATGTCAATGTTGAAATGAAATGTCACGCCTTTTGTTTCCAATTGATGTACGATTTCTTTTACATAATCTGCATCAAAAGCTTTCAGTGGACGGTCGTTGTGATGAATCAAATGAACTTCAGCTCCTGCAGCATTAGCGATAGCTGCCAGTTCAAAAGCAATATATCCGCCGCCGACAAAAGTAAGGGTTTCAGGCATTTCTCGCAAAGATAGAAAATCATTACTGCTTAAGAAGTGCTCTTTTCCTTCAATCGGTAAAATAGACGGTTTAGCACCCGCAGCAATGACAAAGCGTTCCGCTGTCAACTTATCTCCATTTACTTGAAGTGTTTTTTCCTCCGTAAACTGAGCACTGCCAGTAAAGGTTTCTACCCCCGCTGACCGCAAACTTTCATGACTAGTTTTGGGGACGGGCTTCGTAAACGTTTCTTTAAATGCCATTAATTCAGGCCAATTGACTTGAGGAGTAGCAGAAAAGCCTTTACCAGCTAATTGAGTAACCGCATCTTTAGCTTCTACAGCTGAGACTAATGCTTTTTTAGGGTCA
>DIDU01000175.1:7547-14503 GCA_002418295.1 Carnobacterium sp. UBA5792 | reverse complement strand
GTACCGCCCCATAAGTCATTTTCTACGACAGCTACCTTTTTTCCAGCCGCTGCCATCCCCTTTGCTACTGCTGTTCCGCCAACACCGCTACCGATAATAACTACATGAAACGTTTTATCCATCCATAAAACCTCCCTTTCTATTACGTTTTACCATAGACTGTCTGAATTTACCAACAACTGAACTTATTCCGAGAGAAGTAAGGAAACGCTTTATTTTTTACTTGATCCACCATCATCTCCTACACTAAAGAAGCTGGACATGTTAAACTCATGGTAAGACTATTTTAGGGGGATTTTGGTGATGACAGAAAAAACGCTTGTATTGTTGAAACCGGATGCGGTGGAACGTAATTTGATTGGAAATANNAAAGAAACGGTTTAAAAATCATTGACTTGAAACTGTTACAAGCTTCTTCAGCAATGGCAGAAAAGCATTATGCGGAACATGAAGAAAAACCTTTCTTTAACAGACTAGTTTCTTATCTTACAAGAAGCCCATTAGTTGCGCTTGTCTTAGAAGGCGAAAATGCAGTTGAACGAGTTCGAGCACTGAATGGAACAACAGATCCAGAAAAATCTGGAGATAATACTATTCGTGCTCTTTATGGACTTAGCTTATCTGAAAATACAGTACATGCCTCTGATTCACCAGAAAGTGCTGACAGAGAACGGGCCATTTGGTTTGCTTAAAAAATTCATCTCAATCAAAAATAGATTCACCGAAGCTCGAGCTTGGCGAATCTATTTTTTTATCTATCTAAGAACTTAATATAGTTGAATGGAACCACCATCAACCATTAAGGTTTGCCCAGTCATAAAGCTGCTCATATCACTTGCTAAGAAAACAGCAACTTGACCAATATCCTTTTGTGGATCTCCCAAACGTTTAAGAGGAATTTGATTAGCCATTGCAGTGTATTCATCAGGAAAATTTTCTTTCCAGCTTTTTACGCCTTCCGTTTCTGCAATTGGGGAAATAAGGTTCACACGGATACCTTCTGGCGCCCATTCATTTGCCACGACACGAGACAGACCACGAATAGCTTCTTTACTTGCTGCATAAGAAGCTTGTTTTTCCATTCCCTTCATAGCTGAACCTGAACCAAAGTTGATTACTGCGCCTTTCGTTGCTTTTAAATCTTCATAACAAGCCTGCATTAAGAATAATGTTGCCAAAAAACCAGTTTTAAAGGATAATTCGAACATCTCATTTGTCGTTTCCATAAAAGCAGCTTGCCGAGTTGCATGCGCATTATTGATTAAAACATCAATTTTGCCAAATTTCTTAACTACTGTCTCTCTTATCTCTTTTGCATTCTCTTCTAGTGAAATATCCTTTTTTAAAAATAATGCCTCAACACCCATATCTTCTAATTCATTAACAAGTTCTGCCCCTTTTTCTTCATTCAAATCGACAATTGCAATATTGGCGCCTTCTGCAGCTAATGCTCTTGACAAACCTGCTCCAATACCACCCGCACCGCCTGTAATAATGGCGACCTTATTCTCTAGTAACATGTAAATTTCCACCCTTCTATTCATTAAAAGCTCATTAATAGTTTAATGTTAAACTATTGATAAGTAAACTAAAAGAAATTAAACTTAAATCACTATAATAAACAGAGGGAGGAAACGGATGATGCATCAAAATATGGAATTGCTCTATTCAGTCAATCAATATACACAAACTGTTATGAAAAAATGGACAGCTGCCTTTCCTTATCCCATTAGTATTTCAGCGTTGTTAGTCCTAGGTGAATTAAAAACAAAAGGACCGCAAAAACAAGTTACACTGGCTCAGTTTTTAAAAATAACACCAGGAGCAATGACTAATATAGCCAACATGATCGTTCAGAAAAACTATGCTAAACGCGTTTATGATGAAAAGGACCGTCGCATTACACGGTTAGCCATTACAGAACAAGGAAAAGAACTAGTAGAAGCAGCACGGACTACTGAAGCTAAGATCAACACTGATTTACTTAAAGTTCTTTCACAAAAAGAAAGAGAAACTTTTTTAGAGCTTTTTCGAAAAATTAGTGAATAATAACTAGTGCCTAGTACCAAAAAAATTTACAGTTTTCATAAAATAAAATTAAAAGGAGATGCTTATGAAGATCGGTTATGCATGTTTGACTCTCGGTGTCTACAATACACATTTTAAAACCTGTACACTTAAAACCGCAACACAAGAAAACCTATTGAACATTACAGCGCACAATCTAGAAACATTAGATAGAATTCTAGATTACAACATCAAAATAGGCATTACACTTTTTAGAATCAGTTCGGATATCATTCCATTTGGTTCGAGTCCTATTAATGATCTTCCTTGGGATGAGATTTTCCAAGAAAAGTTTCAAATGATCGGTGAAAAATTAAAGGCTGAGAACATTAGGGTGTCGATGCACCCTGGGCAATACACGGTTTTAAATTCACCCAACACAGAAGTTGTGAAAAGAGCGATAGAAGATTTAAATTACCATAACCGGTTTTTAACTGCACTTGGGACAGAGAAATCCAGTAAAATCATTTTGCATATCGGCGGTATATACGGTGATAAAACAGCAGCCATTGCGAGATTTGGAAAAAACTATCAACTCTTGAGTCAGGAAGTTAAAGATAGACTGGTCATCGAAAATGATGATAAATCGTACAGCATAGGTGATGTATTACAAATAGGAACAACTAACCGTATTCCTGTAGTCTATGACAACTTGCATAACCAGGTTTTGCCTTTTGACGTATCAAAAGACGATAACTATTTTATCACTTTAGCAAACCAGACTTGGCAAGCTGATGATGGCCAGCAAAAAATCCATTATTCTCAAGGTGCTCCTTTGAAAAGAGCAGGCAGTCATTCTAAAACGATCGACTTAGAAGTATTCAACGAATTTTTAAAATCAATTCCTGATGTTGATATCATGCTTGAAGTAAAGGATAAAAATCTTTCTGCTGTGAAAGCTAACAATCTGATTGCCGATGATAAAAAAATAAGCCATATAGAAAAAGAATGGGCTCGATATAAATACAACATTCTGGAACACGATCCAAACCGTTACCAAGAAATTCGCAGCTTATTAAAAGATAAAGCAGGCTACCCGGTGGTAGAATTTTATGCGCTTATCGACCAAGCACTTGCGACAGAACCAACTGAAGGCAATCAACTGAATGCTGCAGCTCATGTCTGGGGATATTTTAAGAATAAAGCCACAAAGTCAGAAAAGAAAAAGTATGATTCCTATCTCGCATCATTTAAAAAAGGAACCTATTCCATCAAGGCTGTCAAAAATTTATTATTAAAAATGGCCGTAAAATATGAGAGTGACTATTTATTGAACAGCTATTATTTCCATTTTTAAACCCTAATAATTTTGTTTTATAGTCTTTCATTGATCGTGATTTTTATCTATTTCCTTCAAAAAAACTTGTAAATATTGATACCAATATTTACAAGTTTTTTGTTTTTTTATAGTCTCTTATTATATTTTTTAATAGGAAATCTAAATGGTTATAAACTACAATAAAAAAAATTCAGACTTGTACATTAGGCGTTATTTAAAAACTTCTAATTCTATGCGGGAGTATACTTCTAAGTTTTTAGTATAGCTCTATGAATAACCCAAGAGGTTACACATTCATTAATTAATAGTGTGTTTCAAATTTTTCTATATTTTTCTAATGGTTTCTCTTCAGGTATTATTATAATTTATAAAAAATAGCTTGGAAGCCACTTTACAATATAAGATCTTTTTCGTTTAATATAATTTCCAATTAATTGCTTTGTATGTGGTAACAAATTTTGGTTTTCAGAGTTCTNNGAAATAAATAGAAAAAGATTTTATCAACTTCCTTCTTCTTATTGGATGGATAAAAATATGAACATATTCACCTATCAATATTATTTTCGCTGCGTCCGTTGAAAAAAATTGGTTAATTTTTTAATAAATCAAAAGGTTCAAATGCGCCATTTTTTTGAATAACCAATTTCTAGGGACTTATATAACTTTCTTTTATTTACTTGCAGAGTCTTTTTTTCTAGCATCAACATATACTATTTCAGATTTTAATTCTGAGGAGGAAGTGTTGGCAACTCTATCTTTAAATTTTTTAAGGTTTGTTTCACTAGTATCACCTTCTAGAATTATAATTAGAAAAATTGCCATATCAGTTTTTTCGGAAATCTTGTATTCTTCTAATTGCTCAAAATAACCATGTTGAAGTTTAGAATGGAGTGTTTTTTTTATTTCAATAAGAACTTTGTCATTACCAGTACTTACCTTAAAGTCAACAGGACCTCTTCCAGTATTACTTTCAGGTGTTAAGTCAATGCCATGTACTTGACTAAAAAAATAACATACTCCATAAAAAACTAGTTGAATAGCATCTTCTCTTTTAGGATCTATATAAGATTCCTTATAAAATAAATTACTCAATTTATTATTTTCTACTAGGTCTTTAAAAAGTTGACACATAATGAGAGATTTTTCAAGAATATTTTTTCTACTGTCTTTAAGTTTATTAACTAAAGAAATGTAATCATCTTTAGTATCATAGATAGTTTGTTTGGTTTTTTCGTACCATATAACTTCACCATCAGGATCTTTTTTAAAATTGTAAGAATGTACTTGTGCTGATAAATAATCATCTATAAATGAGTCGAAAATATCCGGAAACGTTAAAAACGTCGTTAAAACATCTTTTTTTGAGAAATTTTCATTTTCTTTATCAAATGCATCCTTCCAGGAAGCACTAATACCAGCATTAAAATGCGCTCTAACACTTTCATCTGTAATTTCATTTTTGAAAGTAAAATCTGCATGTGGTAAATTAGATAAAAATACTTTTGGAATAAGTATCATATTTTCGCCAGTAGGAAGAATGGAATCTTCTTCATAATTTTTTCCTAATTCTTCAAATATACGTTTAGTATAAGAAATGAATTCGTTTTCTAAAATATTTATAACTAAATCACTAATCCTGTCTGAACCTATATTTTTTTCAAACAAGCCTAATAACTCAAAAAAATAACTATCTTTTTTTGCATACTCACTTATTTGATGAGCATCACGTATGATAGTCTCTGCAAGATCCCTTCCAATCCCATTTCCATTACCTCTTGTAGTAGAATAACCAATTGATATTCCTTTAGTTTCAGGTATTGTCATTAACTTGACGGCACTGTTCCAACACTTATCTTTTTCCTGTCTAGATGCTCTAACCAAAATCATTATATCTTTGAATCGTTTATGAATCTTATTTTTAGCATCAGAAAATTCCTTAATTGTCGAATTATAAATAAGAGGTGGATCAACAAAAAGTTTGCTATCAACACCTAGTATTGCATTAAAAGCACCTGTTTTTTCAATAGTTATTGCGTCAATACCTAAATAATCAGAAATCGATTTCATTTCCATCCTCCTTATTAGCTTATTTATAATTAGTATACAACACTAGGTAACAGGTATCAAATTGATAAGGACACAAAATGAAAGCCTTAAAAACCTTTTAATTAAAGGTTTCTAAGGCTTTTTTTCTATTCCCACTCGATAGTCGCTGGAGGCTTGCTCGTAATGTCATACACAATACGGTTAACGTNNCAATCCGCACAGAGATTTTTTGCAAGACATCCCATGGAATACGTGCAAAGTCACTTGTCATGCCGTCAATCGACGTTACAGCACGAATACCGACTGTGTAGTCATATGTCCGGCCGTCTCCCATAACTCCGACACTGCGGATTCCTGGAAGAACGGTAAAGTATTGCCAAATGTCACGGTCAAGACCTGCTGCTGCAATCTCTTCACGTAAAATAGCATCACTTTCACGCACGATTTCCAATTTTTCTTCTGTCAGTTCACCAAGAACACGGATACCTAATCCAGGACCTGGGAAAGGTTGACGCCAAACTAAGCTTTCTGGCATGCCCAATTCGATTCCTAATTCACGAACTTCATCTTTAAACAGCGTGTTTAACGGTTCGATCAATTTAAATTGCATGTCTTTAGGCAGTCCGCCCACGTTGTGGTGTGATTTGATCGTTTGAGCCGTATCGGTTCCACTTTCGATCACGTCCGTGTAAAGCGTTCCTTGTGCCAAAAATTCAATGCCTTTTAATTTTGTCGCTTCGTCATCAAAAACATAAATAAATTCATTTCCGATGATTTTACGTTTTTGTTCAGGATCGCTGACACCAGCTAGTTTATCCATAAAGCGTTTTTTCGCATCCACACGGATAACATTCAAGCCGAATTTACCTTCTAAACTATCCATTACTTGGTCGCCTTCATCTTTACGCAACAAACCATGATCAACAAAGATACACGTTAATTGGTCGCCGATCGCTTTTTGCAACAAGACACCTACAACACTTGAGTCGACTCCGCCGGATAAGGCTAGTAAGACTTTTTTATCGCCTACTGTTTCACGGATTTTTGCAATCTCGATGTCGATAAAGTTGCTGATGCTCCAAGTTCCTTTACATCCACAAATATTAAATGCAAAGTTTTTCAACATAGCATTGCCTTGTTCAGTATGGCGTACTTCCGGATGGAATTGAACAGCATGGAAGTTTCTTACTGGGTCGAACATTGACGCAATTGGACAATGAGGGCTGGTTGCTGTTACTTCAAACCCTTCTGGTACGTGAGTCACTAAATCTCCATGGCTCATCCAAACTGTCTCTTCAGTCTTCAGCTGATCAAAAACAGGTGCAGCCGTATTGGTGATTTCAATACCGGCTTTTCCGTATTCACGATTTGAACTGGCTGCTACTTTTCCGCCTAATGCAGTTGTCATTAACTGCATACCATAACAGATTCCTAAAATAGGTATACCTAATTCAAAAATCTTTTGATCGATGGTAAAGGCTCCTTCGTCATAAACGCTCATTGGTCCGCCTGAGAAAATAATTCCTTTTGCATTCATTTTGCTTAACTCTTCAGCTGTTACTTT
>DIDU01000175.1:6986-7462 GCA_002418295.1 Carnobacterium sp. UBA5792 | reverse complement strand
CTACTCCAAAGCAGACTAATCTGTCATTTCTACTAAGCTTTATTGTATCGGCTCTTATGAAACAGGTCAACACAACGAAAACGCTTTTCTGTCTTTTTTTAATATTTTCGCAACAATAAATGATCGATTACATGATTTCCGCTCTTATGCAAGATCAAATCCGCTCGATTGCGCGTTGGCAGAATAAATTCCATCAGGTTGCGCAAATTGACTTTTTTCCAAACTTCGCGGGCCATGGCAAAGGCATCTTCCCGGTTGCCTTGTGCATAAGAATAATAATAGTTATCAGGATCGGTAAAAGCTGTATCAAGCAGCACTCCAAATCGTTCTAAATACCATTTTTCGATTTGTGCTGGTTCAGCGTCTACATACATCGAAAAATCAAAAAAATCACTGATATAAATTTGTTCATTAGCAGGCAATTGTAAAATATTGATCCCTTCTACTATTAAAATATCCGGCTTGTTCAATACATG
>DIDU01000175.1:5165-6976 GCA_002418295.1 Carnobacterium sp. UBA5792 | reverse complement strand
TCATAACTTTCCGGAAATCCTTTGCGGTCCATAATCTGCTCTTTTTGCAATACCGCATTAGGATAAAGAAAACCATCGGTTGTGATCATATCTACTGTTTTGTTTTTATAAACACGAGAAAGCATCGTCTGTAATAAGCGTGCAGTTGTACTTTTTCCTACGGCCACACTTCCTGCTATCCCGATAATGTAGGGCTTACTTGTTGTTTTTTTACCCAAAAAATTATTTTTTTGTGCTTGTAGTTGTTCATATTGACGTATATACACATCCAATAGTTGAATGATTGGTACATATACTTCTTCTACATCTTTTATCGAAATCCGGTCATTTAAGCCTGTAAGTTCTTCCAACTCTTGATGAGACAACGGTGCGACTGTGTTTTTGTTTAGCTCTTTCCATTCATTCCGTTCAATAATATGATACGTTGCTGATTCTTTCATCCGGCGGACCTCCAAGTTCTTTCAACTTCCGCATCATTGTACCAAATAATGCTTTCTTTTTATAGCCTTTGAATGAAACCTTTACTAAGCTTTTTCATCTTTAAAGAAACTTAACTAGTCTTTTTTGTTCAATTTAGTGTAATATGGTTTTGTTGGGAATAGGAGTAGTCTCAACTTTTTTTATGAATTAAGGGTCTCTTATTAGTTTAAAAAGACTTACATAAATAAAAAAGGAGTTTAGATATGAAAGAAAAAAAAGATCTGGTTGAAATTTGGGGAGATGTTGTTGCATTGAATAGTTTGGTAGGGGCTATTCTTATTTCAAGTATCTCGACAATGGGAGCCTTTTTTCTAGCGCCCGGCGGCAATCAAAGCCAACAACTTTTTTATGGTTTAGCAGGTGCCGTCATTGGATTTATTATTTCTGCAGTCTTAATTAAACCTAAACGAATAGTCGTGCTGGATGGCCAACAGACTAGCGAACAAGGAGAATCAGACTAATGGATATCTTCTTATTGTTTCAAATGGTTGTTGCTTCACTATCGGCTGTTGTATTGTATACCTTTATCGGTTTTATTCCTGGAACAGATGAGACTTCCGTTCTTGTACCGGTTTCGTTGGCGCTCGTTTTAGCAGGAACAGCTCCGATTATTATTTTGACCTTTTTTATTTCTGCTATCATAACATTAAATTTAACTAATGCCATGCCCACTGCTCTTGTGGGATTGCCGGGTGGAGTTTTATCCAGCCCGATGATTGAACATGCTCTATACTTAAAAAATCGAGGCTTATCTACGATCACAATAAAAAAAATGGCTGCCGGTTCTTTGATCGGTACGGTTGTTTCTGTACCTATTTCTTTGTTGTTAGCTAATTTGCTAACTCCTTTTGCTACACTCATTCAACCTTATGCTTCATTATTATTTGTGATTGGTGCTGTTTTTTTATCTGTGATCGGAAAACACAAATCTTTAGCACTGCTTAGTATCGTGCCCTTAGCATTATTATTCCAAAGTTTGCGTCACCTTTATTGGGGAATGGGCGTAGTTCCAAAAGATACCAATATCACAACTTCTTTTTTCTTAGGTATCACCATCGGACCACTGATCATCTCTCTTTTATCTTTGTTAAATAAAGAGAATCGGATCAATATGTTGACGGACCAACTGAAAACTATTGCAATTCCAAAAGAATTAAATAAAGAACAGAGTTTGAATCCCTTTAAAATTTTATCTAAACAAGAGATAAAATCAGCTTCATTGGTTTCTTTTATTTCGAATTTTTTATTTGTTTTAAGCCCTGTCGGTTTGATTATTTTATTTGGCGAAGCAGTTGCTAATCGAAAAAAAGATCCGGTTGAAAAAGCTTCAA
>DIDU01000175.1:1138-4968 GCA_002418295.1 Carnobacterium sp. UBA5792 | reverse complement strand
GCAGGACGCATTTCTCAGTTTGTCCTGACCAAAGTTCCTCATGAAGCGGTTTTAGGGTTGTTCATTTCATTTATCCTATTATTGGCCTACATGGATGCAGGGTTAATTAATATCTTTGGTGTTTTATTGATTGGTATTATCTGCGGGACACTAAATAAAATGGGAGTTAACTATGGGATTCAATTTATGACTCTCTATGCCGCTCCCTGGATCGTTGAAAAGTTGGCTGCTTTATAAAAATAACAAAATCGAAAGGATAGAAAGCTAGTTTATTCGGCTTTTTTCCTTTCCTTTTGATGGCCTTCTTGTTTATGATTAAAAAGATGAATAAAAAAGGAGTAATTTCATGAAAGCAACAGGTACAGCAAATGGAAAAATTATTTTGATGGGGGAACATTCCGTTGTTTATGGCGAGCCTGCTGTGGCCATACCTTTTCCTGCTACTTCAATTGAAACAACGATTAAAAAAATAACTGGTCCTGTTACACTGGATTGTTTTTTCTATCAAGGTCCATTTTCTCAGGCACCAGAACGATTATTGAATTTAACAACCGTTATTGTGAAGACTCTTGAAAAGCTACAACAACCGCTTGAAAATTTTAGTATTACGATTAAAAGTACTATCCCGGCGGAACGAGGAATGGGTTCTAGTGCTGCTGTTGCGGCTGCAACTATCCGTGCACTTTTTAATTATTTTAAAAAAGAGTTGCCCGCTGCTTGTTTAATGGGATTGACCGATATTTCTGAAAAGATTGCTCACGGAAATCCTAGCGGTTTAGATACAGCTATGACGAGCAGCCAATCTCCTCTTTTTTTCATTAAAGGACAGCCGATTGTTCCTTTTTCGTTAAACGTATCAGCTTACTTAGTAGTAGCAGATACAGGAGTTACCGGCCAAACTAAAGAAGCGGTAAATAGTATCGCTCTTTTATCTCAAAGCTCTCCTGAAGAAACAACAGCTGCCATCCATACTCTCGGCAAACTGACGCGACAAGCAAAATCAGCCATTGAACAGAACCGGCCGGCTGATCTAGGTTTTTATATGAATGAAGCGCATCGTCTTTTGGATTTTNNGCAAAGAGTTAAATCAGCTTGTTGCTGCAGCTTTAGCAACTGATGCTTTAGGCGCTAAGCTGACCGGCGGCGGACGTGGCGGGTGTATGATTGCTTTGGCCGATAATAAAACGAGTGCTGACCGTATTTCTGCTGCTTTATTAAAAGCCGGAGCAGTGAATACATGGATTTACAACATGGGAGAGGACTAATGGAATGACTGAAAAAAAAGTACGAGCTTATACCAATATTGCTCTGATCAAATACTGGGGCAAACGTAATGCAGAATTGATTTTACCGACAAGCAGCAGCTTATCTTTGACGCTGGATGCTTTTTACACAGAAACTTCTGTTTCTTTTAACGCTGATGTTAAACAAGATACATTTTATTTAAATGATAACTTACAGGATACAGCAGCTACTCAAAAAGTCAGTCGTTTTTTACAGCTCTTTAGAGAACCAGCTGGCATTTCATCTCCGGCTTTGGTTAAAAGTACAAATTTTGTACCAACAGCTGCTGGGCTTGCTTCTTCTGCTTCAGGTATGGCTGCCTTAGCAGGAGCTGCGAATCTAGCGAGCGGCTTAGATCTAAATCCGCGCGACTTATCTTTAGTTGCACGACGCGGTTCTGGTTCAGCTACCCGCAGTATATACGGCGGCTTTGTTGAATGGCAGATGGGAACTACTTCTGCAGATTCTTATGCTGTTCCTATCGATGATGCCTCTTGGGATATTGGCATGGTGGTTGTAGTTGTCAACCACCACGAGAAGTCCGTATCCAGCCGTGAAGGAATGAAAAACACGGTAGCTACTTCTCCTTTTTATGCCGGTTGGCTAGAAAGCACAGCCAAGGATCTGATTGAAATAAAGGAAGCAATCCGTTCGCAAGACTTTCAAAAATTAGGCGAAATAACAGAAAGCAATGGAATGAAAATGCATGGAACGATGTTAGGTGCTAACCCGCCGCTTTCTTATTGGGAGCCAGACAGCGTTGTCGCCATGCAGTTAGTACGCCAATTGCGAAAAGAAGGTATTCCTTGTTATTTCACAATGGATGCAGGACCAAATGTGAAAGTCTTATGCCGTTTATCAGATAGTGCTAAAATTAAAACGAGATTTGCAGAAGTTTTTCAAAAAGATCAATTGATTGTTGCTAAACCCGGTCCGGGATTACAGGTACTAACAAGCAATTGACACTGTAGTTTATAAGGAGGAAATATTGAATGATTGAAGTTTCAGCACCTGGAAAATTGTACATTGCAGGTGAATATGCAGTTGTGGAGCCTGGTCATCCTGCTATTTTAGTAGCGGTTGATCAATTCATCACTGTCTCGCTTGAAAAAACAGAAGATATGGGCAGTATCACTTCTTTTCAGTATGGCAATTTGCCGATTTTGTGGAAAAGACACAATGATCAACTTGTTCTTGATAAACGGGAAAACCCGTTTCATTATATTTTAGCTGCTATCAATGTAACTGAAAGTTATACTAAAGAAGTCAATAAACAACTTGATTTTTTCAATTTGACGATTGATAGCGAACTGGATAGTTCGAATGGCCGAAAATACGGCTTAGGTTCCAGTGCCGCCGTAACCGTGGCAACAGTTCGCGCCTTGTGCCAGTTTTACGAATTAGAAGACACGGATGAGCTAGTATTCAAATTAGCCGCTTTAGCGCATCTTTCCGTTAAAAGCAACGGCTCTTGTGGTGATGTGGCTGCCAGCGTTTATGGTGGCTGGTTAGCCTTTACTACTTTTGATCGTGATTGGGTAGCTGCTCAACAAGAAAAAGGTCAATCAGTCAAAGAATTAGTGGAAATGGAATGGCCTTATCTTTCCATCACGCCGCTGACTCCTCCAGCTGACTTGCGTTTAGTGATTGGATGGACTGGTTCACCGGCTTCCACTTCTCATTTAGTCGATGAAGTTACGAGTCAAAGAAGTCGAGACCAGCAAGCTTATACGACTTTTTTAAAAGAAAGCTCTGCTTGTGTGGATCGAATGATTCAAGCTTTTCAAGAAAAAGATATCAAATCGATTCAACAACAAATACGGCAAAATCGAAAACTATTAGTAAATATGAGCCGGGCTACAGGAGTTGTGATAGAAACTCCTGCTTTATCGCAGTTATGCGAAGTTGCTGAAGCTTATCGTGGTGCTGCAAAATCTTCTGGAGCAGGCGGCGGTGACTGCGGAATCGTCTTATTTGACCGCAAAGAAGGTTTACTGCCTTTAATGACCGCATGGGAAGAGAAAGGCATTACCAATCTCCCACTACATGTTTATAATAAAAGCTGAAAAAGATAATCGCTCCTGAATGAAAGAAGTAACGTGAACTACTTATATGAAAGGAAGGATAGAGATGAATCCTGCAAACAATCGAAAAAACGNNCCGCGCTGCATTATGTTCACCATTCATTTCCAAAAATGGCTGTCAAAGATGCAGATTGTTCCACTTCGTTTGCTGATTTCCAAATGGAATTTCCTTTTTATATCAATGCAATGACGGGCGGTAGCGAGTGGACTAAAAAAATCAATCATAAATTAGCTTTAGTTGCCCGTGAAACAGGTATCGCAATGGCTTCAGGTTCTGTTAGTGCCGCTTTAAAAGATGCCCCCGTAGCAGACAGCTTTACGGTAATCCGCGAAGTTAATCCTTCGGGCCTGGTTTTTGCCAATCTAAGTGTGGGTCAGACGGTTGAAAATGCTAAAAGAGCGATCGATTTGTTACAAGCTGATGCTCTGCAACTGCATATCAATGCTCCGCAAGAATTGATG
>DIDU01000175.1:375-987 GCA_002418295.1 Carnobacterium sp. UBA5792 | reverse complement strand
CATTGATATTAGCGGCACAGGCGGAACGAATTTCGCAAAGATCGAGAATTATCGCCGAAAAAGCAATAAGTTGGATTATTTGGAAAGTTGGGGACAATCAACTGTTATTTCTTTATTAGAAGCCCAGCCTTATGTATCATCTGTTGATCTCTTAGCTTCAGGCGGAATCCGCCATCCTTTAGATATCATCAAGGCTCTTTCTTTAGGTTCAAAGTCAGTCGGGATCTCTGGTTTGCTTTTACATTTGATCATCAAAGAAGGTGTAGATGAAACCATTCACCAAGTAAATGATTGGAAAGAGAATCTCAAAACAATCATGACTTTACTTGGAAAAAAATCACTGCAAGACTTGCAGCAGACTGATTTGATTTTAACAGGTAATGTAAAAGATTGGTGCCAAGCCCGCGGAATAGACTCGGAATATTTTGCTTCCCGTTCAACGCGTGTTTAAAAAGACCAACTAAAATAAAAAAATGAGCGCCGATTTTGTTTCACTAATCGGTGCTCATTTTTTAGGCTCTGTCATTTTTGATGTTGGTAAACAAAATGAATCTATTCCACAATCCTGAAATTTTTGGAGGAATAGTGACTGCTTGCAGCCATGTAAAGGAT
>DIDU01000175.1:0-279 GCA_002418295.1 Carnobacterium sp. UBA5792 | reverse complement strand
AGGAAATTTCACTATTTAAGAATTGCCAACACGGTTTGATAAAGAGCTATTTTTTATTTATGATCGAGGACTAAACTATTCAATTGCTAGTTCTTCAAAAAAGCTTTTTTTAGTTTTTTCTTCTTTTGGTTTTAACATACTCCAAATTTCTCCGGTATCTTGAAAACCTAGATGATGATAGAGACTGCCAGCTTTAGGGTCATGATAAAATAAACAAGCTTTTTTTCCTTTTGCTATGCATACTTGAGCAAGCGAAGCTACCACAGCTGAAGCATATCC
>DIDU01000177.1:18903-25647 GCA_002418295.1 Carnobacterium sp. UBA5792 | reverse complement strand
CCAAAAGTGACTACCGCTCCAATCACCACTGCAGCTAAAATAATGACAATCAGCAGCAAATGTTTCGTACCTTTTTTTTCTTTCTTTGCTTCTATTTTCATGCGCTAATTTGTCTCCTTCTCTTCATAAACGATCACAATATTTACTCTTCTGTTCTTTGCCTTATTTTCACTTGTATCATTCGGCACACTTGGATTGTATTCGCCATATCCTCTAGCCGACAGGCGATGAGGATTGACTCCTTTGTCTTCGCTCAAGTAACGCAAAACGGATACTGCTCGACCAGTAGATAATTCCCAGTTGCTGTCGAAATTTTGGTTTTTAATCGGCAGATTATCAGTATATCCTTCTATCACTATTTTATTTTCTAGTGTAGCAATCAAATCCGCTAGTTTATCTAATGTTTGTCTTCCTTGTGTTGAAACTTCAGCATCCCCGGAAGCAAACAGAATCGACTCTTGGATATCAACGTATACCCCATCTTGATCCATTTTAACTGTAACTTTTTTTTGCATGTCTTGTTTTTCTACATAATCTGTTACTTTTTGATATAAAGCCGTTATTTCAGGATTTACTTGTTCTTCTTCCGCTGGCGCCGCTTCTTCCAGAATAGAGCTGCCGCCTTTTCCTGATAACGCCATTTGAATCGATTGAGAAGCTTCATTAAACTTTGATTCACTGACAGTCGACATCGAGTAAAGCAGAATAAAAAAAGTCAGTAATAAAGACATTAAATCTGAAAAGGTGGTGATCCATCCTCCCGAACTTTCACTGCTTCCACTGTTTTCTCTATTTCTTTTACGCCGTCTAGCCATTTTGCTGTCCCTCACGTTCCAATCGTGCGGCTTCTTTGACTGACTCTTCTTGGTTGTCATCGCGCAAATAGCTGTACAGCTTTTGTTCGATGACACGTGGGTTTTGTCCAGCTTGGATCGATAAAATTCCTTCGATCACCATTTCACACATCTGCATCTCTTTTTCTGTTTGGAGTTTTAAGTTCGTAGCTATCGGAAGAAAAAGCATATTCGCTAAAAAACTACCATATAACGTCGTGATTAAAGCTGTAGCCATTCCTGTTCCAATTGTACTAGGATCGTTTAATTCTCCAAGCATGATGATCAACCCGATCAAAGTACCGATCATCCCGTAAGCTGGAGCCATCTCTCCCCATTTTAAAAAGATTTCTTGACCCATTCGGTGTCTTTTTTCAATATTTTCTGTTTTTATTTCTAGTATCTCTTCAATCAGCTCTGGATCTAATCCATCTACTACCATTTGCAATCCTGTTACCATCAACTCATTGTCTTGTTGCTGCAAGTCTTCTTCGATAGCCAAAACTCCTTGGCTTCTCGCTTTTCTTGATAATTCTGAAAAAGCAGCAATCAATTCTTCATAATGATCTGTAGGGTCATGCAATAAGTTTTTTATAATAGCTGGTATTTTCATGATTGATTTTAATGGGAAACTGATAAGCAACGCACAAAAAGAACCGCCTAGTGTAATAAGAAGAGAAGGCGCATCAATAAAACTGGCTATGTTTCCTGATGAAGTGATAGACCAAATGATCAGACCAAACCCTACAACAAAACCGATAATTGGTATAATATTCTTTTTCATTTATCTCCTTCTGAAAAACCGTTATATATTTTTCTTTTGTATTGAATCACTTTATCTACTATTTCTTTCTCTGTTTCAATTACACGTAATGTCTTTCCATCAGTTAAAGTAATAATCGTATCGAAAGAACGGTCTATTCTATATATCAAATCACAATTTAAATAAAATTCTTTTCCTGAAACATCTGACAAAGCAATCATGTAAAAACCTCATTTCTTTATTTAAGAAAAGCGGAACAAGCTGAGCATCCCATATTGTCTAGTACAAAGTGATGCCATGAATTATGTAGTGGCAACCTGGAATCTATCAGCTAATGCGTTTCAAAAAATTACCTGATGATTCCAGTCCCCGCTTTATTCTTTTCGTCTAGTTCTTATCTCTTAAGGTTGATCAATTCTTCAAGCATCGTGTCAGAAGTTGTGATACTTCTAGAATTTGCTTGGTAAGCTCTGCTCGTTACGATCATTTCAGTAAATTCATTGGCTAAATCCACATTGGACATTTCCAAAAATCCAGAACGTACACTGCCAAAACCGGCTTCAGATGGAGCTCCTAATTGAGGTTCTCCTGAGTTAGCTGTGGCTATATATAAGTTTCCGCCGCTCTTTTCTAATCCATCGGGGTTAGAAAAGTTGGTCAATGCCATTCGGCCCAATACATAAGAATTACCGTCACTATACGTTCCAACAATAAACCCGTCTTTATCTACGCTGTAATCTTGCATTTCCAATTCTTTTCCATCAACTGTGATCGTTGGACTGATTTTTAAAGGTGCGAGTGTATTAAGCGCATCTATCTTAAACTCTGCATCATTTAACGATGGGTCACCCGTTTCAGTTGTATATCCCATAATTTGTAATCCGCCGCTTGTTACCAAGTTACCATCATAATCGGTATAAAAGCCGCCGTCGCGCGTATAAAAAGTTTGATTGTCTTGTTTTACTGTAAAGAATGAATTATCGCCATTTTCAATCCCAAAATCTAAGGGTCTTCCTGTTGATTGCAAAGAACCGCCGGACATTACGGTGTCAATTGACCCAACTTGTACTCCAAGTCCAACTTGTTGTGCATTAGTTCCTCCTTGTGCTCTAGCATTTGTTTGGCTAATCATGTCTTCAAAACGTACTCTGCCGGTTTTAAATGCAGTCGTATTGACATTGGCAATATTATTTGAGATAACGTCCATCTTTGTTTGAATATTTTTCATACCGGTAACACCTGAATATAGTGATTTTAACATGTTGTTTCCTCCATTCGATTATCCCACTTCAATCAGTCCATGGGTTGCGGCTTCTGTTAAGTCCAGCCAATTCTATTGTTTTATTCTCATCGCACTGTCAATATTTGTGACAGTTTCCATCTCATCGGTCTTCAACGCTGTAATAATCGTGCGGTTATTGATACTGGCAATCAACGCCATGTTCTTATATAAAATAAGCGATTGTTTTGAACCTTTATGTTCAAGTTTTTCTACTGCCGTTTCCAAATGAGTCATATCCTTTTGATCCAATTGAAAACCACGTTCTTCCATTCTTTTTTGTGCATGATTAGATAATTTTACTTCTCGGTAACCCGTTTCGGTTTTGAGAGACTCAGCCAAAAAGGCACTAAATGTTCGGTCTATTTTGGGCTTTTTTTGAATCGGTATTTCTTCGGCTGCCTGGTTTTGAATAGGAGACACGTGAAAAGACATTATGCTTGATCACCAACTTCTAAGATGTCGTTTAGATAAAAGTCTTTTCCATTTACTCAGATAGTAGCGTAGCCTTTATCAAAACGTACTTTTTCAACTGGACCAGTGATAAAATTGGTTTCATCGGTTACTTTAACTTCTTTCCCCAATAAACCCAACGCTTGTTGTTGCTGATTCATCAATAAATCAGTATTCATTTTTTCTGAAATATTAGTCAATTGGTCCATCATATTAAATTGAGCTAATTGTGTCAGATAATCGGTTTCTCCACCACCACTTCCACCGCCGCTTTCTCCTGGCATGGCTGGCATTTTAATCGTAGCAGCCATAATTTGTAAGAAGTCATCTGTCGAAAGTTCATTGGATTTCTTTTGGCTATCGGTGATGCTTTTTACCGTTCCAATATTAAAATTTGCAGGAATATCCATTATATTTCTCCTCTCATACTAAAATACTCAGTCTTCCAGGTTGTTTTCCAGTTGCTTCTTCAGACTTTGTCAGTGAAGCTGTTGCCGTTGCAATTGTTCCGGTTTGGCGCGGCATCTGCTTCCTTTGTTCCTGAGTTTGTCCTTCCGCAAAGCTAAAGCCCGTTTCTCCATTCGTATTCAATTGAATCGTAACTTCTCCAAGCTGGATTTGTTGTCGGTTTAGGTTATCCGTCAATTGTTGCAAACTTCCCGTCAACAATTCGTGGGTTTTTAAACTATCGACAACCATTTTAGTCGACAACACATTGTCGATCAGTTCAAGCTTGATTTGAATATTTCCCATTCGTCCCGGAGAAATGTTCACTTCTGCAGACGATTGCTTGCCGGTTTTGAACGTTTCCATTGTTTCTGCAATGACTTCTTTCACCGCTTGCGCGAGTTGTTGCCGTCTCACACCTGTCGTTTCTGAAACTTCCGTTTGTGTACCGGTCATTATTCCATTGAACAAAGGCTGTTCCTGTACTTTATGCTCCTTGAGATTATTTACGGTCGGCTCTTCAGCGGCTACATCAGTTTGATGCGAAGAGACTGCCTGCAAGTTTTCCTTTTTACCAACTGATTCAGCTGACTTAGAACTTGCTTTGCTGATTTGTCCAGTTTCTAAATCTGCTTCTGACAGGAAAGATTGGANNTTCAATCTTTGGTGCAGCGGTATCTTTTTCTGCTTTCCAATTTTCCGTCATAAAACGTCCAGTTGGTAAAACACTTTCTGTCAATTGTTTTTCTGAATGGACAGCAGTTACTTGGACTTCCGTTGTTGAAAGGCTTTTCTCTTCTTTGATCCATTTTTTGTTTTCTTGTTCTTCATCGCTTACTGACACAAAAGCTCCAGCTGCTTTTTGTTCTGATCCAGCTGACGATTGAACTTTAGTTGGCAGCAGATTTTCTGTAGACAGTGCTTCTTTTTTTATTAAAACTTGCTCTGCTGTTTCAATTGCTTTGCCTTCTTGCCAGGCTGTTACCTGTTGCAATTCTACCTCTGTCATTGCCTGTTCAGCCAGAACAGGTGTTACAGTTGCTAGCAGAGGTGGTTCTGTTGCAGAACTTTCAACTGCCGTTAATAAGGCAGCTTCTTGCTTCATTGGTTGTTCTTGAATGGCGGTCAGAAAACCTGAGAAAAAAAATGCAGCATCCGCTTCAGAAGACGTTTCGTCTGCTTCATCTCGTCGCTCTTCAATCTTTTCAGAATCGGGCGAATTATGTATATTTTTTCCTGGTTTTTCTTTTTGTAAGGTTGCAGCAGTTAAATTTTTTTGGAATTCCTTCGGTAAAACGGTTTGCTTTTGGGCGGGTAGTCCGCTTGCCTCAGTTTCCAAAGAAACGGTAGACAGCTGTTCCATTTTTATCACCTCCTCTCTTTTTGTACTGGCTAAAGCAAAGACGTGCTGTGTGCTATTCTATTTGATAAGAAAAGACAATCGTCTTTAATAAGGTGCTCTTCCATAACTGAATGTCGCCATTTCATCCAGTTGTTTTTGTTCTTCACTCTTTTCTTGTTCCATAACAAAGCTATATTCTTTTTCCCTTAGCTTTTCCATTACTTTTTTATCTTTGTGAGCTTCCATTAGTTCAATACGCGCCGCTTCCAGAGCTTTTTCCGTCTTATCTAACAGGTTTTTCTGCTGGACGATTCGTTCATCCAACATAACTTTGTAAAGATTTTGGCGACGCAGAATATCAATGCGCGTAGTTGACAAGCTCTCATTTTTGATTTTAATATTCTCTTGAATTAAATCGTGCAGCAGATCTTCCTGCTGCAGCTGTTCTCTTTGTATTTCAGCTAGTTTCTTTTTCTTTTCTTCTTCTGTATCCGAGCGCCAATCCAAAATTTTTTCCATTGAAAATTTATAGTTCCCCAATTTTCCCACCTCAATTTAGTGCTCTACCCCACTGTCTGGCCGACAGTCGGCTGTACTTTAAATAAATTATCTAACGATCCCACTACGTCTTCAAAATCAACTCGTTCGTCTACTTTTTGTTTGAGGAAATTTTTAATCGGAAGGTTTAATTGAACCGCTCTATCGACTGCAGGGTTGCTTCCTTTTCGGTAAGCTCCTACATCAATCAAATCTTTTGAATCCGCATAGATTGACATGTTTTCTTTTAATTTCCCAGCTGTCAGGTAATGCTTTTCCGTTGTAATATCTTTCATTAAACGACTAATACTGTTTTGAATATCAATAGCCGGGTAATGGTTTTCCGAAGCAATTTTCCGAGACAAAATGATATGCCCATCCAATATTCCACGGACAGAATCGGCAATGGGTTCGTTCATATCGTCTCCTTCAACCAGTACTGTATAAAAAGCCGTGATTGATCCNNNNTGGTAAAAACAGAAGGTGTATAACCTTTAGTCGTTGGCGGTTCGCCGGTCGCTAATCCAATTTCACGCTGAGCCATCGCTACACGCGTGACAGAGTCCATCATTAACACAACTTTTTTCCCTTGATCACGGAAGTATTCTGCAATCGTTGTCGCTACAGAAGCCCCTTTTAGTCTGACTAACGGCGGCATATCTGAAGTTGCACACACTACTACTGATTTCTTATATCCTTCTTCTCCCAGATCTTTTTCAATAAATTCTAAGACTTCTCTGCCCCGTTCTCCGATCAGACCGATCACGATAATATCTGCTTCAATATAGCGGGCCATCATTCCGAGTAATGTACTTTTCCCGACCCCGCTACCTGCAAAAATCCCAATCCGCTGTCCTTCTCNNTCCATCAATCGCTTTGATACCCGTCGGAATCACTTCTTGTATTTTTTTTCGTTTAAAAGGGTTCGGTGAACTGCGGTTGACATCATAAAATACGCCATCTACTTCTAACTCTTCATTCATCGGGCGACCTAACCCATCTAACGTAGTCCCCAAAAGTTTTTCGCTGATTTCTACTTTCAGTGTTTTTCCAGTTGGCTTCACAAGACAGCCGGGCCCGATGCCTTCTA
>DIDU01000177.1:18550-18794 GCA_002418295.1 Carnobacterium sp. UBA5792 | reverse complement strand
CCGGATGACTTTATCTGGATCTCGCAAACCTCTCCAACAAAGGCGTCTAATCCTTCGACTTTAATAATCAGTCCAGTTACTTGGCTGACTTTCCCCATTTTTAAGTAATAACTTTTTCTATTTAATTGATTGTGATAGGTTTCAAAGGGAATATCAAACACGTTCAGTTCACCCCATATCCTTCATTTCATCCAACATCGCATCCAGTTGTTTTCGCACTTGCAAATCAATAATGGCATGCGAA
>DIDU01000177.1:9678-18535 GCA_002418295.1 Carnobacterium sp. UBA5792 | reverse complement strand
TCGATAATACAGCCATTTTTATCTAGTGTATTATCCGTTAATACTGCAAAACGAAGTGCAGGATGCTCTTTTTCTAATTCTTTTGCTTTCTCTTTAACTAACTGACTTTGTTCTGAACGAACCATCAATGTAATCAATTGGTTTTCCCTTTTCAAACGGTGGATAACGGGTNNATCACTTGTTCAGAAGACGCATCAATCGTTGTATGTACAATGGTTTCTGCCATGTGAGCAGCTAGTTTCAATAATTCATTTTTTTGCTCTTCATAATACTTTTCAACAAACTCTTGTGCTTCCGCCAACATATTCTGAAGAGAGGCCTTGATTTGAATACTCTCTTGTTCAACTTTTTCCAGGCCACTTGTATACCCTGTTGCATAACCTTCTTGGTACCCTTGATCTTTTCCTTCAGAGAAACCTTGTTTTAAGGCTGTTTCTTTTAGTGCTGCTGCTTCTTTTTCTGCTGATTCAAGCAAAGCTGCTTTTTTTTCATGGGCTGCCGCTAAATAAGCTTTAGCTTCTGCCTCTGCTTCAGTTTCTTCTATAGTATGAATAACCGGACTTTCTTCTATGGTATCTTCAATAACATTTAGCTGTGTCGCAATAAAAGAACGTTGTTCATGGGTAAAAGACTGCCCTTGCTTAATGATTTTACGTGATGATGGCATCTTGTTCTCCTCTTCTCAAATAAACTTCGCCTTTTTCATCCAATTGCCGGATGATCGAAACAATGCGTTGTTGTGCTTCTTCAACAGCTGATAAACGAGCAGGTCCCATAAACTGAAGGTCTTCTTTAAGTGTTTCAACTGCACGAGACGATAAGTTCCCATAAATAAAGTTCTTGATATCTTCTGATACCCCTTTAAGAGCCAACGCCAAGTCATCGTGGTTGATTTCTCTAAGCACTTTTTGAACATCACCTTTTTCGAGTGAGATAATGTCTTCAAAAGTGAAGAGACTTGCTTTAACTTCTTCAGCCAGTTCTGGTTGTTTATCTTCCAATACTTTAATGATATTTTTCTCGGTACTTCTTCCAACAGAATTAAGGATTTCCACTAGTGTTTTCACGCCGCCCACAGCTTCAAGGTCATTCTCAATGTAATTTGAAAATTTATTTTCGATTACTTTTTCGATTTTTTCAATGATGGCTGGAGATGTACTGGTAATGGTTCCGATTCTTTCAGCAATTTCCGATTGAAGCTCCAAAGGAAACTGCGATAAAATCAACGCCGCTTTGTCGGGCTGCATGTAACATAAAATAAGTGCAACAGTCTGTGGCTGTTCATTTAATAAAAGATTGGTCAATTGTTGAGGATCTGCTTTTCTGGCGATATTGAAAGGCCGTTCCCGCAATTGAATCTGATTGAGCATATCAATAACTTCTTTGGCCCGTTGCGGACCGATTGCCATATTCAGTAAGTTCTTAGCATAATCGATCCCGCCATCAATCACATATTCTCTTGCTTGCGACATCTCAATAAATTCACTGACAATAGCATCTCGTTCTTCAGGTTTCACATAATCAATATTGGCAATCTCATAACTCACTTTCTGAATGTAGCTGTCAGGCAGTGTTTTCATGATTTTTGCTGATGTTTCTGAACCTAAAGAAATCAACAAAATTGCAGCTTTTTTTATCCCATCTACTTCTGCCATGTTTTCACCTACTCATCTTTCATCCATATTTTTAATAAGTCTGCTGAAGCTTCTGGGTTTTCTTTGGCATATTCTCTCACTTTAGCTTCTTTTTCAGACATTGACCGGTTCAATTCTTTTTTCAAGTCCGCTGTTTCTTTTTCTTTTGTTTCTTTTACAATCATTTCACTAGCTGGCACGTTAGTGATCGGTGCTGCTTTTTCTTCCATTTCAAAGAAGTCCAGTTCATCTTCGTCTGCTGTTTTCTTACGGAAAATCAGCAACAAGAAAATCAATAACAACAAAATAGCTAAGCCGCCAGCTAGATAAGGCCAGTCTTTCAGTAAACGTTCTTTAATCGTTACACCTATTTCTACTGGAGGAACCACTTCACTTTCTTCCGCTGTTTTTGCAAAAGCCATTCCTTGAACCGTGATTAAATCTCTCCGTTCCTCTGTATCAACGAAGCCGATAGTTGTTTTAACAATATCATTGACTTGTTCTTCTTCTGCACTCGTTAACTTTCCATCCACGATGACAGAAGTCGTCAAGCGATTGATAGAACCAGGTGCTTTAACAGTATTCGTGGTTTCTGTATCCAGCTCATAATTTGTCGTCCGGTCATAGGATGAGCTTGTGCCACCATCCCCTTCAACGATTTCATTGATGGCGTTATCTGTTTCTGTTCCTTCGGCCAAATCAATATTGCCGCCACCCGCTGAAACAGTTTCACTTCTTTTGACAGGGTCTTTAGAATATTTTACGCTTTCGTTTTGAACAGAATCGAAATTCAAATCGGCATTTACCGAAACGGTCATTTTATCAGTCCCATAAATAGGCCCTAAAGTAGCTATCAGTTTTTGTTCCAGCTCTTCTTCATACCGGCTTTTGATCGCTTGGTATTTGCTAACCATATCGGTTGCATTCAGGCTGTCGTCTTCTTGTAAAGCTGCACTTAATAAATTGCCTTTTGTATCGACGATTTTGATATTCTCTTTCGGCAAGTTATCGACTGCTCCTGCGATCAATGAAGCAATTCCTTGAATCGCTGAATCAGCTGGCAATTGTCCGTTCTTCGGAGTCAATACAACGGAAGCAGAAGCCTTTGCTTGATCTTCTTGACTGGTAAATACACTGTCTTCCGGCATAGACAACAGAACTTTCGCTGATTCAATTGAATCCAAGGCCGAAATCGCTCGCTCCAGTTCTCCGGTAACAGCTCTTTGGTACATGATTTTACGATCTTCATCTGTTGCCATCATGCTTGTTTCATCGAATATTTCGAATCCCATTGAATTTTGCGGCAACATATCGTTGACCGCCAGCTCAATACGATAAGAGTCGACTTGTTTCTGATCAATTAAAATGGTAGACCCGTTGTCTTCTAATTTGTAATTGATTTTCTTTGCTTTCAAATCATTAACAACTGTTCCGGCATCCGCTTCTTCTAAATTAGTGAACAACGGTGCATATTCAACTTTTTGCGTATAATATGTTAGCCCGATCACAATGAAGATAACACTGAAAAGAATCACGCCCAGCCCTAGCCGCTTTTGTTTGCTGAGGCCATCCCAACCTCCCTTGACACCAAGCCAAGTATTTTTTATTGTTCCCATTATTGCAGTAGCTCCCTCAAAAACTCATTAAAATTGCATATTTTTTACTTCGTTATACGCTTCTAAACATTTATTTCTCACTTGTAAAGCTAGGTCAAGTGACAATTGTGCTTCAGACGTTTTGATCATCACGTTATGTAAGCTGTCAACATCTCCTGCTACTAATCCTTGTACAGCTTGATCCGATGCTAGTTGTTTTTCATTTAATGTTCCCATTGCCGTTTCAACCATGCTAGCAAATGAACCCGAAGAGTCAGCTGCTGAAGTTTTTTCTGCGTTGCCATTCATTTTATCCATGGAATTGGCTTGCCCTGCTCCATTTAATAAATTATTATACAAAGCTTCTACATTCATCTATATTCTCCTTTACCTCTATGCTTTCGCATTACTCTAATTGATGGAAATTTCTAAAGCCTTTTTCAGCATATCTTTACTTGCATTTAATGCTGTTACGTTTGCATCGTAAGTCCGTTGAGCGGTAATCATATCAATCATTTCATCCGCCATATTGACATTCGGCATCTGCACATAGCCATTTCCATCCGCATCCGGATGTGTTGGATTGTATTCCATGACCAAATTGTCTCTATTTTCAGCTATTTCGGTTGCCTTTACGCCAAAACTCTTTTCGCCCGGCTTTCCATTTAAAGCAGAAGCAACATTCTTTAAACTTTCTTCAAAAATCACTTCTTTTTTGACATACGGCCCACCTTCAGCTGTCCGTGTTGTATTGACGTTAGCGATATTCGTCGAAATAGTATCTAGTTTGAGTCTTTCAAGGCTCAAGCCGCTTGCGTTGATGTGCATTGAATCAAAAATGGCCATTCTTTATTCCTCCTCTTGCCTATTCCCATCTTACTTTGTGATTACGCTGTGCAACATAGCATAACGGGCATTTATTTGAGCTACTAAAGCATTGTATTGAATCGTATTAGATGCTTCATCTGTCATCTCCATATCAATGTCCACATTATTTCCATTTTCTTTAACCGCTGTATTTGTTCGCTTAGTCACAATCGGTTTCACCTCTTCCGCATTTGAAATTCCTAAATGCCGGTCATCCGTTTTTGTTAGCCCTATACCATTAGATGCTTTATTCAATAATGTTTCGAACTCTACTTTATTTACTTTATATTCAGGTGTATTAATATTTGCGATATTGCTGGATATCGTTTCTTGTCTCAAAGAAGTGGCATCCAAAGCTTGCTTCATTAAGTCATATGTAAAATTACTCATTTCTATTCCTCCAACTAAAAAGTACCATTAAAAAAAGACCGTTCTTTTTTTAACAGTCATCCTTCGCATGGTGCTACAAAAAAACACATACGTTATTCTTATTTATTTAAATAATGTGCGTTTTTTTGCCTGTAAAGTCAGCAACCATCTGCCAAAAGAAGTATAACTGAATTAATTTAATACAGCAATAGCTTTTCTAACTCTATATTCCGCGAAAAACATTAAATTTTTTTAATCTCTCTCTAAAAAGTAAGAGGATTATTAGATCTCTTAACTTAATTTTCTGTAGAAAACGTTTCCTATTGCGGTTTACAAAAAAAGACCTCACTTTGTATAAGTAAGGACTTAAAGAAACCTATAATTTTTTAAACTGTTTTTTCTATGTTTAGTAAATGTGACAAAAAACCAACAGTTATCATTTAAACCAAATTTAAATCTCCATCCACGTATCGCGTAACTCTTCCAACATTACTCGGCTTCTTTTGATATCATCTGATTGTTTNNTGTTTAGAAACATTGGCCTTAATCAATTCAGTCATGAGGTAATCATATAGCTGATTTAAATTTTGAGCTACTTCTCCACCATTTTCAAAGTCTAGTGTACTCATTAATTCGCTGATGATATTTTGTGCTTTAATCAAAGCATTTCCGGCAGTTTCAATGTTTTTTTCTTCTGCTGCGATTTCAGCTAGTTTCAAATTTTTAATGGCTCCTTCATAAAGTAAAATAACCAACTTTTTAGGTGTAGCATTTAAAATTTGATTTTGTTTATACACGTTAGGTACATTTCTGTAGCCCATTTTTTATTCCTCCTGATTTTACCATTTTATTTTTCTTGTTTAAAATCCTTTATCGATAAAGATGGATTCTCTTTTTACTGAAACATAATTAGTCATCACTTTATTTTTCTGATTCAATTGTTTCATCCGTCCTGCTACTTCTGTTCGTTCACTTTTAATGCTGTTTAAAAGAAGCTGCTGCTGCTGAATCAGCTTGTCTATTAGCTGATTTTCCTTCTCAGTATAAGCGACTGCTTCATTCAAACTCAACTCTGCATTTATTTGTGCCAACTGGTCCATATTTTCTTGATTAGCTGCAATAATGTCTACTGCTTTTTCAGCTTCTCCATCCCATGAATTCAACAGAGCTGCCATCTTTTCCAACAAGACTATCCGTTTTTTTAATCCATCTGATTCAATTGTCAGGCTACTCGCCTCCTCATTTGTTCCCTTGCTGTTTGTTTTGGTTATTTATTATTCGATGAAGAACTAAATTGACTTGCTAAGTAAGACATTTGCGATTCTGCTTGCATCATTGCTGTATCCAAACGAGTAAACATGGCAATATAGTTAGCCTTTTTTTTCTCTAATCGCTCATTGAAGCTGGCAATACTTGTATTAATGTCTTTGATTTGTTGGTCATAAGTGTCCGACTTAGTCGCAATAATTCCAGTTTTATCTGTAATGTAACTATTAATTAATGACCGCATTTTTTGGGTCATGCCATTTTCTTTCTCAGTCGCAACAGTTGTTTCCTCTTCATCGATTTTTTCTGTTTTCTCACTACTAAAGAAAAGTTTTTTTACTGCGGTGGGGTCTTTTGCTAAAGCTTCTTTCAACTTAGCAGAATCGAGTGTTGCTTTTCCGTCTCGATCAACAGTTATTCCTAAATCCGACATGTTCTTTATAGACGTATTGCCGTTATTTACATTAGCAGTCATTAAAGACCGAAGTCCAGTTTCCAACCGTACTAATGTACTGTCGCCAACAAGTACACCGGTTTTATTGCTTTCTGCTGAAGGATCGCCTACATCTAATTGATCCCCCACAAAAGATAAAACCGAATTGTACTGATCTACCACACTCTGGATGGCTTTTATGGTTTTATCTGTATCTTCTGCTACCGTCACTGTCATTGGTTTTTCTGTTTCGCTGATGCCTTTAAGTGTCAGCGTAACTCCTTCAATGACATCTTCGATATTATTTGTGTTGCGCTCGATGGTAATACCATCGACTACTAACTCGGCAGAATGACCTGCTACAACTGTTGGTTTAATTTCACCTTCTGCAGTTGAGTCCAATCCCAACTTTCCAGCCAGGTCTCCTCCAACAGTAAACGTCCGGTCGCCCATTTTAGTATCCGTCAAGATAATCTTTTGATCAATAATTTTGGCTTGTACTCCTGATACTTTAGTTTGCTCATTAATTTTACCAACAATATCTTTTAAGCTATCTTCTGCTTTTATATCAATGGAAAACGCATTTTCTTCTGGTTTAGTTAAATCATAATCTTGATTGGTAATTGAAAAAGTTCCATCCAAACCTAATGCTTCTTTAACGGTTTTTCCAGATGCTGAAGGAATCGTTCCAGAAGTCATAGTCGTTGCAGTCGCTAATCGATTCACTTGAACAGAATAGTTACCTAATTGTGCGTCTGTTTTTACTGAAATCGTTAGTTTACTTGTATCAGAACTTGTAACAGTTCTAGATTGAAAAGCTGCATCTTCTTGTAAACTTCCCAACTTTTCATACAGACTATTCAAACGTGTATTAATGTCTTTCCATGCATTTTTTTCACTCGTTAAACTAGCTTGTTTATTCGTATATTGTACAAGTTTGCCCGATTCTGCTTCGATTAATGAATCAACAGTCGCTGAATCAATTCCTGAATATGAACCTAAAAAGTTAATGCTACTAGCCATTCTCTCACTCCTTTCGATCGACTAAAATTCCTGCTGTATCCCAAATACTTGCTAATACATCCAGCATTTTTTCTGGTGGAATTTCTTTTACTACTTCTTTTGTTTGCTTATCTACCAATCTGACTACTGTTCTGCCAGTACCTTCATGAACTTTGAAATCAAACTGAGTTTTTAATCCTAATAAGTATTGATTGGCTTTTTCTACAGTTTGTTCCAGTTCTTCTTTGGTTATTTCAGAAACGATAACAGGTTCGTTTGTTTCTTCTTTTCCTATTGTTCCTTTTATGTATGATTTTTGTTTATCAGATTGAATTGTATTTGATTCAATCGGACGAATTTGAAGAGACTTTGTGACAGCTTGTATAATATCCATATCTGACAACTCCATTTCTCAACCTCGTATAGTTTACTATAAATGAAAAGCCGGCACAATGCCGGCTTTTCTTGGTGTGCTTTAAATTTAGTATCTAATTATTATTGTAATAACGAAAGAACACTTTGTGGCATTTGGTTTGCTTGAGCCAACATTGAAGTAGAAGCTTGAGAAAGGATGTTTGATTTCGTGAAGCTCATCATTTCTTCAGCCATATCTACGTCAGTAATACGTACGTTAGCTTCTGATAAGTTTTCTTTTGTTGTAGCTAAGTTAGAAACAGTGTGGTCTAAACGGTTTTGAGTAGCACCTAAGTTTGCACGTTCTTCAGAAACTGATTTGATAGCTGAGTCAATAGTTTCAATAACAGCATCGTAATCTTTATCTGTTAATTTATCCCCTACTACATTACCTTCAGCATCAACTTCGTTAGCAACTTTAAGTTTGCTTGTAGTTGCGTAAGAGTTGTCGTCTTTAGAGCCTTCAGCAATTTTTGCTAAGTCTTCAGAAGTTTTAGTAGCTGTTTCTAATTCTGTTTTAGCTGTTTTTGCTGCTGTTTTAGCATTTTCAAATGCTGTAACTTTAACAGTTGCTTCATCTAAAGCAGTTTGAGCAGCTGGTTTATCCGCTTCATCCGCTGCTTCTACAGCTGCTTTAAGTGCATCAAGATCAAGACCGTCTGCTTCTGTAGCTAGGGTTCCACTTGCATCAATAGCTAAATCTGCTTCTTCTGATTTAGCTTTAGCTGTTGCTGCTGCTGTTTTAGCTGTTGCTGCTGCTGCTGCTGTTTTTTCAGCTACTGTTTGAGTATCTTTAGTTGATAATCCTAATCCATCTGTAGACATATCTTTGATTTCTAATTTAACTTCTTGTCCAGCATTAGCTCCAATTTGGAATGTAAAACTAGAGCCTTCTGTTCCGCCATTTAATAATGATTTTGAGTTGAATTGAGTATCTTTAGCGATACGTCCAATTTCTGAAGAAAGAGAATCCATTTCTTTTTGGATAGCATTTGTATCTTCATCTGTGTTTGTACCATTTTTTGCTTGAACAGTTAAGTCACGCATACGATTTAAAATGCTGTGTGTTTCGCCTAATGCGCCTTCAGCTGTTTGAATCAATGAAATACCGTCTTGTGCATTACGTGAAGCTTGAGTCATACCGCTAATTTGGTTTTTCATTTTTTCTGAAATTGCTAATCCTGCTGCATCGTCTCCTGCTTTGTTGATGCGTAGTCCTGATGATAGTTTAGCTAATGAGCTGCTTTTTGAAGCATTAGCTGATGTTAATTGAGAGT
>DIDU01000177.1:1036-9665 GCA_002418295.1 Carnobacterium sp. UBA5792 | reverse complement strand
AAGTCTATTTTGTGAAGATCTTGCCTTCTACCTCTTATATCGGCTCAGTTTACCTTCTGTTAAGTCTTTTTTTAATTTTTTTATATTTAATTACTTTTTGACAAAAATTAAGAATAATTTACCTTCTGTTCTTTATATCGGTTGGTTTAAATCAGACTTAAGCCTATATTTTATTATTTTTATTTTTTATAAAAAAACTGAACTATCTTTTAAAGATAGTCCAGTATATTGGTTTGTAAAATTTGAGAGCCCATTGCTAAGGAGGCTTGGTAAGCTGTTTTTTCCATGGTAAATTGCATGTATTTTTCGGCTAGATCAATGTCTTGGTTTTCAGCTAACATCGATTTAAGGTTTAATTTTTCGCTGTCATTGCGTTCTAGAGTCGCTTCCAAGCGATTAAAAATAGCACCTGTTTTGGCACGACTAGAAACGACATTTTCAATTACTTGGTCTGCTCTATCTAATAAGCCAGATAATTTTTCCGTATCGTCAGTATCCAAAGCTTGCATGACATCTTTGAAAAAAGAACCTAAATTATCTGGCGAATCAGCAGTTCCTTGCTCGTTCATAAATACGCGTCCATCGGTATTCAATTCGATTGACACGCCAGGAGCAATTTCACGAGATAAATTGCCGTTTGCAGTGGAATCGTCTTTTCCATCATGGTAACTGATTCCCACAATCTCGCCAGCATCATCTGTTTCCACTTTAAAAGGCGCTTCAGTTGTATTCATTCCAGCAAATACATACCGTCCGCCAAAATTTGTATTCAAAGCATCTACAACTCCATGAATTTCAGATGCAATTTCAGCTTTGTTAGCTTGGCGGTCAGAATGGCTCATTGTGTCATTTGCAGAAGATTGGATCAACGTTTTAATGCGTTGTAAAGACTTTGTGGCACTGCTTAAAGCAGAATCTTGGACATTCNNCGCAATGGCATCATTGATCGTTGTTTTATATTGATCATTTTGAACGATCGTATTGTTTAAGTCTAAAATTTTAGAGACACGTAAAGGATCATCAGAAGGCCGATTGACTTCTTTTAATGATGAAAGTTGCTCTTGGTATTTCTGTAAGTTTTTCGTATTCGTACTTAAATTTCTTAAAAAGCTTTGGGACATTAAGGAATCTGTTACACGCATTGATTACACCCCTGTTCGATTGATTAACGTGTCCAACATGTCAGAAACGATTGAAATAATGCGGGAATTTGCTTGAAAAGCACTTTGATATTTCATAGTATCGGTTACTTCTTCGTTGATTGAAACACCTGAAATGGACTCTCGGCGTGCTTGAAGTAAACTCACTAAGCCTTCTTGACTGTCTGCCATATTATCAGCTTGTTGCTTCACGATCCCCATTTGCGTTACTGTATCGTTGTATGCTCCTGAAACAGTTGAGCCTCCAACTTGATTCGTAATCGACATCGTTTCTTTATTGTATTCAATGTCGGCTGCTGGATAACCTAAAGTTGTATTTTGTAAGGCTGCGATTGCTTGCGCACGTGTACCATCGCCGCCAACAACTGTTTCGATATTTTTTCCTGCATTAATTTTTGAAACGTCATTGAGAATCTCTTTATTTACTTTAATCGTTGCAGCGTAATTGCCGTCCTCTGCTGAACCTAAATCAAAGAAAGGTATGCCTTCGCCTCCATCACTGTGTATGGTATTGACCGCTGTTGCGAAAGTATAAGCTAAATCATTTAAATCTTGTTTTTTGTCGTCAATTTCTACTAGTGCTTCCTGTGAACCTTTGATGCTGCCTGATTTGATCGAAATGGCTGTTGTTTCGCCATTTTCTTGGTTGATTACTAGTTGCCCAGCAGGTTCAGATGATGTTCCAAGTGTTTTTGTTGTATTTTCGTTCAATATTTCTTGCCCACCTACGCTGATGCTTACGCGATTGAATTTATCATAAGTCGTTTCCACTCCAGCAATTCCTGCTAGATCGCTTAATAGTTTATCCTGCTGATCTAACAAATCATTNNTAGGCGATTCACCTTTAACCGTTACGTTGAAAATCTGTTTGTTTAATGAATCCAATTGTTGAACTTTTGCATTAAAATCTAAGACATCTTTTTCGATATCTTTAACTGTTCCATTATGTAAACTATTGATTTGGTTGGACATATGATGCATTGTATCAGTAAAGGTTTCTGAATTTTGCGCCACCATGGTTTTGGCAGTAGCTAGTTCAGGATTGGAACCTAAATAAGTCCAAGAAGAAAAAACCTCACTAATATTATTATTTAAACCTGTTGCTGAAGGCTCGTTAAAGATTGCTTCCAACTGGCCTAAAATATCTGATTTTTGTTTGTACATCTCTAAAGAAGAATTTTCATTCTGCAGCTGTTTGTTGACATAAGGGTCCACAATACGATCAACAGATGAAATTCTTACTCCTGTTCCCAACTGGCCGATTCCAGAAAGGGTATACGGGTTATCCGCTACCATATTTACTTTTTGTCTCGAATAGCCTTCTGTATTTGAATTGGCTAAGTTATGACTGGTTGTTTGTAAAGCAGATTGCTGAACGTTCAAGCCTTTTGTTGCATTGTTTAATATTCCGAATAATCCTGACATTTCCTCACCTCTTTATAGGGACTGATCAATTAAGCTGGCTTGTTCAGCAGCAGTATAATTGCCTTTTTTGGAGTACGTTGTACTAGATTTTTTTACTCCTTTTGTGATAGCTTCCATGATAGTTTCTTGGTATTGCAGAGCTTGTTTGGTCAAAAGCAGGTTGGTTTGTTGCAGTTGTTTGATTTCTTCCACAATACCTGATAATTCTTCTTTTTTTAAACCGGCTGGATTTAACTTTGGCAGCTTTTCAAGAAAGCCTTGCTTTTTTTCGACTAGTTCAACAACTTTTGTACTGTCATTCTCTATCAGTGCTGTTTTTTCTGCTAATAATACTTTTTTAAATTCTTTTAGCGTCTCAAACACTTCTTGTTGTGCATTCATAGGCTTATCTACTTCCTTTGGTTTTTCATTGCTTCAAGCATGCTGCTTGAAATTTTTTCTGGTGAAACTTCATATGTTCCATCCAATACTGCCTTTTTAATTGCTTCTACTTTTGCACTTGGCAATTCAGTGTTATTGGTTTTAGCAAGTTGTTTAGCCGCATCAGAAATATTTACTTGAACCGATTCTTCTTTTTCAGTTTTTCCAGGTTTGTTAGATAATTCTTTGTTTTGCGCATTGCTTTGATTTTGGCGGACAGCATTTAAATAGTTATTATAGCCATTTCCAATTTTCATAATAAGCGCTCCTTTCAGATAGGCATTCTCGGTTTTTATTGTTATTGTCATTAGATTAATTGGTTTATATTACAAAACTGTTCTCTTCTCAGGTTATATCGGCAGCTTTTTATGAAATTTAACCCTCTTTATTAAAAAACTATCCTGCCATTCCTTTGTCTTCTCTAAACAGCTTTCATTCTACATAAAATAACAAGTTGAAACAATACTATTTTTCTATTTTCCCATATAGAAGCACACAAATGTGACATCATAAAGTATTTTTTTGTATTCTTGTTAATGACTATTTTGGCGTCCAAAAAGCTACGATACATTGAAATGCTTAAAGCAAAACTGTTGATTACCTTGTGGATGAGCAGAATAACAAAGATACGGTCCATAAAAACAGAATGCGGACCGTATCCTTGCCTAAAACTGACTCTTATAGTCCATAAACTCCTTTTAAGAACCATAACAATAAATTGTCTTTAGCTTTATGGTCTTTAAATGAGTTTTTTTGGATTTTTGTAATTTGTGCTTTTAAGCAGTTGAAAAAAACAAATAGATTAAGTTGCTTTAGATAAAGCAGTTGAATGTCTAATGAAGAGTAAACGACAGCATGTTGTATATATAATAGGATACTTACCGCATGTATGGTATGTATTAAGGAAAAGCATACGATTTCAAAACTATTTAGAAACACATTTCATTACCACCACTAGAAGATGTGGAACCAAAAAGAGCCAAAACAATGGTTTGTTTGGGCTCTTATATATTCATATGCTTTTTCTAATTTAAACTAAAAAGACTTTGTATCCTAGTAGTTGAGCTGCGAACGCTAGGCATTCGGAAAAAAGATGAAGTTATCCTCAAGGCTTTCAGCCTTTTGCGGTTATTTCCCTATTTTTCTGTCATGCCTGGTCAGCGTTCTCTGCATCCTGATAGTTGAGTTGCGTGACTCAGGCACTTAGCAATTTAGATGATTTTCAGCAATGCGCGGGATGCTCTTGCTTTCAAATCCCTAAAATTGCTGGGGTGCCTATCAGAGTCACTCCACATCCTTATAGTTGAGTTGCGTGCCGCAGTTTCGATTCAAAATAGACAATCTTTCTGGAAATGAAACATTTCCGTCAAGATTCCTAATTTTGAATCGAAACTCCCATGCGGCACTTCACATCCTTATGTTTTACCTTAGATTTTTGATTCGTTGTTCTTGGCTTAAAATGTTGGTGATCCGGATACCGAAGCTTTCGTTGATCACAACGACTTCTCCTTCGGCAATTAGTTTACCATTGACATAGACTTGTAAAGGTTCATCGGTCATTTTATCTAGTTCGACCACCGATCCGGTTCCTAGAGCCAATATGTCTTTGATCGTCTTTTTGTTCTCCCCTAGAACTACGCTGAATTGTAGTGGAACATCCATAATCAAATCAAGGTTACGGGTATTATTCTGAACACCGGAATCGGTTAATTCTTGAAATTCCGGTTTTTGAACGCCTATTTTCTCTGTTGTTGTTGAAGCCGGCAGTGCAGTTTCTTCAACCGTTCTGTCTTCTACCACTCCAGCGTTATCAGCTAACATTGCACTAGCAATTTCTCTAACTGTTTCTAGTGTGAAAATTTGCATAATTTCACTTTCAATTAAATCGTCAACAGTTAATTTAAAAGCAATTTTGCAAACCGTCGTATCTCCGCTGATCTTATCATAAGAGACAGAATCGTTGTCTCGCCAGACCTCCACATCGGGTGGGAGAATATCCACCGTTCTTTCCAGCATCGTTGCCATTGCTGTCGAAGCGGATCCAATCATTTGATTCATCGCTTCTCCAACCGCGCTTAATTCCAAATCTGTAAATTCTCGTCCAGTTGCGTCGCCATCGCCATCCATCATTAAATCAGCGATAATGATTGCATCATTAACATCCATCATCAATAAGTTACTTCCCAACAAACCTTTTTTGAATTCGATCGTAGTCACTACTTTAGGAGTGGTACTTTCATCAATGATCTGTTGGAACTTCAGACAAGAAACACGCGGTGTTGTAATCATCACCCGATGACTTAAAATAGAAGAAAGGGTAGTCGCAGCTTGCGACATGGAGATGTTGCCCACTTCACCTATGATATCTGTTTGGTCTTGAGTAATGGTTTCTGACGTATTTTCTGTTGGTGTATTTGCATTTAACATTGCATCGATTTCTTCTTGCGATAATTTTTCATTGCTCATCAGTCTGTTTCTCCTCCAATATACTGTAATACTTCAACCGCCATGTTTTTGCCTTTTAACCCCGGTTTCACGAGATAATGCGGGCGTTGTTCCACTGCCATAATCAGTGGATCTGAAGTTTTTCCATCAAGCGGAATGATATCTCCCAATTCCAGCTGTAGAAAATTTTCCAACGTCATGGTAGCTTCTCCCAATAGTACTTCCAGATTTACTTTGGCTAAACTCAGACTTTTTTCTATCTTTCCGCTATCGGAATGATCTGTTTCTTTTTCGGAATGAAACCAGTTGCGCAAACTTAATTTGTCTAAGATACTTTCAAAAAAGATGTACGGCACACATAAATTAACAAACGTTCGCACTTCAAATAACTCGACCGTAAAAGTGATTAAGACAACCGGCTCATTCGGGGACATATTTTGCAACAACTGTGGATTGGTTTCAGTTGTGTCAAGAGACGTTTTCAATTCAGCAATTTCACGCCAGACAAGTTCGAAAGATCGGATGAAATCGAGTAAGATATCCTCTAAAATAGCCATTTCAATGTCCGTAAAACTTTCTTTTGTAACTTCTTCCGTGCTGTTACCTACTTCTGAACTCCCGCACAATAAATCAATCAGTTGCAAACAAAGTTGAGGGCTTAATTCTACTATCTGCGTTCCTTCCAAAGGTTCAGAATGGAACATTCCCATTAAAGTAAACCGGGGAACTGAATGAACAAATTCATCAAAACTGACTTGTTCAATAGAAGCCAACTGCAAATCAACATTCGTTCGAACTTGTGTAGACAACAAATTGCCTATTATCTTAGCAAACTCTTCAAATATCATATTTAAGGTACTGATATACTCTTTAGAAAGGCGGGCAGGACGTTTAAAATCGTAGCTTTTAACTTTATTTTCTTTTTCTTGCTCTTCCAAACCCTTTGCATCGATTTCTCCACTTTCTACGGCTTGCAGTAAAGAGTCAATTTCTTGTTGCGATAAAACTTGTTTCACTATTATCCCTCATTTTTATAAAATAGTGCCTCCATATTGATAATGTTCACCATCTGATCTTTCACTTGAATCAAGCCAGAAACTTTCTCTTCAGCCTGATGGTCAAGTTGCTGAATTTCTGCCGGGTCGATTTCAGTAACCCAAGCCACATTATCTACCATAAATGCTATTTTTTCATCATCTTTTTTCACAATGATAATGTTATTGTAACATAATTCTTCAGATTCGCTAGTTGGAGAAAGTAGTTTATAAAAATTTATCAGGGTAATGACATTCCCTCTTAAATTGATCAATCCTTGAACCCATTCCGGGGATTGAGGAATGGGCGTCCAAGGCATCTTTTTTGTGATTTCTTCCACACTTTCAGAAGAAAAGGCGTAGTATTTCTTGTTTAAAGTAAAAACAATTATCTGCATGTTTGTGTCTCCATTACAGTGCTGCTTTATCTAAAGCTTTGATTACACGATCGGTATCGAAAGGCTTCACAATAAAATCTACTGCTCCTGAACGAATAGCATCCATGACCATTCCTTGTTGTCCCATAGCACTGCACATCACTACTCTAGCTGCCGAATCAAAAGCTTTAATTTCTTTTAATGCTTCAACGCCGTCCATTTCAGGCATGGTGATATCCATCGTAACTAAATCAGGTTTTTCTGCTTTATACTTTTCAACAGCTTCTAAGCCATTTTGTGCTTCTGCTACTACTTCATACCCGTTTTTCCCTAAAATATCTTTCAATTTCATTCTCATGAAAGCTGCATCATCTACGATCATTACTTTTTTTGTCATTTTTTATTCTCCTCCGACTCCTATTAATTTAAACAGTTCTTCTAATATTCCTGGTTTAGGGACAAAATACAAAGAGGACTCTAACCGGTCTCCTGCATAGTAAAACTCATTTTTGATGATCATTACATGTTCTTCATATTGCCCTTGTTCTAAGTAGACACTACTCATAATCGCGCCAAACATATCTTTTGTCAATAGCGGAACAGAGGTTACAAGGTGAATATCCAATAATTTAATAACAGCATTCAAAAAAGAGTTCACTAAAATATTGACCAACTCTTGCAAAGCAGAGTCTGCCAGTTGTTCTGAGTAAGCGACTCCTTCTGGCATCATCATTGTGACGATATTTTCCGAGGCTTCTTGGTCTACAGTAAACAAGAAAATCCCTTCTGCATCTCCCAGCATTTTAGTAACTACAGCTTTAACAACTGTTTCCTCTGGCATGATGTGTTCATAAACATCTGCGTAATCCAGCATTTCAATCACTGGAACCGTCATATTGACCGGTTTTTCAATCAATTGCGATAAACTGGTTGCAGCATTTCCGCCACCGATATTGATAATCTCTTTTAGGGCATCTAATTCCAACATAGAGTAATTAGTATTCACTTTCTTCCTCCTGACTGTTACGGCAAATATGTGCAATATCAAGAATCATGATAATTCCACCATTTCCCATAATCGTAGCGCCAAGATATTTTTTCAACATGCTTAATTCTTTTCCTAGCTTTTTAATAGCAATTTCTTGTTGTCTGATAATATCATCTACCGCTAACGCATAATGATTTTCGCCTTGTTTAACAAGCACTAGGTGAAGATTGTTGTTGTTGCTTGTCGGCGCAATACCAAATACTTCGTTTAAATGAATAACGGGAACTGCAGCTTCTTCGAACAGATAAACTTCGCGATCATGGACTTCAATAATCTCTGCTGCTTCTGGTTTAATGATTTTTTGGACGACTCCCAACGGCATAGCAAATGTTTCACTTCCGACTTTTACTAATAACGCTTGAATGATGGATAAAGTCAATGGCAGATTGACTTTGAAAGTTGTTCCTTTATTGATTTCACTAACGATATCAATTGTTCCGCCGAGTGTATTGATTTTTTGCTTAACGACATCCATTCCTACTCCTCTGCCCGAAATGCTGGTTACTTCACTTGCCGTCGAAAACCCTGGATGAAAAATTAAGTGTTGTAGTTCTTTGTCATTCAATCCCTCTGTTGCGATTCCTTTTCTGGTTGCACTTGCTTTTATTGCTGCTGGATCTAAGCCTTTTCCATCATCCGAAACGGTTAAAACAACTCGATTTCCTTCTTGGTAAGCCGTAATTTTAATTTGCCCTTTAGGATTTTTACCGAGTTCCAATC
>DIDU01000177.1:503-988 GCA_002418295.1 Carnobacterium sp. UBA5792 | reverse complement strand
TAATTCTGTATCTTCTCCTTCGATGACCAATTCAAATTCTTTCCCGAGATCGTTGCCAAGATCTCGAACCATTCTTGGGAAACGACTCATCACGGCACTAACCGGCTGCATTCTGATTTTCAATACAAGTTCTTGCAAATCGGCACTGATCCTGCCGACTTGTTCCAGTGGTTCTGTCAGTTCAGCTGCTTGAAGCTGCGTGCTGATATCTTTAAGTTGTGTACGGTAAATCACTAATTCAGAAACTAAGTTCATAAAAGAATCCAGTTTATCAATATCGACCCGTACAGAATGATTCAGCATTTGTTTTTGCGGTGCTTTAGCTGCAGCTGTTGGTTGTTCTAAAGCCGCATGTTCTTCTTTTTCCAGCTGTTTTTCTGCTTCAATTTCTTTTATTGCTATATCTGTTTTTTCGGCTGCAGGTATTTCAATCAATTGATTGCCGTCTTCAATGGACTGGATCAATACAGCCTCAATTTCACTGT
>DIDU01000177.1:0-490 GCA_002418295.1 Carnobacterium sp. UBA5792 | reverse complement strand
ACGGTTTCTTCATCTAATTTGCTGAGAAAAATAAGCTTAAAGACGGAACCAAAATCTTCATTTTCTACTACTTCAGCATTGGGTTCTACATATAAGATATCTCCTTGCTGTTCAAGTTTGCTCATTACCAGAAAAACACGAGCATTCTTCATGCTGCTGTCTTCAGNNTTCTTTTGCATTCTCGATTACTTGCAAGTCAGAATCATCTAAATTATGTAAATTTAAATTAAAGTCATGATCTGTTTCCTCTACTATTTCTTCAATCTGATTATCAGCTGGCGTGCTTTTCCCTTCAGCTGCTGCATTTAAGCGTTCGACTAATTCACTGATGTCACGTTTCACGTCATTTTCTGTTCTTAAATCTTCGACCAAATCGGACAACGTATCTAAACAGTCAAAGATTAGGGTAATCGTTGTTTCATTGGCTTGTATGGTATTCTTTTTCAACAAATCAAAAATGTTTTCCATTTTATTAGTCAATTTTGACATT
>DIDU01000145.1 GCA_002418295.1 Carnobacterium sp. UBA5792 | reverse complement strand
TGTCATATTGTTTAAACCATCTGCCCTTAACGCTGCAGAATGGTAACTGACACCAATAAATATTTTAGTTAAAGATAAAATAATATAGGCAACAATACTAACGAGTGCCCCTTTTTCTGCTCTCTTCAATTCTTCATAACGATCTTGCATCTTCATTAGCTCCTTTTGCTTTTCGTTCACTCTCTGACTGGTTTTCTTACGGCTGATTTAGAAAGGTTCTTTACATTTAAAGTTCCTTATTCCTTTTTCTGCACGCGCTATTTTCAGTTTTTCTAACGTGAGTTACATTCTAACATCTTGTATCAGCTGTTACAAGATACCATTTAAACCAAAGAAAAGAGTGGTGCTTTGCTCTAAAAAACCTTTTGACCAGCTATTCGTTTTTCAATTTATGGTAAAATAAAATGAACCTATCACTTGACCAAAGAATGGAGTGTCTCATATGAAAGTAGGATTTATTGGAACAGGGAACATGGCGAGTGCCATTATCAAAGGAATGATCAAACAGAACTACATTAAAAGCGAAGATATTTATGTTTTCAGCAGAACAAAAGAAAAATTAATGGCTTTTGCTGCTGAGACAAAGACAACTGCCTGCCATTCAAATGAGGAATTGATTGCTGCTGTAGATGTTGTCGTCCTAGCTGTTAAGCCGAACGTCATCACGCAACTCCTTCCCAGTTTAAGTACAGCGATCCATCAAAAACAGTCTTTGCTTGTTTCCATTGCTGCTGGCACCACACTTCAAAAGTTAGCTGATTTAATGGGGGAAAAAATTAATAATTCGATAATCCGTGTCATGCCTAATTTAAATTCTATGATTGGCGAAGGAATGACAGCTATTTGCGGCAATTCATTTACCAGTGGTTCTCAAATTCAATTCGTACTTGGCATGTTTGNNAGTAGAATTAGAAGAAAAAGATTTTAGTCCCTTTACGGCCATTGCTGGCAGCTCGCCTGCTTATGCTTTTCTCTTTATTGATTCTTTAGCACGTGGAGCTGTTAAAAACGGGATGCCAAAAGAATTAGCCACTAAAATTGCTGCACAAGCTGTTTTAGGCAGTGCAAAAATGGTATTGGAAAGCGGACATTCTCCTTGGAACTTGATTGACCAAGTTTCTTCTCCAGGCGGTACGACTGTTGCCGGAATTGTGGCATTAGAAGATGAAAAATTCATTTCAACTGTTATCAAAGGCGTTGATGCTACTATCTTAAAAGATCAAGAACTAATGAATGATTAAAATAGAAGAAGGATATGTGTCCGCTAGGTTCACCTATCCTTCTTTATTTTTTTCCATTATTGACTTTCGTGCCGCTTTTTCGATCTTTTTGCGTTTACGTAATGCTTTAAAAAAATTCGTTAATAACGCTCCGCATTCTGCTGCTAAGATACCCTGCTCAATTTCAACTTGGTGATTGAACCGGCTATCTGTTAACAAGTTCATTAAGGTCCCAGCTGTACCTCCTTTAGGGTCAGGGGCTCCATAATACAATTCTTTTACGCGTGATAAAATCATAGCACCGCTGCACATTGGGCAAGGCTCTAATGTAACAAATAATTGAGCATCTTCTAATCGCCAATTTTTAAGGGCACGGTTAGCTTCTTGAATAGCCAGCATTTCAGCGTGTGTGGTTGCATCATGGCTTTCTTCCCGTTGGTTGTATCCTCGTCCGATAATTTCTCCGTGTAAAACAATTACAGCGCCAATGGGTACTTCCATTTTGGCTTCAGCTTTTTTAGCTTCTTTAATCGCTTCATGCATAAAGTATTCCTTTTCTTCTAATGTCAGCATACATCCAGTCCTTCGTTAGTTTCTTAAGCTTATCATATCATAATTCATCTACAAATCTGCAAAATAATGTTAGAATAAAAGAGACGAGCGGTTATCATTATCGCGCTAACTAAAAGAGGTGTTTTTTTGAATTTCAATGAAATCAAAGCAATTTATCCTGANNAATTCTTTTCCATTCAAGAACAAATGGGTGCAAGTAGAAAAAATAACTAAAACTCCTACTGAGCTTGATTTACTGCGCTTATTATTTTCTGCTCAAAAAAATAAGCCCCATACAAATGCAACACATTCTGAATGGCAAACTTTTTTATTAGAAGAAGGCGAACTTCCTTCATCAGGAAAACTGGGCGACTATCGAATCATTCAATTTGCCATTTTAAAAAAAGACCAGCATTTCGAACAAAAAACCTGGCTTAAAGCTTTCAAAAGTATGTTCGAGAACTGCGAAGAAGCTTTTTTTATTGATGAAACAACTGGCTTGCTGATTCAAAATAGTACCGTTGAGCAGCTAACCACAGACGAGCTGTCAGGTATCATCCAGACACTAGACGATGATTTTTCAATCAAAACATTTTGTTATATTGGTCAATTCTGGCCTCTTGATCTAGAGTTTAAAGCCATCTTTAAAGAAGAGCAGCTTATTTTTAATCGGCAAAAAAGCAGAGGTCTTTCCCTACTCTCTCTACCAAGTGTAGCTTTGCACTATTATATCTCTGATGCCCTAGAAAAAAGCCCCTTAATGCAAAGTTTAAAACAAAAATATACTAGTCAAACAGAAACAAAAGAGTTAATTTTAGCGTTATGGCACAGTCAAGGCAATATTAGTTTGGCTGCAAAATCATTATATGTCCATCGAAATACTTTGCAGTACCGAATTGATCGTTTTTATGAAATGAGCGGCTTATCCTTACGCAATATGAATGATCTATTGCTTTGTTATTTACTTACTTTATAAGAAAAGCGGGACAAGTCCGCTAGACATTGAAGGCAGAAAAAAATTATAGAATTCTATTTATTAAGAAAAGCACTCTAAAAATTAGGTTTTAATCTAATTTCTAGAGTGCCTTTTTTAACAAAACTAGTTTTGTTAATGAGACATTTTATCTTTAAGATCGTCCGCAATATCTTCGCCTTTATCCATCACTTTATCTTTTTTATCCATTAACATTTCTTTAAACTCATTCGTTGCCTCTTTTAAGTGATCACTGTATGTTCCAACTTGTCCTTTCAAGTCAGTAACTTTATCCACTACTTTCAATAAGTTTACCACTTCATCGTCTGATAGCTTTTCAACGACGTCTAAAGCTTTTTCATTTCCTTTTAATTTATCTTTTACAAAGTTTTTTGCTCTTTGGCGGTTCATATAAGCTTCTACTTTGGCCATCGAATTATTAGATGCCGATAGAATGATCGCTCCAACAGCCATTGTTGCTCCTAAACCGATAAGTAAGTTACGTGTACTTTTTTTCATATTCTTTACATCCCCTTCTATTCAATCTATCTACACAATAATCATAGCAGAAACATAAAAATAATACGAACAAAAACGCCTAACATACTATTACTGTGTTAGGCGTTTCTGCTAAATGCTTAATTTAACCAGCAGAGGTTAAGCTTTGACCGTATCTTCCGGTGCGCTAATTTTCCCTTGCTTTTCGGTATTCTCTTTTACTGCAATGCGGATTTTACCTTTTGTTGCTCCGATTGTCACATGATCTCCAATTTTAACAGTCTTATTCAATAATTCTTCGCTTAGGCGGTCTTCGATTTCTTTTTGGATAGCACGGCGTAAAGGTCGTGCACCATACTCAGGATCAAAGCCAGCTTTTGCAATAACATCAATTGCGGCTTGCGTAATCTTAACATGGATATCCATTTCTTCTAAACGTTTAACAATCACTTGTCCCATTAACTTAACAATCTTGTTCAGTTCAGGTTTTTCAAGGGAATGGAAGACGATAATTTCATCCAAACGGTTAATAAACTCCGGTTTGAATGTATTTTTCAACTCTTCTTTAATCCGTTTTTCCATTGTTTTATGGTCTTTTCTAGCATCAACGGCACTAAACCCAACTGATTTCTCATCTCGTANNGTAATCATAACCGTATTCTTGAAATCAACTTTACGGCCTTTAGAATCCGTTAAATGTCCATCATCCAGTACTTGTAGCAGAATATTAAAGACATCAGGATGCGCCTTTTCGACTTCATCGAATAAAATGACAGAATAAGGTTTTTGACGGATTTTTTCAGTCAATTGACCACCTTCATCGTAACCTACATATCCTGGAGGAGAACCNNCTGTATTTTTCCATAAACTCTGACATATCAACTCGTATTAAAGCATCTTCACTGCCAAACATAGCTTCTGCCAACGTTTTGGCCAATTCTGTTTTACCAACACCTGTAGGGCCTAAAAACATAAATGAACCAATCGGACGGTTAGGATCCTTCAAACCACTTCGTGCACGTCTAATAGCTCTGGCAACTGCACTGACTGCTTCTTCTTGACCAATAACACGATTGTGCAATACTTTTTCCAGTTTCAATAAGCGGTCAGATTCTTTTTGTTCCATTTGCTGTACTGGAATCCCTGTCCATAAAGAGACTACTTCTGCGATATCCAATTCAGTCACTTGTAAGTGCGAACCAGAGGAAGCTTGTTTCTCCTGTTTCAACAATATACTTTCTACTTTTTTCCGTTGCCGCATTTCTTTTACACGTACTTTAGCTGCTCTTTCAAAATCTTGCAATTGGATTGCTTCTTCTTTTTCTTGGACCATGGCGTCTAAATCAGCTAAAGCTGCTGCCACTGGTGTTGGTTTAGATGAACTATCTAAACGAACTTTAGAAGCTGATTCATCAATTAAATCAATCGCTNNCAATTGTCGAGAAGTGATGTAACGAGAAGACAATTGAACGGCTGCACGGATCGCTTCTTCTGTGATTTCAACTCCATGATGTTCTTCATAGCGAGAACGTAACCCCAACAAAACTTCTTCTGTTTCTTCTGGAGTTGGCTGATCTACGCGTATAGGAGAAAAACGTCTTTCTAATGCTGCGTCTTTTTCAATATACTTTTGATACTCATCTAAAGTGGTTGCTCCAATTGTTTGCAGTTCTCCACGGGCTAAAGCAGGTTTTATGATATTTGAAGCATCAATTGCTCCTTCAGCGCCTCCTGCTCCAATCAATGTATGCAATTCATCAATAAATAGAATCACTTCTCCGTCTTGATAAATTTCATCGATTATTTTCTTCATCCGTTCCTCAAACTCGCCTCGGTATTTTGTACCGGCGACCAACGAACCCATATCAAGCATCATTAAACGTTTGTTGGCTAATGTTGATGGAACCTCTCCCGAAGCAATTTTTTGGGCCAGTCCTTCAGCAATAGCTGTTTTACCCACTCCAGGTTCGCCAATCAAAACAGGGTTGTTTTTAGTCCGACGGCTCAATATTTGAACAATCCGTTGAATTTCTGTTTTTCTTCCTATNNTTAGCTGTTAGGTCTCTTGCTAAAGAGTCCAGTGTAGGCGTACCAGCTACCGGCTTAGCAGCAGCTTTTGGCCGTCTCCCTTTTCCATTGGTTCCCTCTGTGACTCCCATTTTTTTCAATAAAACTTGACGAGTTTTGTTCAAGCTGATATCCAAATTAGTTAAAATCTTAGAGGATAAAATATCTTCTTCTCGTAATAAACCAAGTAAAAGATGTTCTGTTCCTACTAAAGGTGCTCCCATTCGTCTTGCTTCATCAGTAGCCAACGTAATAGCTTGCTTAGCTCTTGGCGAGTACGGCAAAATCATATCTTTTGAACTGTATTTCATGGTGCCATAACCCGTGAAATGTTCGACTTCTTCCCGCACATCATTTTCAGTTACAGAGAATTGGCGGAGTGTTTTACCAGCAATTCCTTCTTGTTCCACCATAAGTCCTAATAAAATATGTTCAGTCCCTATAGAATTTTGGCGAAATCTTTTAGCTTCTTCTTGAGCTAAAATTAAAACGACTTTTGCTTTTTCTGAAAATAATTCATTCATATTATTGCCTCCATCTCCTTNNATCCGTGCTCTTAGTGCATGTTCCTTCTTTGGATCCAGTGATAAAACTGACTTTTCCATGACCGCCAACATTGAATTCGCTTCGCGTTTAGCAATCATATTGTCTTCATATAAAGTTTCAATAATTGAAAAAGCATCTCGTTGTGAAATTTCGTCTCCAATTACATCGATCATCATATTCAGCATTTCTGCTTCATCCAATAATTTTACTTTAATTATCCGGATATATCCGCCACCACCGCGTTTACTTTCAACTAGATAACCTTGCTGAACAGTAAACCGTGTATTGATAACATAGTTAATTTGAGAAGGAACACAATTAAATCGCTCTGCCATTTCACTACGTCTAATTTCGACTTGCTCATCCGTTCCAAGTACTTTTTTCAAATAAGCTTCAATGATATCCGACATATTTTGATTGTTCATGTGCTATTTGTTACTGAAACAATGAAGATGTATGGTATGTATATTACCTATTTTTACCACACAATGCAACGGTGTTCTCTCAGTAACACTCCTTTTCTTTTTGTCTCAACACCAGACTTAATACTTTATTATTTCAGGTCAAGAAAATGTTAAACCGACTAGCTAATTTCTTGACTAATCCTGACTTTAATTATACGAGAAAATGACTCATTTGAAAAGCAACTCCGCTTATTTACTTTAAAATTTATTCGTTCCTATATTTAACGTTAAGTTTTATATTGCTGAACAAAAATTAAAAATTTTTTACACTAACGGTAAATGNNTCCCAGCTGAGCTAAGGCCCCAACATTTTAAATCGGGAAGACAGGATTCGAACCTGCGACCCCTTGGTCCCAAACCAAGTGCTCTACCAAGCTGAGCTACTTCCCGGATTATGTTATCAGATGAAAAATGCACCCAAGAGGAGTCGAACCTCTAACCGCCTGATTCGTAGTCAGGTACTCTATCCAATTGAGCTATGGGTGCTATATATATGGTGCCGAGGGCCGGAATCGAACCGGCACGGTGATCACTCACCGCAGGATTTTAAGTCCTGTGCGTCTACCTGTTCCGCCACCCCGGCATATAGAACAAGAGCTGATTTTTTCAAACCTGCTTACTAGTCGTCCTAGTAAGCGGAAGACGGGGTTCGAACCCGCGACCTCCACCTTGGCAAGGTGGCGTTCTACCACTGAACTACTTCCGCAAAATGGTGCCGGCTAAAGGAGTTGAACCCTCGACCCTCTGATTACAAATCAGATGCTCTACCAACTGAGCTAAGCCGGCTAATCAAATTAAAATCTAAATGGTGCGGGTGAAGGGACTTGAACCCCCACGTCTCTCGACGCTAGATCCTAAATCTAGTGCGTCTGCCAATTCCGCCACACCCGCTAAAATATGGCATAACTAGTCATCGGAAATGAATAGTTATGAGTCATGCAGGATTCGAACCTGCGACCCTCTGATTAAAAGTCAGATGCTCTACCAACTGAGCTAATGACTCAATATAAAATAAATTGCTCTGCATGGCAACGTCCTACTCTCACAAAGGGAAACCCTTCACTACCATCGGCGCTAAGAAGCTTAACTGCTGTGTTCGGCATGGGAACAGGTGTATCCTTCTTGCTCTCATCACCATACATATTTGCAATTTTAATATTGATTTACACCTAATTTACTTAGTATATCTTACTTTCTATATCTAAAGTAAATAATAATGGTGGAGGGGGGCAGATTCGAACTGCCGAACCCGAAGGAGCGGATTTACAGTCCGCCGCGTTTAGCCACTTCGCTACCCCTCC
>DIDU01000144.1:5055-5294 GCA_002418295.1 Carnobacterium sp. UBA5792 | reverse complement strand
ACCAGTTATGGAAGTTTTAGCTGAAGAATACCAAGCTTTGAATCCAGATGTTACAATCGATATTACTTCGAATGGTTCTTCTGCTGGGATTGCAGCAGCTGTGGATGGGACAGCAGACATTGGGATGGCTTCTCGTGAATTAAAGGAAGAAGAACAAGCCGAACTAAAGTCAGAAGTTCTTGCAATGGATGGAATTGCCGTTATTGTGAATCAGGAAAATACAGTTGATGACCTAACTG
>DIDU01000144.1:0-4877 GCA_002418295.1 Carnobacterium sp. UBA5792 | reverse complement strand
GACTAGGATATACTGGTCTGTTTTTATTCCCGATTAAAAAGAGTCTTACTCATTTGGATGAGTTGGAGAATACTAAATAGATTTGAGTGATTGTATTGAAGAATAAGCAAGCAAATGGAATAAAAGTAAAAAAACTGGATTTTTTTATGCAGGGTGTCTTCCTGTTTTCAGCTTTGATATCTGTGCTGGCAATCGTCTTGATAGGTGTATTCGTATTTGGTGGAGGGCTGCCCTTTATTGCAAAATATGGATTAGGTAATTTTTTGCTGGGAGAAAAATGGACGCCATCAAATACTCCTGCAGCTTTTGGGATATTGCCTATGATTGTAGGGTCTGTTTCCGTTACGCTAGGGGCAGTATTGATCGGTGTACCAATCGGAGTACTAACCGCTGTCTTTATGGCTAAGTTCTGCCCGCCCAAATTATATAAATTGTTAAAACCTGCAGTCAACTTGATGGCTGCGATTCCCTCTATTGTGTACGGCTTCTTTGCGCTGCAATTAATCGTACCGTTGATGCGAGAACTTTTTGGCGGGACTGGGATGAACATGCTGACAGTTATGCTGTTATTAGGCGTGATGATCTTGCCGACCATTATTGGAATGTCAGAGTCGGCCATTCGTGCCGTTCCAGAAAGCTACTACAGCGGCAGTCTTGCTTTAGGAGCAACTCATGAACGCTCAGTGATGAAAGTCATCTTGCCAGCAGCAAAATCGGGTATTTTATCTTCGATTGTTTTAGGAGTCGGACGCGCCATCGGTGAAACGATGGCCGTTGTTTTGGTAGCTGGAAACCAACCGCGGATTCCTGAAGCATTGACCCAAGGAGTTCGGACACTCACAACGAACATTGTCTTAGAAATGTCTTATGCTGCTGGTCAGCACCGAGAAGCACTTATTGCAACAGCTGTGGTGTTATTTGGTTTCATTCTACTGATTAATGGAATCTTTATGCTGATTAAACGAAAGGAGACCGTCAAATGAGTAGTAAAGTAATGAAAAGTTTTATTTATCTTGCTGCCGTACTGACATTCGGTTCATTGTTTTTCATTATCGGTTTTATTTTAATCAAAGGATTACCGCATTTGACGCCGTCTCTTTTTTCTTGGAAATACACAACCAATAATGTTTCTTTATTGCCAGCTTTGCTGACAACGTTTATGGTTGTTGGATTAACCTTATTGATAGCTACACCGATCGGAGTATTTACAGGCTTTTATTTGATCGAATATGCTAAAAAAAGCAATAAAGTAGTGGGGTTGATTCGAATGGCAACAGATACCTTGGCGGCAATCCCATCGATTGTGTACGGCTTATTCGGAATGCTATTTTTTGTCACATTTTTGCAATTTCAGTATTCCCTTCTAGCTGGTGTATTAACAGCTGTGATGATGATTTTGCCGTTGATTATTCGCTCAACTGAGGAAGCGCTGCTTTCCGTTAGTGACTCGTTACGACAAGCTAGTTTTGNNAACAATCTTTAAAGTAGTGTTACCTGTTGCAATGCCAGGTATTTTATCGGGTGTCATTTTAGCTAGCGGACGAGTAGTCGGAGAAACAGCGGCTTTGATGTACACCATGGGAACTTCGACTAATTTACCGGACAGTCTGTTTTCTTCTGGGAGAACACTAGCGTTACATATGTATGTATTATCCAGTGAAGGGCAACACGTCAATGAATCCTACGCTACGGGAGTTATTTTGATCCTAATTGTTTTGATTATCAATGGCGTTTCAACTTACCTTAGCAGCCGATTAACAAAGGAGACAATAAAATGAGTAAAGTGACAATCAAAGAGATGGATTTATTTTATGGAGAATTTCAAGCGCTCCATCAGATCGATTTAACGATTTTGAAAAATGAAATCACGGCTTTTATAGGGCCATCGGGATGCGGGAAATCCACATTGATCAAAAGTTTAAATCGAATGAATGATCTGATTGAAGGATGTACGATCAATGGAGAAATAAAAATGGATAATGAGGATATCTATGCAAAAGAATGCAATGTTAATCATTTGCGCAAAAGGGTAGGAATGGTTTTTCAACAACCCAATCCTTTTCCAATGAGTATTTATGATAATATAGCTTATGGACCCAGAACACATGGCATTAAAAACAAACAAAAGTTAGACGAATTGGTTGAAAAAAGTTTGCGCGAAGCGGCTATTTGGGAAGAAGTCAAAAATAATTTGAAAAAAAGTGCCTTATCTTTATCAGGAGGGCAACAACAGCGGCTTTGCATCGCTCGTGCATTAGCGGTCGAACCAGAAGTGTTATTGCTAGATGAGCCAACAAGTGCGTTAGATCCTATTTCCACAGCAAAGATTGAAGAACTGGTAACTGTATTAAAAAAAGATTATACTCTTGTTATGGTAACGCATAACATGCAGCAAGCTTCACGAATTTCAGATAAAACAGCTTTCTTTTTAAATGGACGCATAATTGAATTTGGCGAAACCAGAAAAATGTTTACTCGTCCTCAAAAAAAAGAAACAGAAGATTATATTTCGGGGCGCTTTGGTTAAAGGCAATTATCTATTAAGGAGAGGATCAAATGAGACAAACTTTTGAAGAAGAACTGACCTCATTGCATCACCATTTTTCGGAAATGGGAATGATGGTCAATGAAGCGATTTATAAATCTGTTAAATCATTTATTAATCATGATAAAGAACTGGCACAAGAAGTGATTGATCATGATCACCAAATCAATGAATTAGAACTGACTTTGGAAAAGAAATGCTTTGAGTTGATTGCGTTACAGCAACCAGTCACCAGTGATTTACGCAGGATCGTAACAGTTATGAAAGCTTGTGCTGATTTGGAACGCATGGGAGATCACGCAGTCAGCATTGCAAGGTCTACGATTCGTGTAAAAGGTACAAAGCGGATCCCTCAGATTGAAGTGAAAATTGCGGAACTTTCCGAAAAAGTGAAAGTGATCGTTAGAGCGGCGTTAGAAGCTTACCTCAAAAAAGATGTGGAGCAAGCTCGAAAAACTGCTGATAGTGATGATGCTATTAATGCATTGTCTAAAGAAATTTTTGAACAATGCATTGAAGAAATGAAAGCAGACCCGGAACTAGTTATATGCGGTACGGATTATCTTTTAGTTTCAAGATACTTAGAACGGATCGGCGATTATGTAACGAATATTTGCGAATGGGTTATTTACCTTGAAACTGGAAAAATCACAGAATTGAATTCGAATCATACATTTAACTAAACCCAGTTTGTTACTTGAGCGAGCAGCTCATCTCAAGTAACAAACTGGGTTTTATTATGAGAAAATGACGAGAAGGAACCATGCCCTTTTTTCTAATACAAAGAGTTGGTAAGATAGCTTTATCTTTGCGCTTTAAAGGCAAAAGCGCTAAGATAAAAGTAAAAACTATACTTNNTAAACTTTTACAAAAATAAGTTATGATGAGAGAGTATGTGTTTTATGTAAATACCGAGGAGGTAAAATCGTGAAATTTAAAAAAATTAATATAATGGTAGTAGCGGCGTTAGGTATTTTTTTAACAGCTTGTGGACCAGTAGAAGGAGAAGAATCAATCACAGCTGTTGGTTCTTCAGCATTGCAGCCGCTTGTTGAAGCTGCCGGAGAACAATTTGGAGCTGAGAATTTTGGTAAATTTATAAATGTTCAAGGTGGAGGAAGCGGAACAGGATTGGGACAAATTGCTGCCAATGCCGTAGAAATTGGCAATTCAGATATTTTTGCAGAAGAAAAAAGCGGAATCGATGCTTCAAAATTAGTTGACCACCGAGTAGCGGTAGTCGGCATTACGCCGATTGTTACACCTGGGACAGGAGTAACAGATATTAGTTTGGAAGATTTAGGGAAAATTTTTACGGGAGAAATTACGAATTGGAAAGAATTGGGCGGTAAAGACTTGCCCATTACTGTCTTGAATCGTTCTTCAGGAAGTGGAACACGTTCAACTTTTGACCGTTGGGTTCTGCCGGAAGGTAAAAAAAGTATCGTTACCCAAGAACAAGAATCTAGCGGAACAGTACGGCAAATTGTGGCAAGTACGCCTGGAACCATCAGTTATGTTGCATTTTCTTATGTAGACGATACTGTGGAAACTTTGTCTATCAATGGAATAGAGCCAACGGACGAAAACGTTAAAACAAATGAATGGATCATCTGGTCTTATGAACATATGTATACAAATGGTGAACCCACTGGTTTGACAAAAGATTTTTTGACTTACATTATGTCTGAGGAAGTTCAAAGTACCTTGATAGAAGCTCTTGGATATATCCCAGCTAATACGATGCAAGTAGAACGAGATGCAGCAGGAAACACGACTGAAGTTCCTTAAACGAAAAAAGGAAAAACGAACCTGACTGATAAAGAGTAAAAGTGAAGAAGGCAGCTGTTTCATTAACTCGGCGTCTTCTTGTAAGGAAGAGAGAAAGAATAAGAGGAGGGCTTCTTTTGGAAGACATTCAAAAAAAACTAGCAGAACATTCCGGTAAAGGCAGACTTGAAAAAATAGGAAAAACAGTTAGTTTTTTGTGTATTGCATTTATTGTGTTTGTTGTATTGTCTATCTTATATTTTGTAGCAAGCAAAGGAATTTCCACATTTACTAAAGACGGTGTTTCATTGAGCCGTTTTCTAACCGGTTCAGTCTGGAATCCGGGAAACGTTGGTGAAGACGGTCAGCCATTAACAGGCGCATTGCCGATGATTGCCGGTTCATTTATTGTTACCTTATTATCTGCGGTGGTAGCCACTCCCTTTGCCGTTGGCGCTGCTATTTTTATGACTGAAATTTCCGCCACAGTTGGGAAAAAGGTCTTGCAGCCAGTTATCGAGCTGTTAGTTGGAATTCCTTCTGTTGTTTATGGCTTCATTGG
>DIDU01000224.1:10562-10748 GCA_002418295.1 Carnobacterium sp. UBA5792 | reverse complement strand
AAAGGAATTTCTGAAAAATTAGTGCCAAATGCTAAACCAGCATTGGATTGTCCCATCGTTTTCCCATATGCACCGAATGCTGTATTAATTGGGTTCTTTTCAAGTTTTCTGGGCGGTATCTTGAGTATGATCATTATGATCTTTACTGGCGGAGTCATTATCTTACCAGGTGTCGTGCCACATTTC